>JBMOKE010000198.1:0-4001 GCA_049315425.1 Mycobacterium sp. | reverse complement strand
ACGGCCAGTCCGGTGACACCTTCGAAACGATCCCCGACGTGTTGGGTCAGCACGATGTAGGTGCCCCAGCCCAGACCGGCCAACGCGGCGAATCCCACACCGGCCGCATTGACGCTGCCCTGCCACGGTTCGGTCAGCAGGACCACGCCCACCAGTGCCAGAGCCGGCCAGATCAGCGCCCGCCTGGTGCCGCTCTGTACGGCGGCGACCGTCAACGGGCCGAGGAACTCGATGGCGACGGAGGTTCCCAGCGGGATGCGTTCGATCGCGGCCATGAACGCCACACTCATCACCCCGGTGCACACCCCGAGCGCGAGCAGAGCGGGGAAATCCCGGCGGGCGATATCGCGGAAGCGGGGCCGGGCGAACGCCAGGAAGATCAGCGCGCCGGCGGTCAGTCGCAGCCACCCAGCCCCGGCCGGGCCGACCGTGGCAATGAGGTCCATCGACAGCGCCGAACCGAGTTGGACCATCACGATCGCCGCCACCGCCAGGCTCCACGGCGGCAGCACGCCGATACCGGACCTCGGTGTGGTGGTCACGGCCCCATGGTGTCAGCATGGGCACGTGTCCGACGAACTGCACCTGAACCGCTTCGGCCCGCCCGGGCCCGCGCAAGTCCTGATGATCCACGGATTGACCGGGCACGGCCGCCGCTGGCACACCCTGGCCGACGAGCACCTGGCGGAGTTCACCGTGCTGGCACCGGATCTGCTCGGCCACGGCCGCTCGTCATGGTCGGCACCGTGGACCATCGATGCCAACGTCGCCGCGCTGGCGAGCCTGATCGAACGCGAGACCGACGGCCCGGTGGTGGTGGTGGGCCATTCCTTCGGCGGGGCGGTCGGCCTGCACCTGGCCGCGGCCTGCCCGGACCTGGTGTCCGGGCTGGTGCTGCTGGATCCGGCGATCGGCCTCAACGGCGAGCGCATGCTTGCCGTCGCCGAGGCGATGCTGGAGTCCCCGGACTACCCCGACCCCGAGGAGGCACGCGCCGAGAAGGTCAACGCCGCGTGGGCCGACGTGCCGACTGCCGATATCGATGACGAACTCAGTGAACATCTCATTGCGCTACCGGGCGGTCGGTACCGCTGGCGGATCTGCGTGCCGGCGATGATGTCCTACTGGAGTGAACTGGCCCGCGATATCGTGTTGCCGCGCAGCCGAATTCCGACGACGCTGATCCGCGGGGCACAGTCGGACCCGCCGTATGTTGGCACGGCACTGATCGATGGGCTCGCCGAGCAGATGGGGCCTGACTTCACCATGTTCGACTTCGACTGCCGACACATGGTGCCGCTTGCCAAACCCGCCGAGACCGCCGCCGCCATCCGGGACATGCTCGCCCGCGGCTGACCGCCACCTACGAACAACCATGCCCAAGATCACCGACGTTCAGGTGGAGCAGGTGCGCGCACTGGTGGCATCGATACCCGCGGGCCGAGTCACCACCTACGGCGATATCGCCTGTGCGGCAGCACTTTCCAGCCCGCGGATCGTCGCCTGGATCATGCGCACCGACTCAGAAGATCTGCCCTGGCACCGGGTGATCACCGCATCCGGCAGGCCAGCGCCACACCTGGCGAGCCGGCAGTTGGAATTACTGCGCGCTGAAGGAGTCATCGCGACCGAGGGCCGGGTGGCGCTGACAGGCACCGGTTCGGTGCGCCACAGGTTCGGTTAGATCGTCGTTACGGTGAGGTGCGCTCACCGACGACGAAATACGCGAAGGAATCCTCACGGTCACGCATCAACACGTCGCCTGCGAACCCGAGTCGATCCATTTCGTCGGTCACCGGCAGCGACGAAGCACCCCACCCGTGCTCCTGCAACCATCCGGTGAGGTCTGCACGATCGGGATCGCGGTAAGTGAGCCCTTCCATATCGGCGACGAATCCGAACACGATGTGTTCAACACCAAGCTCGTCGGCCAGGTGGGTAAAGAGCTCGCGAATCTGGTCGGCGCGCTCATCATCGCGATACGGAATGAACTCGGCAGCCACTCGGCTTCCCACGCCGCTCGACTCGGTAATCAGTTCGAAGAGTTCATCCTGCTCGGTGCCGGGCAGGTACATCAACAAGCCCTCCGCCAGCCACGCGGTCGGCTGAGACGGCTCGAAACCCTGCTGTTTCAGCAGAATCGGCCAATCGTCGCGAAGATCGGCCGCCACCTCACGAATGGTGGCCAGCGGCTGCACACCATGCGTCGCGAGCTCGCTGGCCTTGTACTCGAGCACCTTCGACAGGTCGACCTCGTAGACGACAGTGCCCTGCGGCCAGTCCAGTCGGTAGGCGCGGGTGTCAAGTCCTGACGCCAGGATCACGAATTGGCGGATTCCGACAGCGGCAGCCTCGGTGCAGAACGCATCGAAGAAATGCGTGCGCACCGCCTGATAGTCCTGCATATAGGAGAAGATGGCAGCAGCTTCCGGATCTTTGGCCGCAAGCCGGTCTGCCAGCGAGCCGTCGAGAATGCTCGAGAACACACCGCTGCCCTCATCGGCGACCAACATGCGGGCATACGGGTCATTGATCAACGGAACCGCGCTGTCGGTCTCCGCAGCACGAACAGCGGCCACCATCACTGCGGTCGATCCCACGCTGTCGCTGATACCCCAGCTGTCATCGTCGGTGCGCACGGGACTCCCTCGAGGTGCAGCGGGCGGTTGACGGATGTGCAGCGATTACAGCGCCATCCGAACCAACGCCGAAGTCCGCAGCAGTCCCGGGAAGGTCTCCCCCGACGATAGCGGATGCAGGGCATGCACCGCGAGCCGGAACATTAACGCGCGCAATAACATTTGCGGCCACTCCGGTAGCGCATCCCACCGTTCAACGAGACCGTCGTCGGCGTCACCCCAGGACAGCGCGTCGATCACAACCACTCCGGCCGCCCAGGACGCCGGCCGCCAGTAGGGCGTGATATCGGTGATGCCGGGGGCTGCGGCGCCGGCGAACAGCACCGTGCCGTAGAGATCTCCGTGCACCAACTGACTGGGGCTCTTGGTGGGCTTGCGCAATCCGGCGAGCTGGGCGAGCAACTCGGTCGCTCTGGTGCGGTCTTCTGATTCGGGCAGTTCCGGAGCCCCCAGCGGCAGATTCTGCAGCGGACGGTCCTCCCAGGCGGCGCGATCGGCGGCGGTGAACACATCGACATCGGTCCACGGCGGCACCGGCATCTGGGTGAGGAATCGGGGACGTTCAATTTTGGCGGTGGCCTCGTGCAGCCGCACCCCGGTGGCCACCACCTCGTCGTCGCGCGGCTCGGGCGTACCGGCGACGAAGGTGTCCGCCCGCCAACCCGAAACCACATAGCGTCCGTCGGTGGAGCGCACCGGCCGGGCCAGCCGCAGGCCGTCGACGAAGAGGGTCTCGCGGACCTTGGCCGACCAGGCGGCGCGGGCGTGATCGGTGATCTGCGCCACGACGATCTCTCCGTAGCGCCAGCCGCCCTCCCAGCCGGCGCCCAGTTGCTCCGGTTCGCCGGACTTGACGCCGAACGTCGCCAGGACATGCTCGGGCGGGTGTTCGTCAGTCACATGGCCAGGGTAAGGCGTACCGGCGACAGGAGACCGTCAGTACATCGCCATGTCGGGGTCGAGTTGCTGTGCCCAGGCCACGATCCCGCCCTGCAGGTGTAGCGCGCCCGCGAACCCGGCCTGATGCAGCACGGACAGGGCCTGGGCCGACCGAACCCCGGTTTTGCAGTAGAGCACCACGGTGGCGTTCTGCGGCAGCCCGGCCAGGGCTTCGCCGGAGTCGATGGCCGATTTCGGGATCAGCGTGGCACCGGGGATGCGGTTGATCTCCCACTCGACCGGCTCGCGGACGTCGATGAGGGCGATGTTGGCCCCCGACGCCATCAGCTCACGCAACTGCGGTGGGGTGATCGTCGAGTCCGGCAGGGCCGCAACGTCGGGCACCGCGCCGCAAAACGCTTCATAGTCAATGAGCGCGGTGATCGCCGGGGCATCCGGATCCTTGCGGATCTCGATGGTGCG
>JBMOKE010000039.1:0-17946 GCA_049315425.1 Mycobacterium sp. | reverse complement strand
GAGTTCCGCTGCCCGGACAGCTCGGGCAACCCGTACCTGGCCTTCTCGGCCATGCTGATGGCCGGCATCGACGGGATCAAGAAGAAGATCGAGCCGCTGGCTCCGGTGGACAAGGATCTCTACGAGTTGCCGCCGGACGAGGCCGCCGGTATTCCGCAGGCGCCGACCTCACTGGCGGCCGTGATCGACCGCCTTGAGCAGGATCACGACTACCTGACCGAGGGTGGGGTGTTTACGTCGGACCTGATCGAGACCTATATCGCCTACAAGCGTGAGCACGAGATCATGCCGATCCAGATCCGTCCGCACCCCTACGAGTTCGCGCTCTACTACGACGTATAAGTCAGCTAACCCGGTTGACCGGCTACTACGTCAGATTGTGGCCGGAACAGTCCGTAGGTCATTCGCAGACGTGAACGCTTGGGTTTTCAGGGCGCCGGCGGGGCTGATTTTTTGGCAGCAAAGGCAACTACTGCGGCTAGTGGGCGAGAGTCGCCTGAGTCGTACCGCCGACCGCTATAGCCTTTCCGCATGCAAAAACCCCCGGTCGGGTGAGATACTTCGATACCTACGTGACGGGCGAGACAGGATTAAACCAATGAGGAGCTCCATGAATTTGACCCGGTTGGCTGCAGCTTCTGTCTTTCTCGCAGGTGGTATCGGAGTCGGACTCGCCACCCCGGCGAACGCAGATCCCGACCCACTGGGTAGTTACACATTCGAGGGGGAAGACGGAGAGATGGCGAACTGGGCTCTGATGCCGTGCGCCGAACCAGCCGACAACTGTGTGCAGGTCGCCGAGACCGGTAACTCCAAGCGCGCTCCGTGGACCGGCACCGCCTACGTGAGCGTGGGCTCGTGGATCATGTTCGTCAACCAGCCTGATGCCATCCTGTGCGGCGACGGCACCTCGGTTCCCGGCGTCAACAATTACTCCTGGAATGCCAGCGGCCTGGCCGGCTATGCCAGCATCAACACCGGCGGCGCCTGCGGCAAGGAGGCCGAGAGTTTGGCGATTCCGTTCCAGCTATCGAAGGTCGGCGGTCCGGTTCTGTACCCCACTGCACCCGTCTACGACGCGCCGGTGGTGCCGCTACCGGCCGAGACGCCTGCCGACCCGAGTACCGCATCCGCTCCGGCCGAATCGACGCCCGTCGAGACCGACCCGGCTATCGTCGCGACGCCGTCAGTCATCGCTCCCCCGCCGTTTGAACTCACCGAGGCCGAGGTCGCGTTACCTGGGTTCAATCGTTAGCGGCAACCACAGCTGATCGGCACGATGCGGTCTTAACTGGGCTCTCTGTACCCGACGGACAATCGGCCACTCCATCGGGTTCGTGGTCCGCCGGCGGCACCGAGGGTAGGACCTCAGACACACTCCAGCAGAGAATCTTCCACTTCTCCTACCGCCCCGGCGGTCGCGTACGCCTGCAGTAGGCCGTCTTCAGGACGCGTTGCCGCGCAGATGATTCCGCATCGCCCGGCATCAATCCGCCGGGCGATCACCGGAGAGCGTTCCAGCAGTGCCAGGCCGGTTTCGACGATGTGGGCCGCTGTCACGGATTCGATCGATTCGGCGTGAGTGCCGCGGCGCACGATTGACCCGATCGCGTGCTCGACGACTGCCCGGGTGGCGCCCTCGGGTAGCGCGCCATCGTTCCAGGCCCGCATAGCAGTCTGCATGGCGTGGCAGTCATGGTGGCCGAGCACGACGATCAGCGGCACTTCGAGGGTCTCAACGGCGTATTCCAACGTGGCGATGATCCCGGTGTCGATGACATGGCCCCAGGTGCTGATGTCCACCAGCGAGCCCCAACTCTGGCTGAAGACCATCTCGCTGGCCATACCCGAATCAGCACAGCGGAATACCGCGGCCACCGGGCGGTCGTCAATGCGCCCGGCCCGGTTTTCCCGGGCGGGCATGGAGAAGTGTTCGTTGCCGGCCCGCAAGTGTTGCCAGGCGGTCAGTGGATCGGACATTGCGGTGTTTCCTTTCTTTTGGGTGTTCAGCGGATCTCGGTTTTCAGCTGAAGTAATCGGGGCGGCTGACAAAGGTCTCCGTCACGAACATCACGCCGGAGGACGCATCGAGCAGCGGACGCAGGCCGGCCAGCAGAGCCTCGATCCGGGGCTGGGGTACCACCGTGATGATGAGCTCCAGCGCCGCCTGCTGGTTGAACAGCAGACGACCCTGGTGGTAGCCGTGATGGCCCAGCCCGGACACACCCGACAGGCTGGTGTAGCCGGTGGCACCGACGCTCTGGATGAGCTCGCGTACGGCCGGTGCGTCACTTCCCGAGACGACGACTTCGACCTTGGTCATTTTGGTCAGCGTCGGTGCAGTCATTGAACAATCTCCTCTGGGTAAATGGTTGCGCCGCTGTGTGATTCGGTCCAGGGATGCCAGCCGGTGCGGCTCCAGCGCTGCCATTGCTCCCACGGGTGTTCCCGGGCCGCGACGGTGACCCAGTCGTTTCCGAACAGCCGCTGCAGGATCGGGTTGCGGTCGCAGATGGTGTCGATCCGGTCCAGCGGGGCCTGGACAACCGCGAGCAGTCGCATTGGTTCATGCAGGAGCTTTTCGCCGTCGCAGATCGACTGCCAGGGCAGACCCAGCTGCAGATCACCGGTGTGCCCGGCGATCACACCGACCCGGCCGACGACGTTGTGGATGGTCTTGGTGCCGGCGCCGAACACCTCCGGTGAGACCGTGGAGAAGTAGTACTGGCAGTTGATCCACTGGGCGACCACCAGTGGCGCGGTCAGGATGGTCTCCAGGGCGGAGCCGTCCTGGTCGATGTCGGCCTCGTAGGAGTGCAGAAAGGCCCTGCGTTGCAGGTCGATTCCGCGGGTGACGTCGCGGGGCGCCACAATGAAGGCAGCATTGCCGACCAGCCCCCACTCCGGATAGACCTGGGCCCAGTCGTCTGATCGGGTGCTCACGTGACGGGCCGCCCGACCCGGTGACAGTGTCCGCGACGTCCCCGGCAGCACCGCGCACCGTTCGGCCGCAAGCGCAGAGCCGGCACACATGAGATCCCGACTGAGCCGGCTGATGTCTCCGAGGTGGGTGGCCGGGACCAAGTGCGTGTCGAGCAGCACGACGCGGTCAGTGGCGGTGTCGTGCTGTGCGGCGACGAAGCAGGTGTCGGCAGGGATGTCGATACCGAGATCGCGCAACCGGTCGCGCACCACCGGCTGGTTGAAGACCGCGACCGCAGTGCGGGCATTGGGCCCGCCCTGCTGCCCGCCGCATGCCCCGCAGTCCAGGGAGGCCTGATACGGGTTGTTCTCGGTGGTGCTGCCATGGCCGCAGAGGACGACCAGCCGACCGAATCCGCGCGTCAGACCCATGGTGGTCAACGCGACCTGGGCGAAGAGCACCCTGTCGTCCAGTGGCATCGCGTCCAGGTTGAGCATCGTCGTGGCCGGAGGCGCTAGCGCGCCGAGAAGTCGCCTTCTGGCTCCCGCTGTCGTAGCCGGTGCCAGGGTCTTGGCCGCGAATAGCGGGGCCGCGACCCAGCCGGCCGCCTCGGCCAAAGTGAAGGGCGCTGCCAACGACTCTTTGGCGGAATGGAACGCCGATTCGGCGCCGGCCAGTCCCCGCAGCCCGGCGAGCTGCCGCGCAGCCGCGTCAGGCATACCCGGGTCGGCAATCTCCCGAATCTCGTGGCTGGGCGAGATCAATACCGGACACAGGTCGCTGGGTGGACCACCCAGCAGATCGGTGAACCGGATGGCGACCGCGAAAAAGCCGGCGAAACCCAGGGTTTGGTAGCCGTCCAGCGATTCCAGATGACGGCGAAGACCCTCCGAGCGGGTGTCGATGCAACTCACCAGTTGGGTGTGTACGGCGCCCGCTGTAGCGGGGGTCTCCGGGGATGCGAGCCTGGCGAGCAGACCATCGCGATACTGCGCTTCGAAGGCGTTCTGCCACAGCATCTCCCGCGCAGTCACCGGCAGAGCGGTGAGCACCCTCGCTGCCGATGCGATTTCCGAATCACTGACATCAGTGATTCCCAAGACCTCGATCAGGTGCGTGGCACGTCGGCGCGCCGACGGTATACCGGTGGGCTCCTCGCTGCTCCCGACCGAAAGGGAGCCGCGGTGGTGGGTGAGCAGAGCCGACTCGTAGGTGAGGCGCATCGCAAGGTAGTCGATCAGGTCGATACCCGCACTGCGCCCAGAGCACCACTGAACATGGGCGGCCCACCCGGGCATCCGGGTGAGGTGCGCCTGCAGATAGCCGATCCGGGCGTCGTCATCCACACCGAGTTTCGACAATGCGTCAAGTGCGGCGTCCTCGGCGCGAACCGCCGCACGACGCAGTTCGGCCCGTGCGGCGCGCGGCACCTTGCGGTCGGCGGCCGCCAACGCCCGCCAAGCCGAATAGAAGCCATTCTCGCGGCCTGGCATCGGCCAACTCGCTCCCCCGAAGAACGCGGCGCACCACTTGGCCGTCTGGGCATCGACCACCTCAGTGACTGCGGGAGCCTGCGTCTCTGATCGAGTTCGGTAGCTGCGCTTGGGTTCTGGCGCGGTGGTTCCGTACATGAGGTCGGCGCGCAGCAGCTCAAGTCGGCTCATGGATCGGTCGCCAAGGAGCACCTCCGGTGCGTCACACAGGTTCGGGTAACGCCGCATCAGAGCCCGGTCCAGATCACCGTCGGTGATTCGGCCGGCTCGGTGGAACTCGCGGAAGTCGCGCTCATGCAGCGTGCCCCTCATGCCGTAGAGATCCCCGGCCCGCCGGATCGCCTGCTCGAAGGGCATGCCCTCCAGGCCGGCGAGGGGATTGACCGCAATGAAGGTTTCCAGCGGGTAGTGCGTGGGGAGTAGGCGGCCGGCGAGGGATACGTCGCTGCGCAGTTGGGCGCGCCGGCTCTGGATCTCTGCGGTCATCAACGTGCTCCTGCCAAAAGTGCCGAGGCCGGCGGCCGTCCGGCCGGGGTGTGTCCAGCGCTCAGTGCATGGGCGTAGAGAGTCCGGCGAAACCTCTGGGCACCGGGGGCCCGTCGCAACGTGGCGAGAATTCCGAGAAGACCAAGTGCAGCGGCGGTGATCATCCAGACCGTGGTCACCGCCATCCCCGGCGACGGCAGCGCCGGGGTCAGGTATCGGGTGACCACACTGATGATTCCGACGTACCCGACGGCTGCTGGGATGAGAAATCCCGCAGCGGTCACCGCGCCGGCGAGCCCGCCGCGACGTTGGAACCATCCCCAGGTGGCGGCGGCGCCGGTCACCCAGGCGAAGATCAGCAGCGTCTGCTCGGCGGCGTGGTCGCCGGGCGGTATCGGCACCACCGCAATCCCGGCCGCCAGTGCCAGGGCCGGCAGGCCTGCGGCGACGGTGATGTGAGCCCACCTATGGCGGCGTGACGGTCCGGGATCCGGCGGCGGCAGCGCCTCCTGGCGGCGGTACCGAGCAATCGCGGAACCTGAGGAGAGGAACAGCGTCGCTTTGTAGAAGCCGTGCGCCACAAGGTGAATCACGGCCGCAGCCCACAGCCCGAGCCCGCAGGTCAGGATCATGAAGCCCATCTGGGCAGCCGTGGAATGGGCCAGCGCGCCCTTGATGTCGGGCTTCACCAGCATGATGACCGCGCCGTAGACCATGGTCGCCGAGCCGGCCAGGATGGCCAGCCCGCGGGCGAGATCGTCGGTGGCCAGCATGCTGAGCCGGATCAGCAGAATTCCACCCGCGTTGACCACGCCCGCGTGCAGCAGTGCCGAGACCGGCGTCGGAGCGGCCAGCGTGGCCGGAAGCCAACGATGGAATGGGATCTGCGCGGATCGTGACAACGCCGCCAGCACGACCAGGCAGGCCACCACCGGCAGGATGGGGCCGCTGAACCGGCCGGTGTCGATCCCGCGTAACTCGATGCGGCCCCAGGCCGCGGTGGCCAGCCCGACCGCAACCCACAGCGCCAGGTCTCCGATCAGAAATGCCCGGGCAGTGCGGCGGACGCCATCGCGAGCGTCCGGTAGGTGCCAGTAGGTCCCCAGCAGCAGACACAGGGCGATACCGGCAAGCGTCCAGCAGACCGCGAGCCCGATCAGTGTGCTTGCGGTCGCCAGCCCCGCGGATGCGGCGGTCAACAGTCCGGCTCCCCCGGTGAACCACGGTGCTCGGGGATCACCGTGCAGGTAACGGAGTGCGAAGACCTGTACGACGGCGCTGACGCCGAAGATGAGGAGGAGTAACACTGCCGCGAGCCGGTCGACCGCCAATCCCGCACCACCGATTGTCAGTGCGGATACCTGCCCCAGGCCGGCGCCGATCCCGAGGGCGACTGCACCAAGGAAACCGAGGCCCGCCGCGATCGCTCCGAGCAGGCCGATCATCCGCGGCGAGCGACGTCCGAGCGTGAACGCGAGCCCGGCCGTCACGACCGGAAGCACCACCGTGGTCGCCAGCACCACACTCATGATCTTCCACACGCGATTTAAACTACCGGTGTTGTATTGCGTATGTCAATGATCATGAATAATGAATCTCATGTCGGATTCGCCCTACCGCGGTCGGTTGATCTCAGTCGGCACCATGCACGGCAAGCAATCCCAGCTGGCACACCCTTTCCGCACTGTGCTCGGAGCCGACCTGATCACCCCACCCGACCTCGATACCGATCAGTTCGGCACCTTCACCGGCGAGGTACCGCGCTGCATCGGCGCACTCGAGGCAGCCCGGGCGAAGGCCCGCCTCGCCATGGACGCCAGCGGGTTGCCCTACGGGTTGGCCAGCGAGGCCAGCTACGGATCACTACCGCCGACCGGGTGGTGCGGGCACGAGGAAATCCTGTTTTTTCGCGATGATCTGCTCGGTATCGAGGTACTGGAGGGCCACCGCACGGCATCGGTTCCAGGTGCTAGCCACCGGGTGACGGCCGCTGAGGAATTGCCGACCGCGATGATCGCCGGACTGCCCGTACAGGCCCTGATCGTGCGACCCAGCGGCGTAACCGGCTGCATCGCCAAGGGCATTACCGATACCGGAGGATTACGATCGGCGATCACCGCGGCCGCTGCCCGCTCACCCGACCTCATGGTGGTCGTCGAGCCGGATCTCCGAGCTCATCACAACCCGAGCCGGCGCCAGGTCATTGCGGGCTTGGCCGACACCCTGGCGCGGCGATTGGCCACCAGGTGCCCCAAATGCGGGACACCGGGATTCGGTCGGGTGCGCACCGAACCGGGCCTGCCGTGCCGGATCTGTAATTCGCCAACCCGTTTGGTGCGCAGGGCGATTGACGGCTGTGCCGCGTGCCCGTACCTCCTCGGCCACCCGGTCCCAGCCTCGTCGGCCGATCCGGCCTGCTGCCCCCAGTGCAACCCGTAATGCCCTAGGCGTCGAGTTTCAGGTCCTTGCGGAACCGGCGCATACCGTCGATCTTGTCGGCCAGCGATGCCTTGGGACCGGAGTAGAACATCCACGGCATCGTCACCACGGAGTCGATGCCCCCGGCGGTGGCCCGCTCGAAGTGCTCGATCGTGAACGCGTCCATGAGTGGGGTGAGCACTCTGAAACCGTCCATCGTCAGGCCTTTCTCGGCCCGCAACTCCCGCACCCGCTCCACCGACGCCAGTGCCTGGTCCAGGGTGATCAGGTCTCCGATCCAGCCGTCGTTACGTGCGGCGCGCCGGAGTGCGAAATCAGAGAGGCCGCCGGCGTAGATCGGGATTCGCGGCGGCGTAGGCATCATTTCCAGTCGCGGTGTCCGGTAGAACTCACCGTCGAATTCAGTCCACCCCGGTTGCCACAGTTGCTTCATCAGTTCCAGCATCTCGTCGGTGCGCTTGCCCCGCTTCGCGAACTGCTGGCCGAGCAGGTCGAACTCCTCCTCACACCAGCCGACACCGATGCCGAGTTCCACCCGCCCACCGGACAGGCAGGCCGCGGTACCGATCGACTTGGCTGCCGAGTACGGATCGCGCATGGCGGGGATGTAGACGGTGGTGACGAACTTCAGCCGTGACGTGACCTGCGCCAGCGAGCCGACGAGCACCCACGGGTCGAGCCAGTCGGTGAACGGCGGCCACCGACGCTCGCCATCCTCGGTGTAGGGATACGGGGTCTTCAGCGTTTCCAGGTTCACCACGTGGTCCGGGATCGCCATTCCCTCATAGCCGAGTTCATCTGCTGCCCTGGCTATTTCGACGATTTCACCCGCCTCCAGGAATGCACTGCTCACATAGAACTTCATTCCGCTGCACCGCTGTCCCGCGCCCATACCGGCATGATGAAGACTCCTTCCGCCTCGGCTGTTGGTCCCTGCGCATCGCTGATGAATCCACGCGCATAGGTCTTATGGTTCTCGCTTCGTTCGACGAACGCTTCGGCGCGCAGCGGACCCAACGGTGTGCCGCGCAGATACTTGACCGTAATGGTGCCGGTGTACTTCGGTGTCGTCAGCTGGTCAGTGGCGACCTCTCCGAGGAGCTGGTCGAGAATCATTGCGCTGATACCGCCGTGCACCAGGCCGGGTGGCCCCTCATAGACGCTGCCCAGGGTGAACTCGCTCCAACAGCGTCCGCCGGACTCGTGGTGGACGATCAGGGGCGGCGCGAGCGGATTGCGAATCCCGATCACCGGGTTGGACCACACCACCGGCCGCCCAGTGGTCCGGTGCCGCTGGAATCGAAGCGGGCGATCGTTATGCACTGCGGCCAGCATCTCGGTTACCGCCTCGATCGCCGCGGTGGCATCGCGAACAACGTCGGAGCCCACGCCGGTGTGCAGGCTGACAGCCGCCAGAGCACGCACCGCCTCGGCCAGTGGCACATACCGCTGAGAGAGCTCCGCGTACTCCTCGGTCCCGATCTGCTCGAACTCCAGATCCATCCGTCAGCTCCCAAAGACCTTGTTCACAATGGTTTTCGCACGCCGGGTCACACGCAGGTAGTTGTCCAGGAATTCCCCGCCGTCGCCGTTGCGCCAGCCGGCGGCCACCGCAACCGCGTTGAGTTGACGCCCTGGGCCGGGCAACTGATCGGTGGGCTTGCCGCGCACCAGGACCAGGGCGTTGCGGGCCCGGGTCGCGGTCAACCACGCCTCCCGCAGTTGCGCCACGTCTGACTCCGGAATGAGCTCGGCCGCGCCAATGGCGTCCAGCGCCTGCAGCGTCGAGGCGTTGCGCAACGCGGGAACCGCGTGGGCGTGGCGCAGTTGCAACAACTGCACCGTCCACTCCACATCGGCCAGACCGCCCCGGCCAAGCTTGGTGTGGGTGTTGGGATCTGCTCCGCGCGGCAGGCGCTCGGCGTCGACCCGCGCCTTGACCCGGCGGATCTCCAGAACGGAGGCGGGCGATACCCCACCCTCCGGGTAGCGCACCTGATCAGCCATCAGCACGAAGCGCAGTCCGAGATCGGAGTCGCCGGCCACCGGGCGCGAACGCAGCAGCGCCTGGACTTCCCACGGTTGCGCCCACTGTTGGTAGTACGCCGCATAGGCGGCCAGCGTGCGCACCAACGGACCATTGCGGCCTTCGGGCCGCAGGCTGGCGTCGATTTCCAGCGGCGGATCGTCGCTGGGTGCGCTCACCAGCGTCCGCAACTCTTCGGCCACCGTCGTCGACCACTTGACCGCCACGGTCTCGTCAACCCCGTCAGCCGGCTCGCAGACAAAGATCACGTCGGCGTCGGATCCGTAACCCAACTCCCATCCCCCGAGCCGGCCCATTCCGATCACCGCAATCGCCGCGGGGGCCACCCCGCCGGATTCGACGTTATCCCGGATCACCGCCTCCAGTGCACACTGCAGCACCGCTACCCACACCGACGTCAGCGCCGCGCACACCTGCTCGACGTCCAACATGCCAAGCAGATCGGCCGAGGCCACCCGAGCCAGCTCCCGACGACGCAGGGTCCGTGCGGCCCCGATGGATCCGAGCGGATCAGAGTGCCGGCCAGCCGAGGCAACCAGCGCCCGCGCCACCGCATCCGGATCGACGTCGAGCAGCTTGGGTCCGGTGGGGCCGTCGGCGTACTGCTGAATCACCTCCGGCGCCCGCATCAACAACTCCGGAACGAACGCAGAGGTACCCAGCACCCGCATCAACCGTTTGGCGACCGCGCTCTCGTCACGCAACGTGCTCAGGTACCAACGGTGTTCGGACAGCGCCTCGCTGACCCGCCGATAGGCCAGCAGACCGCTGTCCGGATCGGGGGTGTCCGACAACCAGTCCAGCAGCCGCGGCAGCAGCACCGACTGCACCCGACCGCGGCGACCGCTCTGACCGACCAGGGCACCCAGGTGGGTCAGCGCACTCTGCGGACCTTCGTACCCCAGCGCGGTCAACTGTCGTTCGGCGGCTTCCATCGACATCCCTGGGGCAAACCCCAGCGCCGGATCGACCGATTCCAGCAGCGGTTGGTAGAACAGTTTGGCGTGCAACCGCGACACCCGCACGCTCTGCCGTTTAAGTTCCTCACGCAGCACACCCAGTGCGTCTCGGGTTCCGTCAGGACGGACGTGGGCGGCGCGGGCCAGCCATCGCAACGCCTCATCGTCTTCTGGCGCAGGCAGCATGTGGGTTCGCTGCAGGCGCTGCAGTTGCAACCGGTGCTCGAGCAACCGGAGAAACTCATAGGAGGCGGTCAGGTTCGCGGCGTCATCACGACCGACATAGCCACCAGAACCCAACGCAGACAACGCTTCCACCGTTGAGGAGACGTGCAGCGAGGGATCAGTGTGGCCATGTACCAGCTGTAAAAGTTGGACGGCGAATTCGACATCACGCAGGCCGCCGGCACCCAGCTTGATCTCCCGTTCACGCACGTCGGCCGGTATCAGCGACTCAACGCGGCGCCGCATTGCCTGGACCTCGGACACGAAATCCTCACGTTTGCATGCGTTCCAGACCATCGGCAGCAGTGCTGTGACGTAGCGTTGTCCAAGTTCGGCATCGCCGACAGCGGGCCTGGCTTTCAGCAACGCTTGGAACTCCCACGTCTTAGCCCAGCGCTCGTAGTAAGCGATATGTGAATCCAAAGTGCGGACCAGTGCGCCCTGCTTACCCTCCGGACGAAGCCCGGCGTCCACTTCGAAGAAGGCATCGGATGCCAGTCGCATCATCTCCCCCGCGACCCGGGCGGTGATCGGGCCGGCGTCCTCGCCGACGAAGATCACGTCGACATCGCTAACGTAATTCAGTTCGCGCGCACCGCATTTACCCATCGCGATGACGGCCAGCCTAGGTGGCGGCGTTCCGTCTTTGCACACGCTTGAGATGGCGACCGTCAAGGCGGCGTCCAGTGCCGCGTCGGCGAGATCGGACAGGTGGGCCCCGATCGTGGCGAACCGCAAAACCGGTTCGTTCTCGACGGTCGGAGCCAGATCGAGGGCGGCCAGGATCAGCAGCTGGTCGCGGTAGAGCGCGCGCAACCTCGGCATGACCACGTCCGGCGCGGAACCGAATTCAGTGATGCGGTCAGAGAACATCCGGCGCAGCTGGTCGGGGCTGGGCAGCGCCAGCACGCCCTCAAGTAAATGCCAGGACTTCGGGTTGGCGACCAGGTGGTCACCGAACGCCAGCGACGAGCCGAGCACCGAGAACAGTCGGCCGCGCAGCGAGCGGTCTGTGAGCAATGCGGCATCCAGCTGATGCCATTGCGCTCCGAGTGCTTCGGCCAGCCGCACCATGGCGTGCAGCGCGGTGTCGGCATTCGGCGCCCGCGACAGCGACCACAGCAACTCCACATGGGCGTCGGTGTCCCAACCCAGTGTGGCGAGGTTGGCGGGAGCTGACGGCTCGACCAGTCCCAACCGGCCCACGCCCGGCATGCGCGGGCGCTGCGTCGCAGGTTTAGCCACGGTGACGACGCTATCGCACCGCGATCGCGGCAACCGCCGAGCTACAGAGCCAGGTACTTCTTCAGCTCGAACGGAGTCACATTGCTGCGGTACTCCTCCCACTCCGCGCGCTTGTTGCGCAGGAAGTAGTCGAAAACGTGCTCACCGAGTGCCTCGGCGACAAGTTCGGAGCGCTCCATCTCGGCCAGCGCCACGCCCAGGCTCGACGGAAGCTCCTGGTAACCCATCGCAAGGCGCTCCTCGCGAGTCAGCGTCCAGACGTTGTCCTCAGCCTGCGGTCCGAGTACATAGTTCTTCTCGATACCGCGCAGGCCGGCGGCCAGTAGCACGGCGAAGCTCAGGTACGGGTTGCACGCCGAGTCCGGACTGCGCACCTCGATACGGCGCGACGCCGCTTTCCGCGGGGTGTACATCGGTACGCGCACCAGTGCTGAACGGTTGGCCGCGCCCCACGATGCCGAAGTCGGTGCCTCACCGCCGTGGACCAACCGCTTGTAGGAGTTCACCCACTGGTTTGTCACCGCGCTGATTTCGCTGGCGTGCGCAAGGATGCCGGCAATGAACGACTTTGCGATATCGGAGAGTTGCAACGGGTCATCTGCGCTGTGGAAGGCGTTGGTCTCGCCTTCGAACAGGCTCATGTGGGTGTGCATCGCCGACCCCGCATATTCGGCGAACGGCTTCGGCATGAATGAGGCGCGCACCCCTTCGGCGAGGGCAACCTCTTTGACCACGTAACGGAACGTCATCACGTTATCCGCCATCGACAGCGCGTCGGCGTAGCGCAGGTCGATCTCCTGCTGGCCGGGAGCACCTTCGTGGTGGCTGAATTCGACTGAGATGCCCACCTGCTCAAGGGCGTCGATCGCGTGACGACGGAAATTGGGTGCTGAGTCGTGCACCGCCTGATCGAAGTAGCCGCCGTTGTCGGCCGGCACCGGAACCGACCCGTCATAGGCGCCCGGCTCAAGGAGGAAGAACTCGATCTCCGGGTGCACGTAGCAGGAGAATCCCAGATCGCCGGCCTTGGCCAGCTGGCGGCGCAGCACGTGGCGGCTGTCCGCCCACGACGGCGATCCGTCCGGCATGGTGATATCGCAGAACATCCGCGCGGAGTGATGCTGGCCTGCGCTCGTCTTCCAGGGCAGCACCTGGAACGTCGACGGGTCAGGGCGCGCAACGGTGTCGGACTCGAATACCCGGGCGAAACCCTCGATAGACGATCCGTCGAAACCGATGCCCTCTTCGAATGCGCCTTCAAGTTCCGCCGGGGCGATCGCGACCGATTTCAGGTACCCGAGCACGTCGGTGAACCACAGCCGGACGAAGCGGATATCACGTTCCTCCAGCGTGCGCAGGACGAATTCCTTCTGCCTGTCCATCACGCCAGCCTAGGCATCGGCTGTTAACGCCGTGTTACGGGACCGCTCTAGATTCCAGGACCGATCCGGCGGCGCTAGCAGCTGATGTCCCCCGGAACCACGCGATCCACGAAATATCGAACGATGGTGTCGTCCACGCAGGCGTCGCCGTCGAATACGGCCGTGTGTTGGGTGCCCTCGTAGGTGATCAGGGACGCGCGCAGCTGCTGAGCGAGGTCGACCCCCGCCTGATACGGCGTGGCCGGATCGTGTGTGGTCGACACCACCACGACACTGCCGGGCGGTGCGGGCGACGCCGCGTGCGGAGCCGACGTGGTGGGAACCGGCCAGAACGCGCAGAGGTCGCGGGGGCCGAAACCGGTGAACTCGCCGTATGAGGTGAACGGTGCGCGTTCCCGGATGCGACGATCGGCATCGGCCCACAGTGCCGGATCGCTTGGCGTTGGGGAGTCCACGCAGCGGATCGCATTGAACGCATCCTGGGAGTTGCTGTAGTGACCGTCGTCATCGCGGCCCTGGTAGTCGTCGGCGAGCATCAGCAGAGCGTCGGCGTTGGTGCCGCGTTTGAGAGCGAGAAGACCTCTGGTGAGGTACTTCCAGTACTGCGGGGTGTAGAGCGAGTTAAAGGTTCCGGTGAGGGCATCGGCATAGCTCAAACCGCGAGGGTCGGAGGTAGCGGCAGGTTTGCCCACCAGCGGATTCACCAACTGGTGGTAGCGATTCACAAACTGCGCCGGATCGGTGCCCAGCGGGCAGTCAGAGGACTTGGCGCAGTCGGCCGCGTAGTCAGTGAACGCGAGCTGGAAGCCGGCCATCTGCTCGACGAGGGAGTCGATCGCATCCTCGTTGGGGTCGATGGCGCCGTCGAGCACCATCGTGCGCACCCGATTGGGAAACCGTTGCACATACGCGGTACCCAGCTCGGTGCCGTAGCTAAAGCCAAGATAGTTGATCTGATCCTCACCGAGCGCCTGCCGGACCGCATCCATATCCTTTGCGGCCGAAGCAGTTCCGACACTGGCAAGAAACGGCTTACCCATTTTGTCCAGACACTGCTGGGCCAGGGTCCGGTTGAACCCTTCGATGACCGCTACGCCAGCCTTGCTGTAGTCGACCATCGGCTCGCGGCGCCAGGCATCGAACTCCGCATCCGTGCGGCAACGCAGTTCCGGGGTGGAATAGCCGACACCGCGCGGGTCGAACCCCACCAGGTCGAAGTGTTCGGTGATCGGACTGTCGGACAGCACGTCAGAGAGACTGACCACGAGGTCGACCGCAGAGGCGCCCGGCCCCCCTGGATTCATCAGTAGTGACCCGAGTCGCTTGCCCGTGGCTGGAATCCTGATGACGGCCAGCTGTGCCTGCGCTCCTGCGGGATCTGCTTCGTCGATCGGCACCGGAACGTCTGTGCATTCGGCGGTGGGCAGAAAGGCGTCGGTGATGAAGCGATCGCAACTGCCCCACACCGGCTTCGCCGCGGTCGTCTGATCCGCACCCGGGGTCGCCTCCGCCGACCCGGCGATGACGCCGCTCGCGACCACGGCACAGACAAACAGCGCCGAGCCAATCCGACCCGCACGTCTCATCGCGTCATCGTGACACGATGGGAGACGCAGGAGAGGCGCCGAACGGTCACGCCTCGGTATCAGAAACGCAGCGGTTCAGCAGGTGGCGTCGGGCGGCGGCAATTTCAGATCGATCAGGTAGGCGGCCGCATAGTCGTCAACGCAGGCGTTGCTCTGGAAAACCACGGTGTGCTGGGTGCCGTTGAACGTCAACAACGCGCCGCCGAGTTGCTTGGCCAAATCCACACCCGCCTGATAGGGCGTGGCCGGATCGCCGGTAGTCGATACCACCAGCACCGGCGGCAGGCCGGGCGCGGCCGCGATGTGCGGGGTGCTCGTGGGCGGCACCGGCCAGAACGCACAGGCGCTCATCGGGGCGTGGCCGGTGAATTCCCCGTAGCTCATGAACGGAGCAACTTCACGCAGGCGGCGATCCTCCTCAATCACCTTTGCGCTGTCGGTGACCGGCGGCTGGTCGACGCAATTAACCGCAACGCGCGCGTCGGTGGCGTTGGTGTAGCGCCCCTGGGCGTCACGTCGCATGTACATGTCGGACAGTGCCAGCATGGTGTCACCCCGGCCCTCGGTCATCTCGGTCAGTCCACGGGTCAGGTGCCGCCAGAGGTTCGGTGAATACAACGCCATGATCGTGCCGACGAGCGCATCGCCGTAGGACAGTCCGCGCGGATCCCGCGTCGCCATCGGCTTGTCCACCAATGGATCCACCAGGCTCTTGTAGACATCGACAGCCTTGTCCGGGTCGGTACCCAACGGACATTGCGGATCATTGGCGCAATCGGCGGCGTAGTCGTTGAACGCCTTCTGGAACGCCTCGGCCTGGTCGATATCGGCCTGGATCGGGTCGGCGTTGGGATCGATTGCACCGTCCAGGATCATCGCCCGCACCTTGTCCGGATAGGCCTCGGCGTAGGCAGCGCCGATCCGGGTTCCGTAGGAGTAGCCGAGGTAGTTCAGCTTGTCATCGCCCAGCGCCGCGCGAAGAGCATCGAGGTCCTTGGCCACGTTGTCAGTGCCGACGTTGGCCAGGAATTCAGTGCCCATCTTGTCGACACAACGTTGGATGAACTCCTTGGTCTCCTTCTCGATCTGCTGCACCCCCTCGGGGCTATAGTCCACCTGCGGTTCGGCTCGCAACCGATCGTTGTCGGCGTCGGAGTTGCACCACACCGCCGGAGTGGACCCGCCGACCCCGCGAGGGTCGAAGCCCACCAGGTCGAAACGCCGACGCATCTCGGGCGACAGTCCCTCGACAATGCTGGCTGCCGCTTCGATCCCGGACTCCCCCGGACCGCCGGGGTTGATGATCAGCGAACCGATCTTGTCGCCAGTGGCCGGGAACCGGATCAGCGCGAGGGTGGCCTCACCGCCGTCGGGCTTGCTGTAGTCGACGGGAACGGCGATCTTGCCGCACTGCGCGCCCCCCGGTATCGGCATCGCCTCACCGCCGCTGCCGCCACTCGACCGGCACGGCTCCCACTGCACCGGTTGCCCGATCTGCGGGCCGGCCAGCACCGCCCTCCCGGACACCACATTGCCGCAGCCACTTGACGAGAGCAGGGCGGCCAGCGCGGGAAGCACCACTGCGGCGCGCACGGCGCGGGGTCGTTGGTACATCCTCATGGTCAACATGCTGCCACGTTCACCGGAAACCACCGGTAGCGCCGACCCGGCCGCGGGTCAGTGGCGGCTCACCGACGCCGGGATTTGGTGGCCACCAACAGCTCTTTCATCCCCACAGCGAAACCGTCGGCCAGCTGCGACAGGTCAGGCAGCAATTCCGGGCAGGAGATAAGGCCCACGTTGAGCTTTCCATTGAGCGACATCACTGTGATGTTCAGACCCGCGCCGTGGAAGATCGGCCCGAGCGGGTACATCGCATCCACTTCGGCGCCCAGAAAGTACAGCGGAATCTGCGGTCCCGGGACGTTGGACACCACCAGGTTGTGGACGGGCGACTCAGTCAGCCGACTGCGGGCGTAGACCCGCATCGCCACGCCGAAGACCGCCGGCCCGGCGAACTGGCTCCAGTCCTGGAGCAGCGTGGCCCCGATCGCCGCACTGTGTTCTTTCGCGACGGTGTTGTCCGCCGCGATCGCCGTCAATCGCTCGCCCGCGTCCTCAATCTGGGTCTCAAGGCTGGAGAACATCCCCGACACCTGGTTGCGGCCCGGCCGGTCGGAGCGGTCGTGCACCGACACCGGCACCATGGCCACCAGCGGAGCCTCCGGAAGTTCGCCCCGGTTGAGCATGAACTGCCGGAGCACGCCGGCCACCAGCGCCATCACCACATCGTTGACCTTCACACCGAAATGGTTCTTGACCGTCTTGATGTCCTCGAAATCGAGCTGGGCGAAGGCCACGTTTCGGTGCGCGGTGATGCTGGCGTTGAACGGGGTGTGCGGCGCGCCGAAGGGCGACGCCATCGCACGGCCTCCGGCGATCCGCCGCACGGTTTCCACCACCGTCGACAAGGTCTCCGGCAGGACCGTGGTCGCCAGATTGATGGGCCGGGTGGCGAAGCGGGCCAGCCCGCCAATGGCGATCCTGAGCGGATTGACCTCGGCGCTGCCTCTGACCGGCTCCGGCGTCGGCGCATCGGGCTCGACCGAACACAGCTGCGACATCAGGTTGGCCCCGGTGACGCCGTCGACGGCGGCGTGGTGGACCTTGGTCAACACCGCCATCCGTCCGCCCTTGCGGGCGTCGGTGCCACCGAGTCCCTCGATGATCCACATCTCCCACAGCGGGTGGCGGCGGCCCAATGGCAGAGCCGCAAGATGGCCGCACACCTCCGCAAGCTCCGCTCGCCCGCCCGGCGCGGGCAGACCGATGCGATGCAGGTGGCGCTCGATGTCGAAGTGCTCGTCCTCCACCCACACCGGATGATCGAGGTTCAGGAAGCTGTTGGCCAGTTTCTCCCGAAAGGTCGGGATGGCAGTGATCCGCAGCGCCAGCTCGTCGCGCAAACGTTCGAAGCTGTACCCGCCCGGAATGGTCGACGCGTCCAACTCCAGCACCGAGCACACATGCAGCGGCTGAGTCGGGGTTTCGAGGTACAGGAAGCTGGCATCAAGCCCGCTGAGCCGCTGAAGATGCTGCATTCTGCGATGGTAAGCCCGCTTTTCAGAGGCCGAGCGCGAACCCGCAAACCGTTGCCCGGG
>JBMOKE010000197.1:0-4024 GCA_049315425.1 Mycobacterium sp. | reverse complement strand
TGATTGATATCGCCCGGCGGGTGCACGGTCACGCCCGGACCGTGGCGGCCGGACTCGATGCGGCCGGTGTTGAGGTGGTGCACGAAAGTTTCTTCGATACTGTCCTGGCGCACGTGCCGGGACAGGCCGCTGCGATCCAGGCCGCAGCCAAGGCGCGCGGTATCAACATCTGGCGCGTCGATGACGATCACGTCTCGGTGGCGTGTGACGAGGCCACCACTGATGAGCACGTCGCTGTTGTCCTGGAAGCCTTCGGGGCGAAGGTCGACGACGACTATGCCGGACCGGAGATCGATTCTCGTACAACAGTTTTCTTAAATCACCCGGCATTTACTCGCTACCGCACCGAGACCTCGATGATGCGCTATCTACGCGCGCTGTCCGATAAGGACATCGCGCTGGATCGAAGCATGATCCCGCTGGGCTCGTGCACCATGAAGCTCAATGCAGCCGCCGAGATGGAGTCGATCACCTGGCCGGAGTTCGGCCGCCTGCACCCGTTCGCCCCCGCGGATGACTCGACCGGTCTGCGACGCCTGATCGCCGATCTGCAGGGCTGGCTGACGGGGATAACCGGCTATGACGATATTTCGTTGCAGCCCAACGCCGGATCTCAGGGGGAGTACGCGGGTCTGTTGGCCATTCGCGGCTACTACGCGGCGCGCGGAGAGACCCAACGTGACGTGTGTCTGATCCCGTCGAGCGCACACGGTACCAATGCCGCCTCGGCGGCACTGGCCGGCATGCAGGTGGTGGTGATCGGCTGCCGCGACAACGGTGACGTCGATCTTGACGACCTACGGGCCAAGCTGGACGAGAATGCCGACGCGCTGGCGGCGCTGATGATCACCTATCCGTCCACCCACGGCGTGTTCGAACAGGATATTGCCAAGATCTGCGCCGCGGTGCACGACGCGGGTGGTCAGGTCTATGTCGACGGGGCCAACCTCAACGCTCTGGTGGGTCTGGCCCGGCCGGGTAGGTTCGGCGGCGATGTGAGCCATCTGAACCTGCACAAGACGTTCTGCATTCCGCACGGCGGGGGCGGACCGGGAGTGGGGCCGGTGGCCGTGCGCTCGCACCTCGCGCCCTACCTGCCCGGCCATCCGCTGGCCCCGGAGCTGCCGCACGGACACCCGGTGTCCTCTGCGCCCTATGGATCGGCCTCGATCCTGCCGATCACCTGGGCCTACATTCGGATGATGGGCGCGGTCGGGTTGCGCAAGGCCAGCCTGACCGCGATCGCATCGGCCAACTACGTGGCCCGCCGTCTCGACGAGTACTACCCGGTGCTCTACACCGGCGATAACGGCATGGTGGCCCACGAATGTATTCTCGATCTGAGGCCCATCACCAAAGCCACCGGCGTCACGGTCGACGATGTGGCGAAACGGTTGGCGGACTACGGATTCCACGCACCCACCATGAGCTTTCCGGTAGCCGGCACGCTGATGGTCGAGCCAACCGAGAGCGAGAGTCTGACCGAGATAGACGCGTTCTGCGAAGCAATGATCGCCATCCGCGCCGAGATCGACCAGGTGGGCTCGGGTCACTGGCCCGCCGAGGACAACCCGCTGCATAATGCACCGCACACCGCGGCGTGCCTGCTGGTTGAGCAATGGGACCACCCGTACACCCGTGCGCAGGCGGCCTACCCATTGGGCACGGCCTTCCGGCCCAAGGTGTGGCCGTCGGTGCGGCGCATCGACGGGACCTACGGCGACCGCAACCTGGTGTGCTCGTGTCCGCCGATTGAGGCCTTCGCCACCGCGAGGTAGGCGCGCCTCTCGACTAGATTGGCTTTCCATGACGGACGCCAAGCCCGCGCGCTTCGTGGTGGGTCTGGCGCTCAGCGCGTTGAGCGCGGTGCTGCTGATCGTCATCTGGCAGTCCTGGGGGAACCTGTGGTGGCTCACCTTCGTCGCCTTCGTCCCGATGTATGTGGCGCAGTACCGATTTCTGCCACGGCGGTGGAGCGCGATTCCGGTGGCGATCGCATTTGCGGCGCACTACTTCGCGGTGGCGATGCTGAGCGCCTCGGTGCTACCGATCTGGATCATCGTCGCGACCACCGCGGTCAGTGCGGTGATCGGCCTGATGATCGGGATGTTCCTGCGGCCGTTCGCTGAACGCACCGGGTTTCGCTGGTTCGTCGTGCAGTTTGGATTGATCTGGGTTGTCATCGATCTGCTGGTGCAGAACAACGAGATCATCGGAACGTATATGTGGATGGCCTACCGGCTTGCGGATGCGCCCCGGCTGATCGCGCCGGTCAGCCTCACCGGGACTCCGGCGCTGACCCTGCTGCTGCATGTCATCAACGCGGCGATCGCCCTGGCGGTCTTGGCCTGGCTGGACCGCCGTCGGCCCGACCTGGCGGACGTTCCGGTGCCCCGGCGGGTGCTGGTTCTTTCCCTCGCCCTCCCAGCCGCGGTGAGCATCCTGTGGGTGGCAGTCAGCATGGTGCTGTACACCGCGGTGTCCAACCGGATGGGCCCGGCCGTGCGGGTTGCGACAGTACAGCCCGGACTAGCCAATGCGAGCCCGGGAACACTGATCTCGGCCGGCGATATGGCCTCGGGCCGCAGCGAACAACAGCGCCGGAACGATCAGATCGCCGAGCTCAGCGATATGACGCGGCAGGCGGCGGCTCGAGGGGCTCGGATTGTGGTGTGGCCGGAGGAGACCCTCGACTACGACCCGCGGGTGGTCAACACGGACTGGATTCCCGCGCTGCTCCGCCAGACCGGCGTCTATCTCGCCATGGGGTTCACCCCGAATGCCCAGGACAGTTCGGCGCCGAACACCGGATTGCTGTGGGACCCGCAGGGCCGGATCGAGATCGTCTACCTCAAGACCAAACGCGTGCTCGCAGAGGGGGAGTCGTTCATCCCGGGAACGGTCTATCCGACTGTGCAGACCTCGATCGGTACCCTCGGCATGATCATCTGCTTCGATATCGACTTCCCGGACGGTCCCGCCCGCCGCACGGTGTTAGACGGGGCGCAGATGATTTTGGCACCCAGTATCGATGTGGAATCGATCTCCAGCGTTCGGACCGCCTCGACGGTTTTCCGGGCCGTCGAGAACCGGGTAGCCATGGTCAAGGCGGACGCTGCCTGGGATTCGGTGGTTGTCGCCCCCAACGGACAGGTGCTGGCCATCGACAACATTCACACCCAACTCGGTGGCCGCGCACTGCTGGTTGCCGATGTGCCTCTTGGACCCCGGGGGGCGCCGTTCACCCGATACGGCGGTGCGCCGTTTCAGTGGCTCGCGTACGCACTGACTCTCGTCATGGCCGGCGTCATGGTCGCCTCGTGGCGGCGAAACCGCTAGGACAGCATTCGGGCGATCGCGCCGATGAGGTCAGGGGAGTCGGAGGTGGCGATCTCCTGATAGCTGCCGCCGGAGAGCTGGGTCACTGCCTCCCAGACGGGACGGTCCGGGTCACCACCGAAGTCAATGACGTTGATCGCTACCGGACGGTTCGGGTCGGCAGCAGACTTGAGGTAGTTCTGCAGGCCCGCTCCGTCCAGGGTCTTGTCGGTGTGGGGCCCCTGGGTGATGACCAGAATCGAATTCGGTTGTCCCGGGCGGTAGTTGGCGAGCGCATCGGTGTAGGCCCTGGGCAGTGTCGTAAAGGACACCGCGCCGCCCCCGGTGGGTGTCAGCCCGTCGAGCAGTCTGATCAACGCCGCCGAGCGGGGCTGCCCGCCCACATCATCTGATAGCGGGCCGGTGGGCACCACAGGGCGACTGTCGGCGCCGTCGAACGTCCACAGTCCGACGATCCCGCCGGGCGGCAGAGCGCGGATCCGGTTGCTCAGAGCGCCAGCTACATTGGCCAGCCGAGGTCGGCCGCCGTCGTCACCGGCAAGGCTCTGGTTGAGGATCACGGTGGTCGTAGATGCTGCCGCCGGCGTGACCGCAGCCGCGATCGCGGCCCGGGTGGCATCGTCGGCCACCGGCAGGGTCGCGGCGAGGGCCGGGAAACTCACGACGTCGTTGGCGGGCGGGGTCG
>JBMOKE010000196.1:0-4042 GCA_049315425.1 Mycobacterium sp. | reverse complement strand
TCAAGAGCGGTGCCGACTACGGGATCGCCATCACCGGCATCATCGACCTGAACCGCGACACGGTACCGGTGCGGTTGACGACAAGTGTTAATGCGGAAACACCGACGATGGTCGACGGTTCCAACACCAGACCCCCAGCCACGCCGGTGACGCTCACCATCACCGTCTCGAGTCTCAGGCCGGGCACTACCTACAACCTCTACCGCTACAGCTCCATGGCGAATGTGCCAGATTCCAAATTCAACGCCAACGCCGCCAAGGCCGCGCAGAAGTGGACGATCACGATCCCGTCGGGTTCGACGTACACGATGACGCAGACCATCAATTCCAATGAGGTGGCGGTTTATCGCGCGGTCCCGGTCGGGGCACCGTAACGCGGGGTTGTAACAAACGGGCCGCAGTATCGGATTGACCAGTAGAGACCTTCAGCGAAGTGGGGAACTACATGGTCAACGGCACGCGCACTGGCGTTCGGTGGCGCCGTGGACTCATGGTCATCGGTCCGTTGGGTATCTCGCTGGCATTGTTCGCTGCCCCCGCCGCGACAGCCGACCCGGTGGATCCCGCCGCACCTGAGCCGGCGGTTGTCGTCGATCTGGTGCCTGCGGATGGGGTGCCGCATCTGCCAAGTCCGGACAATCTGCCGCCGGGCACCACCCAGGCCGCTCCCGAGGGTCCGAATATGAGCTATCTGCGCTACCTCTGGCAGGCAGTCCACACCCCGGGCGTCACCATGAGCGACGCACTGCTGCTGATCGCTCAGCGGCCGCTGGGTACCACGTCCGCGGCACTGCCGGTTGAGCCGTCGGCGCCCACGAGTCCCTAGCCGGGACCGCGCCGAGTAATTCGGCTATTCGAGATTCCCACGGGCCTGACCTGTTTGCCCTATTGTGATCAAGTTCCGGCGCTGGGACCGGTAGTGGCACAAGGTTAGGGATGGTCAATGCCTGGGAAGGCTCTCGAAGACTGGCTTGAAGAAGCCGACGGGAGCCACGCTGTCCGTTCGACGATTCTTGCGCTCGCGCGGGCCGCGGTGAGCGTCAGCGCCGAAATCCAGTCGGGTGTTCGGGCCGCCACGCCTTCGGACCCCACGGGTGATCACCCGGCAGCCGGTGCCGAGCCGAAGGCTCTCAAGCGATATGGGAATGAGTTATTTGTCGAGGAAGCCAGAGGAGCCCCGGTGGCGCTCTACGCTTCCGGAGAACTTGAACAGCCGGAACTTCTCGATCCGAGTGCCCCACTCGCAGTTGCCATGGACTCCGTCGACGGTGCCGGCAATATCGACATCAATATGCCGATCGGCACTGTCTTCGCCATCCTTCCCGTCGTAGGCGATGCGGGTCAGGAGCCGTTGGCGAGCCTCCTGCAACCCGGAGTCAATCAGGTCGCGTCCGGCTTTTTCTGCTACGGCCCACGGCTGGTCATGGCGATCACCCTGGGCCACGGCACCCACGTATTCGTCTACGGCCCGCGGGTCGGAGCCTTCATCCGCTCCCATGTCGCGGTCCAGATACCCCACGAGACAGACGAATTCGCCGTTGACATCTCCAACCAGCGGCACTGGGACGACACCACGCAGCACTACGTCGACGACTGTCTTCATGGCGTCGAGGGGCCACACGGTCGTGACTTCACCATGCGCTGGACCGAATCAGTGGTCGCCGATACCTGCCGCATCCTGATCAGGGGCGGCATCTTCCTATACCCGGGCGACAGCCGCAGAGGTTTCACGCAGGGTCGGATGCGTCTTGTCTATCAGGCCAATCCGATCGCATTCCTTGTTGAGCAAGCGGGCGGCCTTGCCACCGATGGTGTCAACCGAATTCTCTCGCAGGTGCCTCACGCACTGCACCAGAGCACGCCGCTGGTGTTCGGCTCACGGGCTGAGGTAGCGCAGGTCGCTCGCTACCATGACGAGGTCGACCACGCCGGCATCCATTCGCCGCTGTTCACCTCGCGTGGACTCTTCAGGAAATAGGGAGGTAAACCGCGTGTCGGCGAAGCATCCGATCATCTCCATCACCGGCTCATCCGGCGCAGGCACCACGTCGGTGAAGGCGATCTTTGAGCTGATCTTCCGGCGCGAGAACGTCGTGGCTGCCTACATCGAGGGCGATGCCTTCCACCGTTATGACCGCGAGGCGATGAAGGTTCGGATTGCCGAGGAAGATGCGAAGGGCAACGACCACTTCAGCCACTTCAATCCCGAAGCCAACGAACTCGACATCCTGGCCGAAGTTTTCGAGGAGTACGGACGCACCGGAACCGGACGGACCCGCACCTACATGCATGACGAAAAAGAGGCACTGCAGCACGGCCAGCCAGCCGGCACGTTCACCCCATGGCGCCAATTCGAAGCCAGCGACCTTCTCTTTTACGAGGGCCTCCACGGCTGCGCGGTGACTGAGACGGCGAATCTTGCCAAGCTCGCCGATCTCAAGATCGGAGTCGTGCCGGTCATCAATCTCGAGTGGATCCAGAAGATCCATCGTGACCAGGCCAGTCGGGGCTATTCGACCGAGGCGGTAATGGACACGATCCTGCGTCGTATGCCCGACTACGTTCGCTACATCACGCCGCAGTTCTCCGAAACCCACATCAATTTCCAACGGGTGCCGGTGGTCGACACGTCGAATCCGTTCGTGGCGCGCTGGATACCGACACCGGACGAGTCGATGTTGGTGATCCGCTTCGCCAACCCGCGAGGGATCGACTTCCCGTACCTGCTGTCGATGATCGGCGACTCCTTCATGTCCCGCGCCAATACCATCGTCATGCCCGGCAACAAGCTCGACCTCGCCATGCAACTGATCCTGACTCCACTGATCCTGCAGTTGGTCGAGCGTAAAAGGCGCAGTTCATAAGGGTCAATAGTCGAACGCCCGCCAGCAATTCAGAACCCGCCTAGGCGCCATCGGCTGCCGCTATACTTCCCCGGCAATGGGCCAGTTGCCACATACCTCGTCGTCCGCTGTGAAAGGAACCACCGTCATGGAAGCTACGCCCAGCGAAATCAGGGGCAAGGAACGCTATAAAGCCGGCGTGCTGAAGTACTCCCAGATGGGTTACTGGGACGGCGACTATGAACCCAAAGACACTGACATCCTGGCGCTGTTCCGGATCACTCCGCAGGAAGGCGTCGATCCCATCGAAGCCGCCGCGGCCGTGGCCGGGGAGAGCTCCACGGCCACCTGGACGGTGGTGTGGACGGATCGGCTGACCGCGGCAGACCAGTACCGGGCCAAGGCCTACAAGGTCGAGCCGGTGCCGAATAATCCCGGCCAGTATTTCTGTTACGTCGCCTACGACCTGATTCTTTTCGAAGAGGGTTCGATCGCCAACCTCACCGCCTCCATCATCGGCAACGTGTTCTCCTTCAAGCCGCTTAAGGCAGCGCGGCTGGAGGACATGCGGATGCCGGTGGCTTACGTGAAGACCTACAAGGGCCCGCCCACCGGAATCGTGATCGAGCGCGAGCGACTCGACAAGTTCGGCCGGCCACTGCTGGGCGCCACCACCAAGCCCAAGCTCGGGCTGTCGGCGAAGAACTACGGCCGCGTCGTCTACGAGGGCCTCAAGGGCGGCTTGGACTTCATGAAGGACGACGAGAACATCAATAGCCAGCCGTTCATGCACTGGCGAGACCGTTTCCTCTATTGCATGGAGGCGGTGAACAAGGCCGCGGCCGAGACCGGTGAGATCAAGGGTCACTACCTCAACGTCACCGCAGGCACGATGGAGGAGATGTACCGCCGCTCCGAATTGGCCAAGGAGCTCGGCTCGGTCATCGTCATGATCGATCTGGTGATCGGCTATACCGCGATCCAGTCGATGTCGGAATGGTGCCGACAGAACGACATGATCCTGCACCTGCACCGCGCCGGTCATGGCACCTACACACGGCAGAAGAGCCACGGCGTGTCCTTCCGCGTCATTGCGAAGTGGATGCGCCTGGCCGGCGTCGACCACATCCACGCCGGCACCGCCGTCGGCAAACTCGAGGGCGACCCGATGACCGTGCAGGGCTACTACAACGTCTGCC
>JBMOKE010000038.1:0-18146 GCA_049315425.1 Mycobacterium sp. | reverse complement strand
TACTGGCCACCTGGGGCTACATGGCCGATAGCAGCCCCGGCACCACCTGGGAGCGGATCAACCTTCCCAACGGAGACCTGTCGGCCAGCCAGCTGAGGTATCTGTTCGGCGACTCCGCATCGCATGCCTGGAGCACCGGTGCCACTTCAGCGCTGTCGGATTACGTCGTCGGCATCACCCCGGCATCGCCTGCCTACCGCACCTGGCAGGTCAGGCCGTTCCCGCAGGAAATGCAGTGGGCGCAGGGTCAGGTGCCTTCGGTGGGCGGAACAATCGCCGCGCGATGGGAGTTGGGCGACAACGTGTTCCGGCTGACTGTCGTCGGCCCGGACGGAACCTCTGGAACCGTCGCGGTGCCCACATTGGGTTCGGCCCGGGTGATCTTCCGTGACGGTATCCAGGTCTGGGATGGCACCGCGGCGGTCAACGGCGCGACCGCGGCCGCCACCGCAGACGGGTATGTCGAGTTCACGGGTGTCACGGGATCGCACACCTGGGCCTGGTAGCAGCCAGCGGTTATCGCGGCGTCGGGTCGCACGCGACCCGCAGTGCCTCGGCCAGGGCGGCCGCCCGACGATCGGTGAATACATCTTCCAGATACAGCCGGGCGCCATCCGGCCCGGCCAGCGGAACCCGCCAGTTCGGGTATTCGTCGGTGGTTCCGGGCTGGTTCTGAGTACGTCGCTCACCGACCGCATCCGCCAGGGACAACGCCAGCAGCCGTGACGGTGTGCGACCCAGATATCGGTACAGGGCGATGATCACGTCCTCCTCGTCGGGATCGCCGTCGCCGTCCGCGGACAGCAGACCGACCCGTCGCAACTCCGCCATCCAGGCGGCCTGCTCGGACTGATGGTCAGCCAACTCCTCGGTCTTGGTGCGGGTGAGCAACCCCAGCGCGTGACGCAACTTCACATGCTCACCCGCAAGATAGCCGGGGGTGGGCGGTAGGTCGTGGGTGGTCACCGAGGACAGGCACAGTTCGCGCCAGTGCTCGGCCCGTAGCGGTCCACGGTTGAAGGCGTCGATCTCGAACCACAGGATCGAGGTGCCCAGCAGGCCGCGATCACGCAGATAGTCCCGCACCCACGGTTCGACGGTGCCGAGATCCTCGCCCACCACCACCGCACCGGCCCGATGCGCCTCTAGCGCGACGATGCCGATCATCGCGTCATGGTTGTACCGGACGTAGGTGCCGTTCGTGGGTGGGGCGCCCTGCGGGATCCACCACAGCCGGAACAAACCGATGATGTGGTCGATCCGCACTCCGCCGGCATGGCGCAGGATCGTGGCGATGAGCGCCCGAAATGGTTGGTAACCAAGCTCTTCCAGCCGGTCCGGCCGCCACGGCGGCTGTGACCAGTCCTGGCCGAGCTGATTGAATTCATCGGGCGGTGCACCCGCGTTCACTCCGAGCGCCAGCACGTCCTGTAGCGACCAGGCGTCGGCTCCGGAGGGATGAACCCCGACCGCGAGGTCATGCATGATGCCCAGTGGCATCCCGGTCCGCAGGGCCTGTGATTGGGCAGAGGCCAGTTGATCGTCTAGTTGCCACTGCAGCCACCGGTGGAAATCGACCGCGCGATGGTGCTGTTCAGCGAACTCGGTGACTTCCGGGTTGGCCGGGTGCCGGAGGCCGACCGGCCAGGCTCGCCAGTCGGTGCCGTGTTTCTCGGCCAGCGTGCACCAGGTGGCAAAGTCGTCGAGTGCGGCGCCTTCCCGGTCCTTGAAAGCCTCGAAGGCGAGTTCGCGGCCCGCCGACCGCGGCACCTGATAGACCAGCTTGAGCGCCGCCCGCTTCGCAGACCACGCCGCATCACGGTCAATGGTGTCGGCCTTGCGGGCCTGCTCCGCACAGGCTTGCTGGAGTTTGTGCACCCGGCGCCGCTTGGGCAGGGCGGCGAACTCCGGGATCGCCTCGACCCGCAGATACAGCGGGCTGACGAAGCGCCGAGAGGTGGGCAGATACGGGGAGGGCTCCATGTGTTTGGTTGGGGCAGTCGCGTGCAAGGGGTTGACCAGCACGTAGCCGGCCCCGTGCACCGAACCCGCCCATGCGGCGAGGTCAGCCAGATCGGTCAGGTCTCCGATACCCCAGGAGCCAGCCGAGGTGACACTGTAAAGCTGGGTGGCCAGACCCCAGGCCCGTCGAGCGCCCATCCGGGCCGGTAACCCCAGCCATGACGGGGTGACGATGAGCGTGGTGTCGGACTCGGAAGCCCCGGAGCGCAGGTGCACCCGGTGGTAGCCCAGCGGAAGATCGGCCGGTAACACGAAGGTGGCCTCGCCGACCAGGCGTCCACCAAGATTGAACGGCGGGGTGAAATTGTCAGCCTGCCGGAGCCCGGCGCGTACGGTGCCGTCTTCCAGCCGGAGAAACACCTCGGCGGGATCGCCGTGGGTGACATGAACCCAGAATGCGGTTTCTGCACCGCTACGGGTGACGATCGCCGGCGGTAAACCTCGGGACCAGTGCTGTCGATTCTGTTCGGAAAGCACTGCAGCACAGTCCGTTTCAGTGTCGGCCTTGACACCGAGGGCAGCCAGCACGGCGATCACGGTCTCCCGCTCGACGGCTTTCAGGTGACCGACCCAGTCGTAGTACTCGGTCGCCACGCCCAACCGGTGGGCGATTTCGGCCAGCGACGGACTGATCATGGTGTTTATCTTGCTTGGTCAACCGGCGCTCAGTGCAACGAACCCGACAAGTCGATGGTCAGCACACCGCAGATGATCAGCGCGATGCCCGCGATCATCAGCGGGCTCAGCGGTTCGGAGAACCAGAGCCGGCCGGCCACCGCGACCAGTGCCACGCCGCATGCCGTCCACACGCCGTAGGCGATCCCGACCGGCATGCCCAGCCGCAGGGTCAGCCACAGCAGTGCGAACGAGATGAGGTAGCCGATCACCACCGGGGCGATCCATGCCCGCCTGCGGAATCCATCCGAGGCGCGCATCGACAGCGTCGCACAGACCTCAACGATGATCGCCCCCACCAATGCCAGCCACATCATGGTGGGGCGTCCGCCTTCGGGTGCGATCCGAGCTCCACCATCAGCACCCCGGCGATGATCATCGCGATGCCGACGACGATCGGCGTGGTGAACGGGTCATCAAAGATCACCGCAGCGATCGCGGCGATCAGGGCCGTTCCCATCGCACCCCAGATACCGTAGGCCACCCCGACCGGCACCCCGGCCCGCAGCACCTTGGTGAGCATGAAGAACGCGGTGAAGTAACCCACCGCAACAACGATCAGCCACCCCGGATTGTCCTGGGAGGCCCGCATGGCCAGGGTGCCGGTGACCTCGGCGGCGATCGCGCCACCCAGGAAGCCCCACTTGCGCATGGACGTCCTGCGGATGGCCCATTCGCCCATCGTCTGGCACCTTTCGCGTCGCCCCATCACGATAGCGTCCGGCGATCGGCGCACTAGACTTTCTCCCGGGAGGTGCCTGGTGGACCGAATTGCGGACCTGCTGTCTGTACTGCCCCCGCCGATGCGGGATCCGGTGCTGTTCGCCGTCCCGTTCTTCGTCCTATTGCTGGCCATCGAGTGGGCTGCCGCCCGCAAGCTCGGCGGAAGTGACGCGCCCGGTTCCTATCTCGGCCGTGATGCGCGCGCCTCGATTTCGATGGGCCTGGTGTCGGTCGCCACTCTTGCGTTCTGGAAGTTCCTGGGACTCCTCGGCTACGCCGCGTTATACGCCTACGTCGCGCCGTGGCATCTCTCACCGCGGCAGTGGTACACCTGGGTGATCGCGATCGTCGGAGTTGACGTGCTGTTCTACGCCTATCACCGCATCGCCCACCGGGTCCGGCTGATCTGGGCCACCCATCAGGCCCACCATTCCAGCCGCTACTTCAACTTCGCCACCGCGCTACGGCAAAAGTGGAATAACAGCGGCGAGATCATCATGTGGATGCCGTTGCCGCTCTTGGGCGTTCCACCGTGGATGGTGTTCACCAGCTTCTCGATCAGTCTGATCTATCAGTTCTGGATCCACACCGAACATATCGGGACACTGCCGCGCGCAATCGAGTTCGTCTTCAATACGCCCTCGCACCATCGGGTGCACCACGGTATGGACCAGCTGTACCTGGACCGCAACTACGGCGGCATCCTCATCATCTGGGACCGGCTGTTCGGGACCTTCCAGCCGGAGATCTTCCGGCCACACTATGGCCTGACAAAGGGCCTGACAAAGGGCCTGACAGAGGGCCTCACCAAACCAGTGAACACCTTCAACATCTGGACCCTGGAGACCCGGGAGTACGTGGCGATCGCCCGCGACGTCCGCTCGGCGACCACCTGGCGCGACAGGCTGGGCTATATCTTCGGACCTCCCGGGTGGGAGCCCGCCGGCCGTGGCACCATGGCTCAATGCGCATCGTTTTCGACCGCGACGTCGACTCGGGACTGATCGAACGCGCGTTGGCTCCGGCCGTCTTCGGGTCGATGTGGCTGGACATCCCTCGCCCCGACTATCCGGGCCTGCCCGGCGCGACGACCTGCGACCTGCTCGTAGTCGGCGGCGGATACACCGGACTGTGGACGGCACTGCATGCCGCCGAGCGCGATCCCGGTGCCGCGATCGTGGTGATCGAGGCCGAACGGATCGGTTGGGCGGCATCGGGTCGCAACGGCGGCTTCGTCGACGCCAGCCTCACCCACGGCGCCGAGAACGGAAGGTCGCGCTGGCCCGACGAATTCGACCAACTCGAGCGCCTGGGCCTGGACAACCTCAACGGTATGCAGGCCGATATCGAGAAATACGGCATGGCAGTCGACTGGCAACGAAACGGAATGCTGGCAGTCGCCACCGAAGCCCATCAGGTGCCCTGGTTGCGGGAGGCGGCCGCCGAGGGCGAGGGCCGGTTCCTCGACGAGGCGGCGGTGCGGGCCGAGGTGAATTCACCGACCTATCGGGCCGGATTGTTCTCGTCCGACACCTGTGCGATCGTCGATCCGGCCCGGCTGGTGTTCGAACTGGCGCGTGTCTGCGCCGACAAGGGTGTGCGCATTCACGAGCACACCGAAGCCAAGGCGCTCAAGACCGAATCCGGCGCGGTGGCCGTCACCACCGCGGCCGGAACCATCACCGCCAAACGAGTGGTCCTGGCCACCAACGTGTTCCCTAGCCTGCTGCGCCGCAACCGGTGGCACACCGTGCCGGTGTATGACCAAGTGCTCGGCACCGAGCCGCTGACCGGCGACCAACTGGACCGGATCGGCTGGCGGTCCCGCCAGGGCATCAGCGACTGCGGCAACCAGTTCCACTATTACCGGCTCTCGGCCGACAACCGGATCCTGTGGGGCGGATACGACGCCATGTACCACTGGGGCCGGCGAGTCGACCCCCGCCACGAGGACAACCCGGAGTCGTTCCGCAAGATCGCCGCGCACTTCTTTCTCACCTTCCCGCAACTCACGGATATCCGGTTCGGCCATCGCTGGGCCGGGCCCATCGACACCAGCACCCGGTTTTGCGCCCACTGGGGACTGGCCGGCCGCGGGCGGATCGCCTACGTCAACGGATTCACCGGGCTGGGCGTGGGAGCGTCCCGGTTCGCCGCCGATGTCTGCCTGGACCTGCTCGACGGGCGCCCCACCGAGCGCACCGAACTGGAAATGGTGCGCAAACGACCGCTGCCGTTCCCGCCCGAACCGCTCGCCAGTGTCGGAATCCAGGCCACCCGGCGGTCTTTGGATCGGGCCGATCATAACGGCGGCCGCCGCAACGTTCTGCTGCGCACCCTGGACCGGCTGGGGCTGGGGTTCGATTCTTAAGCCGGATGTTTGCCACTGTCCACCGGCAGTGTGTATTTCTCCAGTAGGCTCGGCCACGGTCCGCCCGGGTAAGAGGGCGATTTAGAGGAGGAAAACACTCGTGGGAGACACACTCACCGCAGGACAGAAGCTGGGTAAGGGCGATTCGCTGACATCCGGCAATGGCGCGTACACCTTAACGCTGCAGGACGACGGCAACCTCGTCCTGGCGGTGCGCGGGGAGGCCGTGTGGGCAACCGGCACCAACGGCGAGGGCGCCGATCGGGCCGAGGTCCAGACCGACGGCAACTTCGTGATCTACGCCGGTGACAAGCCGGTCTGGAACACCGACACCAAGGGCAAAAAGGACGTCAAGCTGGTATTACAGGATGACCGCAACCTGGTGCTCTACGCGGCCGATGGCGCGGCGTGGAACTCGCGTACCGAGACCGACGCCCCGCCGCCGCCGGCGCCGGTCGCCGAGGTCATCGAGGTCGCGCCAGTGGCCAACGAGGTGCGCACGCACACCGTTGTCGCAGGTGACACCTTATTCAACATCGCCAAGCAGTACCTCGGCGACGGCAATCGCTACTCGGAGCTGGCCGCTGCCAACGGCATCGCCAACCCCGATCACATCGAGGTCGGACAGCTCATCACCATCCCCTGACCTGCACCTTAAGTTGGTTTACGCCGAACGGCGCGGACCCGCGACACATCGTCGGTAACGATCGGGGCGCAACCCCGATACACAGTCGACACATTGTTGCGACCGCGCCGTTCGCGCGTCCGAGACCGATCGAGGTGTACCGTGGCCCGCTTCCTGCGATATCTCGTCCTCGCTGCGGCAGCCGTGGCGGCGTTCATCGCCGCGGTCAGCCCCGCCGCCGCCGCCGGTAACGACGTCACAGTGTTCCCGGGCATGGAAATTCGTCAGGAATCCACCATGTGCACGCTTGGCTATGTGGATCCGGTCGCACGCATCGCCTTCTCGGCAGGTCACTGCCGCGGCAACGGCCCGGTCACCGACCGCAATGGCCGCCTGATCGGCGTGGTGACCACGTCTCGGGATAACACCCCGGACGGTTCCGTCGTGCGGGTCGACCAGGTGATCTCCGACTACGAGACGATCACCCTGGCCGCGGATGTGTCGGTCAGCAATATCCTCCCGGGCGGCCGGGCGCTGGTGGCCGATGTCGTCGCGCCGCTGGCAATCGGAGCGCCGGTCTGCCACTTCGGCATCGTCACCGGTGAAAGCTGCGGCATCGTCGAGCGGGTCAACAATGGCTGGTTCACCATGACCAACGGCATCGTCAGCCAGAAGGGCGACTCCGGAGGCCCGGTCTACGCCATGACCGACAATGGCAAGGCCGTCATCATCGGACTCTTCAACAGCACCTGGGGGCGTCTGCCGGCCGCTGTTTCCTGGCAGGCGACCGGTCAGCAGTTGCGCGAGGACACCGCTGCGGTGACCGCTGCAGTCAACGGCGCGCTCACCAACCCCGTCGTCAACGCCGCCGCCACCCACAACTGATCCGGGCCAACTAGAACACGTTCTAGCCAGCTGGTCACCCCGGCGATATCCTCAGCGGAATGAGCGGACTTGATATCCCGGATACCGTCGACGCCGCGACCGTAACGGCCTGGTCTGATGACGTCGACGTCGTGGTGATCGGTTTCGGTATCGGGGGAGGGTGTGCGGCGGTGACCGCGGCCGCCGACGGTGCCCGGGTTCTGGTGCTGGAACGAGCCGCCGTGGCCGGCGGGACCACCGCCCTGGCAGGCGGGCACTTCTATCTCGGTGGCGGCACCGCGGTCCAGCAGGCGACCGGTCACCCCGACAGTGCCGAAGAGATGTATAAGTACCTGGTCGCGATGTCGCGCGAACCCGAACACGACAAGATCCGGGCCTACTGCGAGGGCAGTGTCGAGCATTTCGACTGGCTTGAGGATCTCGGGATTGCCTTCGAACGCAGTTACTACCCGGAGAAAGCGGTGATCCAACCCGGTACCCAGGGCCTGATGTACACCGGCAATGAGAAGGTGTGGCCGTACAGGGAGATGGCCGTCCCGGCGCCGCGCGGACACAAGGTGCCGGTGCCCGGTGACACCCAGGGTGCGGCCATGGTGATCGACCTGCTGGTCAAGCGAGCTGCCGAACTCGATATCGAGATCCGCTATGAGACCGGTGCGACGAATTTGGTGACCGAGAACGGCAACGTCGTCGGGGTTTCGTGGAAACGATTCGGCGAGACCGGGACCATTCGGGCCAAGTCGGTGGTGATCGCCGCGGGCGGGTTCGTGATGAACCCGGAGATGGTCGCCACCTACACTCCGGAACTCGCCGAGAAGCCATTCGTCCTCGGCAACACCTACGACGACGGCCTGGGCATCCGTCTCGGTGTCTCGGCCGGTGGCGCCACCAAACATATGGACCAGTCCTTCATCACCGCGCCGGTCTATCCGCCGGCGATCCTGCTGACCGGACTCATCGTCAACAAACTGGGTAGGCGGTTCGTGGCCGAGGACTCGTACCACTCGCGCACGTCGGGCTTCGTGATGGACCAGCCCGACCACGCCGCGTTCCTGATCGTTGATGAGGATCATCTGCAGCGACCGGAGTTCCCGTTGATCAAGTTCGTCGACGGCTACGAGACCGTCGCAGAGATGGAGTCGGCGCTGGGAATCCCGGAGGGTAACCTGGCCGCCACACTTGACGCCTATAACAGGCACGCGGCCGTCGGAGGCGACCCCGATTTCCATAAACAGCCGGAATACCTTGCGCCACAGGACAAGGCGCCGTGGGCCGTGTTCGATCTGTCGCTGGGCAAGGCGATGTACTCGGGATTCACCGTTGGTGGGCTGGCCACCGATGTGGACGGCGAGGTGCTTCGCGTGGACGGCACCGTGATCGGCGGCCTGTATGCCGCCGGCACCTGTGCGTCGAATATCGCCCAGGACGGCAAGGGTTACTCAAGCGGCACCCAACTCGGCGAGGGCTCGTTCTTCGGCCGTCGGGCAGGCAAGCACGCGTCAGCGGGCGCGCGAACGCTGTAGCGCACGCGTCAGCGGGCGTTAGACGCCCGCCGACTCGGCCTCCCGATCCAACTCCCAGCCACCTCCGCCGAGCAGCCGCAGATGATGGCTGTGATGTTGTTTGACCGTCCCGCGGTGGGTGACGGACACCATGATCGTTGCCGGTAACTGAGCGCGTAGCAACCGGTACAGCGCGAACTCCTGGCCCTCGTCGATCGCCGACGTCGACTCGTCGAGAAAAATCACCTGCGGCTTGTGCAGCAATACCCGGGCGAACGCGATCCGCTGCTGTTCGCCGGGCGAGAGCGTCTTGGACCAGTCCGGTGTCTCGTCAAGCTGATCCGCGAGGTGGCCCAACGCCACATCCTCAAGCGCCGCGACGAGCTCGTCATCGGGAATCTCAGATTCCACGTTCGGGTAGGAAAGCACTGCGCGCAGGTCGCCAAGTGGCAAGTAGGGCAGCTGCGACAGGAACATCGCATCCCCGTCGCCACCCGGCCGGCGCAGGGTTCCCGAGGTATACGGCCACAGCTGGGCGATGCTGCGCAGCAGGGTGGTTCGGCCGCAGCCGGAAGGGCCGGTGATCACCAGCGAATCACCGGGTTCGAGCCTCAGGTTTAGACCCTTGAGTAGCTGGGTGCCGTTGGGGTTGCGGACTTCCACATTGCGCAATTCGATTGCGCCATCGGAACTTTCCTGTACCTCCAAGCGGGGGAGCGCTCTGGCCTGTTCGTCGGCGTCGACCAATCCGTCGAGTCGGATGATGGTGGCCCGATAGGAGGCGAACGAGTCGTAAACGGCGCGGAAGAATGACAGCGAGTCGTGGACGCTGTTGAACGCCGACGCCGACTGCGTGACATCGCCGAAAGTGATCTGGCCTTTGAAGAGTCGAGGTGCCTGGATCATCAGCGGAAGCGGGTTGATGAGCTGGGTTATCGACTGGTTCCACCCCAGCAGACCAAGACTGCGCACAACGAATCGGCGGTAGTTGGCGATGATGGCCATGAAACGCGTTCGCAATATGGTTGTTTCGGCGCGCGCGCCACGGTAGAAGCTGATCGACTCAGCGGCATCCCGAAGCCGCACCAGAGCGTAGCGGAAGGCAGCGTTGGTGAGCTCGTTGCGGAAGCTCAACCCGATCAGCGGACGGCCGATCCAGAACGCGATCACCGTGGTGATGAACACATAAAGCAACGCAATCCAGAACAGCGCGTGGCTCAGCGTGAAGCCCAATACGGTCAGCGGCCCGGACAGTGTCCAGAGGATGGGCGTGAACGCCACCACCGACACCATGGAGTTGATCCCGCCGAACAGCAGCGTCGTCGTCGTACCTACGGTCGGAGTGTTCGTGCCCTGTCCGGTGCAGGTGGTGAAGGAGTCGATATCGAGCTGGATGCGCTGATCCGGATTGTCGATCGGGTCATCGAGGAACCGGCCCCGGTAGAACGCTTCATCGCCCAGCCAGTCCGCGGTAAGCCGGTCCGTCAGCCACACCCGCCAGCGGATGATGAAACGCTGGGTCAGGTAGATGTCGAACAGGTAGCGGCCGACATAGAGCGTTGCGATCAGCCCGAAGGTGATGATCGCGGTCCAGAAGCCGTGAATGCCGGAGTCCCGCACGGCCTCGTTACCGGCCCCGGCGCCTTCGAATGCCACCTGCAGTGACGAGTAGAGGTCGTTGCTGAAATAGCTCAACAGGACATCGAGTCGCACCGCGATCAGGGTGGAGAACAGCAGCACCGCCAGCCAGGCCCACACCGCAATACTGCTGCGGCCCCGGAAGTAGCCGCCGGTGACCCGCCAGAACTGGCGTCCCCAGGTGGTGTACCGGGAGATGAGAATCAGCACGATCATCGTCACCGTCGCGGTGATCAACCAGGCCTTGCCGGCCCACAGCAGGGAGTGTGGGATCTCGTTCGCCCAGTCCAGCGAGGGCTTGTAAGGCTCCATGCCGATTCTCCTCCAGCTGGCCGGGCTAGACCTTCACCGGCGCGGTTCCCTCGACCCGCCCGAGCCGCCATTCGCCCTCGCCCAGCAACTCGAGATGTCGTTGGTGGTGTTGCTCCACAGTTGGGCGGTGGCTAACGCTGACCAGGATCGCGTCCGGCAACTCGGTGCGGACCAGTTCGTAGACCGCGTACTCAAGACCCTCGTCGAGCGCCGAGGTCGCCTCGTCGACGAATACCGCTTTCGGCTTGTTGAGTACCACCCGTGCGAACGCGATCCGCTGCTGCTCGCCCGGTGAAAGCACCTTGGCCCAATCCTGCACCTCGTTGAGGCGCCCGGTGAGGTGCGACAGGGACATCTTTGACAGCATCTCCTGCAGGTCCTCGTCGGAGATCTCGCCGGATTGCGCCGGATATGACACCACGGTGCGCAGATCCCCCAGCGGCACATACGGCAGCTGCGACAGGAACATGGTCTGATGTCCCTCGAGCGGGCGGAACAGTTCGCCGGATGTGTAGGGCCACATCTGAGCCAGGCTGCGCAACAGTGTCGTCTTGCCCACTCCTGAAGCCCCAGTGATCACCAGTCCTTCGCCGGGTTCCAAGCGCAGATCGAGCGGATCCACCAGTTGGCTGCCGCCGGGCGTGCGCACCTCCACCCCCTTCAATTCCACCGATCCGTCTGTGCTGGGGTGAGTTTCCAGGCGGGGCAACTCGCGCGCGATCTGGTTGGCGTCGATCATCCCGTGTAGACGGATGATTGACGCGCGGTACGCCGCGAACGAGTCGTAGGCGTTTCGGAAGAACGACAGCGAGTCACTGATATTCGAGAACGCAGTCGAGGACTGCGTCACATCGCCGAAGGTCATATCGCCCGCAAACAAGCGCGGAGCCTGGACCGCGATTGGCAGCGGACTGATGATCTGGCTCATCGTGAGGTTCCAGCCGACCAGTCCGATGGTTCGACGGACGAAGGCACGGTAATTGTCGATGATCGCGTCGTACCGACGTCGCAACAGGCCACGTTCGACGTTCTCGCCGCGGTAGAAGCCGACGGCTTCGGCGGCGTCGCGAAGGCGCACCAGCGCATAACGGAATGCGGCGTTGGTGGACTCGTTGAGAAAACTCAGCCGGACCAGCGGCCTGCCGATGTAGAACGCGATGAATGTCGCGAAGATTACGTAGATGAACGCAACCCAGAACAGGGCCCGGTCCAGGGTGATCCCGAACAGCGTCACCGGGCCGGACAGTGCCCACAGGATTGGTATGAAAGACACCACGTTGGACACCGAACTGATGGCACCGAACACCAGCATGCTTGAGGATCCCACCATCGGCGAGTTGGGGCTCGCGCCGACCCCGGTGGTGAATACGTCGACGTCCTGCTGGATGCGCTGGTCGGGGTTGTCGGTCTCGATGTCGGTGAACCGGGTCCGGTAGTACGCGCGGTCAGACAGCCAATCTACGGTGAGTCGGTCGGTGAGCCAGGTACGCCACATGATGATGAATCGCTGGGTCAGATAGATGTCGAGCATCACCCGGCTGATGTAAATAGTCGCCAGGATCGCGAAGACCACCAGAGACACCCAGAACCCGCGGATGGCCGAGTCCCGGGCCATCGGGTCGCTGGCGCCGCGGGCGGTGAACGCCATCTGCAACGCTTCGAAAAGGTCATTGCCCTGGTAGCTGAGCAGCACGTTGAGGCGCACCGCGATCATGGTCGAGAGCAGCAGCACGGCCAGCCAGGTCCAGCGCCCGAGGGCCTGGCGACCTTTGAAGTAATCCCCGGTGACACGCCAGTACTGCCGGCCCCACAGGGTGAACCTCGCCAGCAGGACCAGCACCACGATGGTGAGTACCGCGGCGATTGCCCACGCTTTGAGAATCCACACCAGTGAAGGGACCAGTTCATGCGCCCAATCCAGTGTCGGCGTATAGGTGTCCAACGAAGTTTCCTCCCTGCAGGCGCGGGCGACGCCCTTCGGGCAAGCTACCGCAGCAACGGGTCGCGGTCTGTCGCCGGTACCGTTGAGCCCGTGGCGAAGACTTCCAAGACCGGGGTATCCGGCCAGAGCCGCTTGAGCCGGGGATTCTGGCGGATGCTGGGCGCGACCGATGAGAAGGTCAAGGCGCACTCAATGGCGGAGGTATCGGCGGCGGCCGAGTTCGCCGACAAGGCCGAGGTGCTCGAACCCGCGCAACTGGCCAAGGCGGCCCGGCTGCTGAATCTCGAGGATCTCGCTGATTCGGCTGATGCCCCGCAGTTCCTGGCCATCGCGCGGGTGGCCGCCGAACGGGCCACCGGCCTGCGGCCCTTCGACGTCCAACTGCTCGGGGCGCTGCGCATGATGGCCGGTGACGTCATTGAGATGGGTACCGGCGAGGGGAAGACGCTGTCTGGCGCGATCGCCGCGGCCGGGTACGCGCTCGCGGGCCGCAATGTCCACGTGGTGACCATCAACGACTACCTTGCCCGCCGCGACGCCGAGTGGATGGGCCCGTTGATCGAGGCCATGGGTCTGACGGTGGGGTGGATCACGGCCGATTCGACTCGCGAGGAACGCCGCACCGCCTACCAGTGCGATGTCACCTATGCGTCGGTCAATGAAATCGGTTTCGATGTGCTGCGCGATCAACTGGTGGTCGATGTCGCCGATCTGGTGTCGCCCAACCCCGACGTCGCGATCATTGACGAGGCCGACTCGGTGCTGGTGGACGAGGCACTGGTGCCGCTCGTGCTGGCCGGCACCAGCCATCGGGAGACACCCAAACTGGAGATCGTGCGTCTGGTGGGCCAGCTCGTCGCCGATAAGGATGCCGACACCTTTTTCGCCACCGACGATGACAACCGCAACGTTCACCTCACCGATGCCGGCGCCCGGAGGCTGGAGAAGGCACTTGGCGGTATCGACCTTTACGCCGAGGAGAACGTCGCCACCACGCTGACCGAGGTCAACGTCGCCCTGCACGCGCATGTGTTGTTGCAGCGCGATGTGCACTACATCGTGCGCGATGGCGCGGTTCAGCTGATCAACGCCTCCCGCGGCCGGATCGCCGCGCTGCAACGCTGGCCGGACGGCCTGCAGGCGGCGGTCGAGGCCAAGGAGGGCATCGAGACCACCGAGACCGGTGAGGTGCTCGACACCATCACCGTCCAGGCGCTGATCAATCGCTACCCGACGGTCTGCGGGATGACGGGCACCGCGCTGGCCGCCGGCGAGCAGCTGCGGCAGTTCTACAAGCTGGCGGTCTCGTCGATCCCGCCCAACACACCCAACGTCCGGGTCGATGAACCTGATCGGGTGTACATCACCGCCGCGGCCAAGAACGAGGCCATCATCGATCACATCATCGAGCGCCACGCCACCGGCCAGCCGATCCTGGTCGGCACCCAGGACGTCGCCGAGTCGGAGGATCTGCACTCCCGGCTGCTGCGCCGCGGGGTTCCGGCCGTGGTGCTCAATGCCAAGAACGACGAGGAAGAGGCCCGGGTCATCGCCGAGGCCGGCAAGCTCGGCGCGGTGACGGTCTCGACCCAGATGGCCGGCCGCGGCACCGATATCCGACTGGGCGGATCCGATGAGGCCGACCACGATGAGGTGGCCGAACTGGGCGGGCTGCATCTGATCGGCACCGGACGGCATCGAACCGAGCGGTTGGACAATCAGCTGCGTGGCCGGGCCGGCCGTCAGGGCGACCCGGGCTCGTCGGTGTTCTTCGCCAGTTGGGAGGACGATGTCGTGGCCGCCCATCTCGAGCCGGGGAAGCTGCCCAACGACTGCGATGAGACCGGGCGCTCCACAAGCGCGAAGGCCACGGCTCTGCTGGATCATGCCCAGCGGGTGGCCGAGGGCCGGCTGCTCGACGTACACGCCAACACCTGGCGGTACAACCAGTTGATCGCCCAGCAGAGGGCGATCATCGTCGAACGCCGCAACACCCTGTTGAGTACACCGACCGCTCGCGAGGAGTTGCGGGAGCTCGCGGCGGAGCGCTACGACGAACTCGTCGAGGAGCTGGCGGGCTCGGACATGGGCGCCGAGGATGAACTGGAGCGGATCTGCCGGCAGATCATGCTCTTCCACCTCGACCGCGGCTGGGCGGATCACCTCGCCTATCTCTCCGATATCCGCGAGAGCATCCATTTGCGCGCGCTTGGACGGCAGAACCCGCTCGATGAGTTTCACCGCCTGGCCGTCGACGCGTTCGCGAGCCTTGCCGCCGACGCCATCGAGGCCTCCCAGCAGACTTTCGAGACCGCCAACATCCTCGTCGACGAACCCGGGCTGGATCTGTCGAAGCTCGCCCGGCCGACCTCGACGTGGACCTACATGGTTCACGACAATCCGCTCCGGGACGACACGCTGTCGGCACTGAGCCTGCCCGGGGTGTTCCGCTAGATGCAGCACCGGGTGCTGACCATCCCGAATGTCCTCAGCGTGATCCGGTTGCTGCTTTTACCGGTGTTGGGGTATCTGCTCCTGGCCCGGCACGCCTACGGCCCGTCGGTGGCGATACTGATGTTCAGTGGCGTCTCGGACTGGGCCGACGGCAAGATCGCCCGCCTGGTGCCCAATCAGTCCTCGCGGCTGGGGGAGTTGCTCGACCCGTTGGTCGACCGGATCTACATGGTGGCGGTGCCGGTGATTCTGGCACTGGCAGGCGTGGTGGGTTGGTGGGTGGTGGGAATTCTGATCGGCCGTGACGCGATACTCGCCACAACGCTACCCATGGTGCGCAGCCGCGGTATTGCGGCGCTTCCGGTGACCTATGTCGGCAAGGCCGCCACATTCGCATTGATGTCAGGTTTCCCGTTGATTCTGTTGGGGCAGTGGGACTCCGGTTGGAGCCAGGCGGTCGGTGCGTGCGGGTGGGCCTTCCTGATCTGGGGCACCTACATGTATCTGTGGTCGGCGGTGCTGTATCTGCTCCAGGTTCGTCTGGTGGTGGGACGGTTGCCGAAAGTGCACGGTGGTATCGCCCCGCGCTGAGACTTGCGGCAACCGAAACCCCGCCAATACGCTCAGCCCGTCACCTGAGAGCAAGTCCCATCAACAAGGAGCCCCGTGAGCGACATCCCCGCCGAACTGCGCTACACCGCCGAGCACGAGTGGGTCCACCGCACGGGCGAGGACATCGTGCGGGTCGGTATCACCGACTTCGCGCAGTCATCCCTGGGTGACGTGGTCTACGTACAGTTGCCCGAGGTCGGCACCGAGATCACCGCCGGTGAGTCGTTCGGGGAGGTCGAGTCCACCAAGTCGGTGTCCGACCTCTACGCGCCGGTGTCGGCGACGGTGTCAGCGGTCAACACCGACCTGGAGGGTGACCCCCAGTTGGTCAACTCCGATCCCTACGGCCGGGGGTGGCTCTTGGAGCTGCGGGCGGGCGGCGATACCCTCGACGAAGGGCTGGCGGCGCTGCTCGACGCTGATGCGTACCGAGGCACGCTCACATAAAACTGTGGTTGTGAGGGTGCAGCGATCCATGGGCGGTACGGTCAGTCCCAACGATGGCGAGGAGTAGCGGGTGACGGATATGGACCGGCAATCGGGGGTCGACAACACTCCCGATGAGGTCACCGTGGAGACGACCTCGGTCTTCCGCGCGGACTTCCTCAGCGATCTCGATGCACCGGCCAGTCCCGCCGGCGAAGCCTCAGTGTCCGGCGTCGAGGGCCTGCCCGTGGGTGCAGCACTGCTGGTGGTCAAGCGCGGCCCCAATGCGGGATCCCGCTTCCTGCTCGACCAGCCGACGACCTCGGCGGGACGCCATCCCGATTCCGATATCTTCCTCGACGACGTCACTGTCAGCCGTCGGCACGCTGAGTTCCGGCTGGACGGTCGCGAGTTCCAGGTGGTCGATGTCGGCAGCCTCAACGGCACCTACGTGAACCGCGAACCCGTCGATTCGGCCGGCCTGACGAACGGCGACGAGGTTCAGATCGGCAAGTTCCGGCTGGTATTCCTGACCGGCCCGCGACCGGCCGGCGATGACGGTGTTCCGGGGAGCTAGTGAGCGCCCCGGATAGTCTCGGAGCAGCCGGGATGTCGATCGGAGCGGTGCTTGATCTGCTGCGGCCGGGCTTCCCCGACGTGACGATCTCCAAGATCCGCTTCCTCGAGGCCGAGGGTCTGGTCACTCCGGAGCGCAGCCCGTCGGGCTATCGGAGGTTCACCGCCTACGACGCCGCCCGGCTGCGGTTCATCCTGACCGCCCAACGCGACCAGTACCTGCCGCTCAAGGTCATCAAGGCCCAACTCGACGCCCAACCCGACGGCGAACTACCGCGCCAGGACTCGCCGCATCGGGCCCCGTGGCTGGTGCCGGTGGGACCGGCGGGAGAGGGCGACGAGCGGGAACGGGTTCGGGATAACATCCCCGCCGGACCCGCGCCGGTGCGACTGAGCCGGGAGGACCTGCTGGAACGCTCCGGCGTCCCAGAAGAGCTCATCACCGCATTGCGCAAGGCCGGGATCATCACCACGGGTCCGGGCGGATTCTTCGACGAGCACGCGATCGTCATCGCGCAGTGTGCAGCGGCGCTGGCGGAGTACGGCATGGAACCCCGGCACCTGCGGGTGTTCCGCTCGGCGGCCGACCGGCAGTCCGATCTGATCGCACAGATCGCCGGGCCGGTCGGCAAGGCCGGTACGACCGGCGCCCGCGATCGCGCAGATGACCTGGCCCGGGAGGTGGCGGCGCTGGCGATAACCCTGCACACCTCACTGATCAAATCCGCTGTACGCGACGTACTGGACCGGTGAGGACTAGACTCTGCCAGACTGTTTGGGAACACTAAATTGGTTACCGATACTTGCGGGCGGAGGTTGGACACAGATGGCGGAGGTTCTGCTAGTCGGCGTCCAGTTTCAGCAGCCCACCAATCAGCCGGTTTTGATGCTGCGGGAGACAGTCGGCGATCGCATCCTGCCGATCTGGATCGGCAATGTCGAGGCACAGGCGATCATCCTGGAGCAACAGGGAGTCGAACCGCCCCGTCCGATGACCCATGATCTTTTCCGCGATGTCATTGGTGCCCTTGGACATTCACTGAAAGAGATCCGGATCGTGGATCTGCGTGAGGGCACCTTCTACGCCGACCTGGTATTCGAGAACGATGTGCGGGTCTCGGCACGGCCGTCGGACTCGATCGCACTGGCGGTACGTATGGGGGTGCCGATCCACGTCGAGGACGCGGTGCTCGACGAAGCCGGTCTGTTGATGCCGGAGGACTCCGATGAGGAATCGTCCGGCGTGCTCCGCGAGGACGAGGTCGAGAAGTTCAAGGAATTCCTCGACAGCGTCTCTCCGGATGATTTCAAGGCCACCTGAACGGCCGGTACAGATCACGGATGAGTCTCATCTAGGGCGTCGACGCCTCGACACGCCAACCG
>JBMOKE010000037.1:0-18224 GCA_049315425.1 Mycobacterium sp. | reverse complement strand
CACCCCGCGGCAAAACGTGCCGCCCAACAGGCCCGCAAGACTTACAACAAGCCCACCGACGAAACCGAAATGGTTCTGGGTCGCAACCCGGTACTGGAATGCCTCCGGGCCAACGCACCGGCGGGGGCACTCTACGTCGCCCTCGGTGCCGAAGCCGACGAGCGGCTGACCGAGTCGGTCACCCTTGCCGCCGACCGTGGCATCCCGATCCTGGAGGTGCCGCGACACGACCTCGACCGGATGAGTTCCAACGGGTTGCATCAGGGCATCGCGCTGCAGGTCCCGCCGTATGGGTACGCGCACCCCGACGATCTGTTGGCTTCTGCCACCAGCGATGTGCAGCCCGCGCTGCTGGTTGCGTTGGACAACATCTCCGATCCGCGCAACCTCGGGGCCATCATTCGTTCAGTTGCTGCATTCGGCGGGCACGGTGTGCTGATCCCGCAACGGCGATCGGCGTCGGTGACTGCGGTCGCTTGGCGAACCAGCGCGGGTGCGGCGGCGCGGGTGCCGGTAGCCCGCGCCACCAACCTCAACCGCACACTCAACCAGTGGGCTGAGGCCGGGGTGCGGATCGTCGGACTCGATGCGGACGGGGACACCACGATTGACGGGTTCGATGCCGCCGCGCCGATGGTGTTGGTCGTTGGCTCCGAGGGCAAGGGGCTATCGCGACTGGTGCGCCAGAACTGCGACGCGGTGGTGTCGATTCCGATGTCCGGTCCGACGGAATCGCTCAACGCCTCGGTTGCCGCCGGTGTCGTTTTGGCCGAGATCGCACGTCAGCGCAGGCGGTAGATACTGGTCAGCCCGGTGTTCGCGACCGACCGGATGCGTTGTCATCTCCGAAACAGGTGAGAACCCAGGCGTAGATCTCGGCCTCGTAGTGGAGTTGGGAATAGCGCCCGACCGGTCCGGCATGGGCACCCGAACCGGTCTCGGCGCGAAAGAGAACTGTGCGCCGCGATACCGGTGACGCGGGATCCACACCTACACCGCGGTCCGGGTCGCCGGCTCGAAGCGTCGCGACCCACTTCGCCGGCTCCCGGACCAGAACCCTGGTGTCGTGCACGGCTCCGGTGACGAGCAGTGCCGGCCTCGCCTGGACCGCGGGCGCATTGTCGACCGGCGAATACGACATCAACACGGCGTAGTCATCGGGGTCGGCCGGGTTACCCCATTCCTCCCATTCCGGAACGGTCAGCGGTAGTGATGGATTCAGCATCGAGGTAACCACGTCGACAAAGGGCACTTCGGCGACCACACCGGCGAAACGCTCGGGTCGGCGGGAGTACAGCGCGCCTTGTAGCAAGCCGCCTGCGGACAACCCGCGGGTCACGATCCGGGTGCCGTCGATGAGGCCCCCGGCCAGGAAGTCGGCGACGGCTGCCTGATCATCGAAGGTATTGGGTTTGGCCCGTAGATGTCCGTCGAGCCACCAGCGCCGGCCCATCTCGCCACCACCGCGGGGTTGGCCGAATGCGCACACGACGCCGCGGTCCAGTAGTGAGGGCAGCGATCGCCACCAGTCGTAGCCGAAGTCGGGGTCTGTGCACACTTCATAGGAGCCGTAGCCGTATAGGAACAGTGGCGCTTCACCGTTGAGTTCAACATCGTGCCGTCGCACGACGACGACGGGCACCTGGGTGCCGTCTGGCGCCGGGGCAAGGTGCCGTTGTTGGGTATACGCGTCCGAGTCGAGCCCGATGATCTGCTCCACGTGGCGGAGACTGCGTGCACCTGACGCGATATCGATATCCTCGTGTCGGGTGGGTTTGATGAATGATTGTTGGATCACAGTCACGAAGTCGGCATCGAATATCTCGTTACGACCCAGTGTCACCAGGCCGCCGGGAACTTCTGGCCAAATGTCATAAGGCTCAGCGTTGTACGGCCGAACTGTCACCATGCCGACTCCGTGACGCCGGGCCGACACCACGACCGCCGAACCGAAGGCATCCACATGGTGGATCCGCGTCGCCGGATCTTCGGATACGTAGTCGCTCCAGTCGCCCGGTGCCTCGACCGGTGCGGTGGCGATACGGAACGACTCGGCGTCGAGGTTGGTGACGATGAGGAATCGATCGCCATCTGGTCCGGGAGCGTGTTCCACGCCGTACTCGACGAGATGTTCGCGCGGCCGGACCAGTATGGGAGTAGCGGTGGGTTTCACGGTCGACAGCACGTGGACCTCAGAGGTGTTGCGCGACCACGCGGTGATCACGAACCACGCCCCCGAACGCGTGACGTTGACGCGCACATCGAACCGCTCGTCGGGCTCAGTGAAAACCAGTCTGTCCGTCGTGGGGTCGGTGCCCACCATGTGTGCCCATACCTGATGCGGCCGATTGACGGCGTCGGTGCGCAGGTATAGATACGTTGTCCCGTCGGCGCTCCAGCCGCCAGTGGGGATGGTCGCATCGATCACTGTAGGGAGGTCGGTTCCGGTTCGCAGGTCTCGGAACCGGAGGCGATACCGTTCGTCGCCGACCGCGTCGCACGACCAGGCCAGCGTTGTCCCGTCCGGACTCACTTGGAGTTCGCCGGGGTGAAACTCGGCCCCGGGATGGGTCTCGGCGACCGCTTGCAGGTCGATCACCGTTTCGTCCGTGTCTGGACCGGCGCGCCGAACCAGGACGGGGAACTCGCCGCCGACCTCGTACACGTTTCGGTAGGGGAAAGCTCCGGCCTGCCATGGTGCGGACTCGGATCGGTCCGGCACCCGCGCGGTCATCTCCGCGGCGAGCGCTGCCCGCAGTTTCTTCAGTGGTGCGGTTCGGGCTTCGTAGTAGGCACGCTCGGCATCGAGTAGGCCGATCAACTCCGCGGTCGGCTCGGCGATCCAGCCGTACGGGTGGCTCCGGTCTTGTCCGATGCGCGCCGTGGGTGGCTCGGGATTGGAGCCGATATCGGGTGCCACGTAACCTCCGCAGGGACTCGAAGGCGAGCCAGAGTTGGTGAAAACGATACTGCGCTGGACCTGGGCCACCCCACTCCAGTCGGCGGATTAGGCCAGATCGCCGGACTGCGTCCGAAATTGCTGCCATGGTGGTGTGATCCGTCAATCAAGTGAATCGCCGTACCCGCCACCGAAGGGGGCCGTGATGGTTTATCGAACCGCACGCCTAGTCGCCGTGATCCTGTTCGTCATCGGGCTGCTGTTACCCGCCGGGGTACCCGCTGGAGCTGAGCCGGCCCCTGCCAAATCGGTGTTCACCGTGGGAGTGACCCAGGACGTCGATTCGCTGAACCCGTTCGTCGGTGTCACTGCCGCCGCCTACGAGATCTTCCAGATGGTCTATCCGACCCTGACACAGTACGGGGCCAAGGATTTCAGCATCCAGCCCGGTCTGGCCGAGTCGTGGACGGAGTCGCCGGACAAGACGTTCTGGACCTACAAGATCAGGCCCGGGCTGAAGTGGAGCGATGACGTCCCGTTGACGGCTAAGGATGCGGCGTACACCTTCAACCGGATCATCAACGGCACGTTCGAGAAGGTCAATTACGGCAACTACGTCGGCAACATCACCAAGGCTGAGGCGCCGGATGACACCACGCTGATCCTTCGGGTCGACAAGCCCTCACCGATCATGGAGAAACTCGCGGTCTACATTCTGCCCGAGCACGTCTACTCCAAGATCGACGAGACTGCCATCCAGAGTTTCAAAGACGAGCCGACGGACGGCAAGCCCGTTGTCGGCGCAGGACCGTATCTGACCGCGGAGCGCCAAGTCGGACAGTTCACCCGGATGGTCGCCAACCCCAACTTCTATCTCGGCAAGCCCGCTGTCGACGAGGTCGTTTTCAAGTTCTACGCCAACCCCGACGCGCTCGGTCAGGCGCTGCGCAAGGGTGAGATCGACTACGCCGACGGCCTGGAGGCGAATGTCTTCGATTCACTGGCTGGTGTGCCGAACATCAAACGTCTGTCAGCGGTCTACTCGGGGTTCAACGAGTTGGCCTTCAACACCGGTGCCGCAACCAACGACAACAAGCCGATCGGGGACGGCAATCCGCTTCTCAAGGACAAGCGCCTGCGCGAGGCCATCGGCTGGTCGATCGATCGCAAGGCCCTCGTTGAGAAGGTGTTGGGTGGACACGGCAGCGTCGGCTCAACGCTGATTCCACCGATGTACGCGGATTGGCACCTCGCGCCACCCAATGAGGTCAGCTATGACCCGGATAAGGCCCGATCACTGTTGGATGCCGCCGGATACCGGGTCGGACCGGACGGTATCCGCCAAGATGCGACCGGCGCGCCCCTGAACTTCCGACTCTTCGGCCGATCGGATAAGGCGGCGTCGAAGAAGGCCGTCGAGTTCATCAAGAACTACCTCGCCGATGTCGGCGTTGAGACGACGGTGACGCTTATCGCCGAGGACGCTTTGACCGAAAAGATCGGCCAGGGGGAGTTCGACATGTTCGAATGGGGCTGGGTCGTCGAGCCCGACCCCGGTTACCAGCTGTCCACCTTCACCTGTGACAAGAGGTCCTACGAAGATGGCGGCAGCATCGTGGCCAACCTCTCCGACTCGTTCTACTGCAATCCGGAGTACGACGCTCTCTTCGCCGCACAAAGCACCGAGACCGACGCTGCCAAACGCATCGAGATCGTCAAGCAGATGCAGCAGATCCTGTACGACGACTGGCCTTACGCCATCACCTACTACTACGACAACCTGGTCGCCTATCGCAGCGACAGATTCGAGGGCTTCGTACCGCAGCCTGCGCCGGATGGGTCGTATCTGTTCCAGTACGGAACCTGGACCTACGAGAACCTCAAGCCCGTGCAGGCCGCGGACTCAGGAGAGGCCGGTGGCGGATTGTCGCCGGCGGTGATCGGCGGAATCGTCGCTGCAGTGGCGGTTCTCGGCGGTCTGGCGCTGCTGTTGCTGAGGCGGAATCGCACCGTGGGAGCCGACGACCGCGAGTGATGCCGGTATGTCGCTGATCAGCGGACCGGACACCGCACCTCGCTCGTCGGCGTCCGGCCGTAGGGGAGTCTTGGCACCGGGTGTGCGGTACGGGTTGTCCCGGGTGCTGTCGGCGGTTGGGACTTTCATCTTCGTGATCCTGTTCAACTTCTTTTTGTTCCGCCTGCTGCCCGGCGATCCGATCTCGCTCTACACCCGCGGACGTGATGTCGATCCGGAGATCAAACGGCAGTTGCAGGCCAGGTTCAACGCTCCGATCGGCGAGCAGTTCTTGGCCTATATCAAGAATCCCTTCGTGCCTGGGTTGCCCTCGCAGCGATTCAGCGCCCCGGTGTGGGATGTCATCGGCCCGCGGATCTGGCCGACCCTGTTGCTCGTCGGTACGGCGACGGTGCTGGCCACGGTCTTCGGTGTATGGCTGGGTATTCGCAGTGCCTGGAAGCGCGGCCAGCGCTTTGACAAGGTCGCTACCACCGTGACGCTGGTGCTGTATTCGATGCCGGAGTTCTGGTTCGGGATGATTCTGCTGATCGTGTTCTCGGTGGGCGTGTTCGGTATCCCGGGCATCTTTCCGGTCGGCGGCCTGTCCACGCCGGGCATCGACATCGGAACCTTCGCCGGAATAGCCGATGTCGCCTGGCATCTGGCCCTGCCGGTTTTCACCCTGACCGTCATCTACCTCGCCGAGTATTCGCTCGTCATGCGCGCCTCACTGATCGACGAGATGGGTGCGGACTATCTGCGGACCGCGCGGGCCAAGGGATTGCGGGAGGCCGACGTCCGGCGCCGGCATGCGGTACCCAACGCGTTGCTACCGACGACGACGCTGATCTTCCTCAACCTCGGCTTCGTCGTCGGCGGCGCCATCACCATCGAATACGTGTTCTCGGTCGCCGGGCTTGGTTCGCTGACCGTGCTGGCCCTGCGCGGGCCGGATATCCCCCTGCTGCAAACGCTGTTCCTGTTGTTCTCCGCGGCCGTGATCGTCGCCAACCTCGTTGCCGACCTGTTGTATGCCCGGCTTGATCCGCGGGTGCGAACATGACCTCGGTCTCTACTCGCTCGATCGTGTGGGCGCGCCGTCGCCGATCCTGGAAACAACTGGGGGACCAGTTCCGTCGATCACGCACCGGGATGTTGGGTTTGGCGATCTTTGTTGTGTTCGCCGCCCTCGCGCTTGCCGCGCCGGTCCTTTTCGACTCATCCCAACTGGACGTCACCAAGGCAACCGGCGGAGTTTACGAATCACCGACGGCCCGGTACTGGCTCGGTACCGATGACGCCGGACGCAATGTCCTGGCCCTCGTCGTATGGGGTGCGCGCATCTCGCTGCTGGTGGGTTTGTGCGCCACCGTGCTGTCGATGTGTATCGGCACCACGGTCGGCATCGCCTCGGGGCACTTCCGCGGTCTGATCGGTGGAGTCCTCGACCGCCTCATCGACTGGTTCCTCGTCATACCCTTCCTGCCGCTGGCCATCGTGCTGGCCACCGTGCTGGGCAAGAGCCTGCTCAACATCATCATCGTGATCGGGGTGACGTCGTGGCCGGCCACGGCGCGATTGATCCGGGCCCAAACGCTGTCAGTCGAGGGCCGGCCCTACCTTGAGCGGGCGAAGGCCCTGGGTTCGGGTGACCTACATCAGATGACCCGTCACGTGCTGCCCAATGTCATGCCGCTGGTGCTGGCGAACACCACGCTGGCGGTGTCGATCTCCATCCTGTCGGAGACGACGCTGTCCTTCCTCGGCCTCGGCGATCCGACCGCGGTGTCCTGGGGGACCATCCTCGACGACGCCTTCTCCACCGGGGCAATCTCGGCCGGCGCGTGGTGGTACCTGGCGGCACCGGGTGTCTGCGTTGTGCTCGTCGTGCTGGCCTTCAACCTCGTCGGGCGAGCGCTCGAGGACATTCTCGATCCGCGCGAGGCCCCGCAATGACGCTCCTGGAGTTCGACGACGTCAGCATCACCTACCAGGCCCGTCAGGGTCTGGTTCCCGCAGTGCGCAATGTGTCGCTCAGCCTTCCGCTGGGGCAGACCCTCGGCATTGCCGGTGAATCCGGCTGCGGTAAAACGACATTGGCGGATTCGGTGCTGCGGTTGCTGCCGAAGAACGCTCAGGTGAGCGGTCACATCCGGCTCGACGGAGAAGATGTGATGGCCATGTCGTTCGGTCAGTTGCGCGCGGCCCGATGGGCGAAAGCCGCGGTGGTCTTCCAGGGTGCGATGCATGCGCTGAACCCCGTGCAGCGGATCGAGACGCAACTTGCCGAGCCGATCCTGCTGCACGAGGATGTCGGCGGTCAGGCAGCGCGAGTGCGAGTGGGTGAATTGTTGGAGCAGGTGGGCCTGCCGGCCAGCAGAGCCGGCGACTACCCGCACCAGCTATCCGGCGGGCAGAAACAGCGGGTGATGATCGCCATGGCCCTGGCCTGCCGGCCCAGCCTGCTGATCGCCGACGAACCCACGACTGCGCTCGACGTCATGGTCCAGGCGCAGGTTCTGGACCTGCTTGCGTCGTTGGTCAAGCAGTTCGGCCTGGGCGTGGTGTTGATCAGCCATGATCTGTCCGTTCTCGCCGGTGCCTGCGATCGGGTCGCGGTGATGTACGCGGGCCGGATCGTCGAGGAAGGTGCCGCGAGCGACGTGTTCGCCCGGCCACTGCATCCGTATGCGAAGGCACTGGCCGGCGCATTTCCCCGGATCGGCGACCAAGCGTTCCGATATGCCCCGGCCGGTTTGCCCGGTGACCCGCCGTTCCCCGGTGACCTTCCGCCGGGTTGCCCGCTGCACCCGCGTTGTCCAATCGCCGTCGATGCGTGCTCGACGGCCGAGCCGCTGCTGAGCAGGTACGGTGGCCGCGAAGCCGCGTGCCACCGGGTGGGCGAGGGGTTGGTATGACGGCGACCCGCGACTCCGATACGCCGGCGCTTGAGACCCGTGCATTGGAAGTCGAGTTCCGTACCCGCAGCGGTGACGTCGCACGTGCCGTTGACGGTGTCAACCTGGCGGTCCACCGAGGAGAGATTCTCGCACTGGTCGGCGAAAGTGGTTGTGGCAAAACCACACTGGCCCGAACGATCCTCGGCCTACAAAGGCCTGCGGCGGGCGCGGTGTATGTCGGCGGAGAGAAACTCTCCTACCGGGCCCGCGACTTGAAGGCCTACCGGCGGCGAGCGCAGTTGATCCTCCAGGATCCATCCGGAGCGCTGAACCCGAGGCACACCGTGTACGAGGCTGTCGCCGAGGGCCTCCGCGTGCACGGTCTGCACCAGGGTGAGGAGGCCAAGGTGGCCGACGCCCTCTCTCGGGCGGGGCTGCGTCCTCCGGAGCGGTTTTACCTGAGATATCCGCACGAGCTGTCCGGTGGACAGCGACAGCGGGTGGTGATCGCCGGCGCGCTCGTGCTCGACCCGGAGATCATCGTCGCTGACGAGCCGGTCTCCAGCCTCGATGCGTCGGTGCGAGGGGAGATCCTGGCCCTGCTGCTGCGGTTGCGCGACGAACTCGGCCTGACATTGCTCGTAGTCACCCATGATCTCGGGCTGGCGTGGAATATCGCCGACCGGGTGGCGGTGATGTACCTCGGCCGCATCATCGAGATCGGTCCCACCGAGCAGATCCTGGCGGCGCCGCGACACCCCTATACCCAGGCGCTGCTCTCGGTCGTGCCGGAGGTGGCACGCCTCGAGCCGATCGTGCTCACCGGTGAGACGCCCGACCCCACCCGGATCCCCGCCGGTTGCCGGTTCCACACCCGCTGCCCCGCACTCGCTGACGGCACGGCTGCCGCCGCCGGCGTCGATGAGCGATGCCGAACCGTCGAGTTGCCCATCATCGCGGCCGATGTGCTCGGAGCCGGCCATACCGCTGCCTGCCATCTTGTCGAGGCCAATACACACCGATAGCGTCGGGCTGCGGGATACTGAGTGCGCTGAAACACAGGAGGTGGTGTGGTGTCGGGCGTATCCGGGCGGGCACTGCAACCTGCCCTGGATCGGCACCATTACGTCGGCGGGGAATCCTTCCAGCGCGAGTCCGAGATGCTGCGCCGGGAGTGGACCTGCATCGGCCGACTCGACCAACTCGGCCTCGCGCGGTCCGGTCAGGTGCTCCCGCAGCGCCGCGCCGTCGTCGATTTTGCCGACGAGTCGATCATCATCACCGCCGACGACGCCGGATCGCTGCACGCGTTCGCCAATGTGTGTCGGCACCGAGGTTCCCAACTGGTTCCGGTCGAGTCGGCAACGCCGCCTGATGCCTGTGACGCCAAATCGCTGCGCTGCCCGTATCACTCGTGGACCTATGGACTCGACGGCCGCCTGCTTCATGCGCCGCACACCGATGATGTCGATGTCGACAATTCGGCCTTCGGGCTGAACGCACTGCGGGCCGATGCCTGGGGTGGATTTCTCTGGCTCACCGAGGATCTTGAGGCACCGAGGGTCGTTGACGCACTGTCGCCGGTACCGGACCGAGTTCGCCGCTACCCGCTGGACACACTGGTAGTGGGCAAACGCTTGGAGTATTCGGTCGCGGCGAACTGGAAGGTGCTGGCCGAGAACTACAACGAGTGCTACCACTGCGGCCCCGTGCACCCGGAACTGTCCCGGTTGGTGCCCGCGTTCGCCGGTGGCGGCACCGACCTCGAGTGGGAGGACGGCATCCCGCACCGCGACGGCGCCTGGACGTTCACGCTGTCCGGTACCAGTGATCGCGCTCCGTTCCCGGATCTCGATGACGCCGAACGGGTCCGGCACAAAGGCGAATTGGTCTATCCGAACCTGCTGCTGTCGCTGGCGGCTGAACATGTCGCCGCGTTCGTGCTGCGACCCACCGCGGTTGATCGCACCGAGGTCACCTGCGAGCTGCTTTTCGCCGCTGACGAAATCACGAAGCCGGGATTCGACCCGAGCGACGCCGCCGATCTCTGGGATCTGGTCAACCGGCAGGATTGGGCGATCTGCGAATCCGTGCAACGTGGCATGAGCTCGCGGTACTACTCTCAGGGCTGGTTCGCGCCGATGGAGGACGCAGCCCTCGATATCCGGCGCTGGCTGCTTCCCCGGCTCGAGCGACATGGAGGTGAACCCGGTGGCTAAAGCCTATGACGGGGCGACCTATGACTTGGCCGTCATCGGACTCGGCGGGCTGGGAAGTTCCACCGCCTGGCATGCCGCCAGTCGAGGTTTGAGCGTTCTGGGCCTCGAGGCCTTCGGGCTCGGTCACGAGCGCGGCGCCTCGCATGACACGTCTCGGATCATCCGGCACAGCTATCACACGCCGGAGTATGTGGCCCTGACCTTCGGCGCCTACGACGACTGGGCTCGCCTTGAGGACGAGACCGGCCAGCAGTTCGTGACGATGACCGGTGGGCTCGATCTGTATCCGCCGGATGCCCACATCGCGATGGATGACTACCTCGCGTCGATGGATACCCACCGCATCGCCTACGACGTTCTGGATCCCGACGCGGTTCACGATCGCTGGCCGGCTTTCGTGCTGCCGGACGGAACGACCGCCATCCATCAGGCGCGCACCGGCATCGTGCCCGCCGCCGCAGGCACTGCCGCGATGACGCGCCGTGCCCGAGAACTCGGCGCGACGATCCAGGACAACACCCGGGTCGAGGCGATCGTGCCCGGCTCCGACAGTGTGGAACTGGTCACCGCCGACGGCGTCGTCAGCGCGGGGCGGGTCGTCGTCACCGCCGACGCATGGACGGCCGGTCTGCTGGCTCCGCTCGGTGTGGACCTGCCGCTGACCGTGACCGAGGAGCAACTCACCTACTTCGCGCCGCCGGAACCATCGAAGTTCAGCCCCGAGGTGTTCCCGGTGTGGATCTGGATGGATGAGCCGTCCTACTACGGTTTCCCCACCTACGGTGAGGCGACCGTCAAAGCCGCGCAGGACTGCGGCGGCCCCACCGTGACAGCGGATGATCGAAGCGGCGCGCTCGATGAGGCGATGCTGGAGCGGCTTTCGGCCTTCATGCGCGGCGTGTTTCCCGAATCGGGTAGTCCGATCCGTTCCAAGCGGTGTCTGTACACGCTGACGCCCGACCGTGACTTCGTGATTGATCGACTGCCCGGACACCCCGGCGTCACCGTCGGGCTGGGCGCGGGGCACGGGTTCAAGTTCGCGGCGCTGTTCGGACGCCTGCTGACCGATATGGCGATTGACGGCGTCAGCAGTTATGACCTGTCGGCCTTCCGGTTCGACCGTGCAGCGCTGACCGATCCGTCATATGCAGCCAACTGGATGGTCTGATCCACTCAGCGGTTTATGCCACGATGGGATCGTGGATTCCGCAGAGGTAAACCGGCTCAACTGGGACGAGCGCGCCCCCGCGCACGCTGCCTCGCCGGATTACCACGTCGACCGATTCGTCCAGGATCCGGCCTTCCTGAGTTACGTGGTGCAGTTCGACGTTCCGCGACTCGGCGACATCGCCGGGCTGCGCGGAGTTCACCTGCAATGCCACATCGGCACCGACACCGTCTCGCTGGCCCGACTCGGCGCCCGGATGATCGGACTCGACTTCTCGCCGGTGGCTCTGACCGAGGCGCGGCGGATAGTGGAACTGGCCGGGCCGGAGGTGGATTTCGTGCAGGCCGACGTCTATGACGCGGTGTCGGTTCTCGGCGCGAATAGCTTTGACCTCGTCTACACCGGTATCGGTGCACTGTGTTGGTTGCCGGATATCCGCCGTTGGGCGCAAACCGTGTCCGGACTGCTGCGGCCCGGCGGGCGGCTGTTCATCAGGGAGGGCCACCCCATGCTGTGGAGCCTGGATGAAGAACGCGGCGACCACCTGCTTGTAGTTAACTACCCGTACTTTGAGACGCCCGAACCGGATGTCTTCGAGGACGCGGGTACCTATGTCGAGACCGATGTCGTCTTCGGGCACACCACGACTCACACCTGGAACCACGGGCTGGCAGAGGTCATCACGGCCCTGCTCGAGGCTGGTATGGAACTCACCGCGCTCGACGAGCATCGCAGCGTCCCGTGGGAGGCGCTGCCCGGCAACATGATCTGTGACGCGCAGGGGGAGTGGCGCCTGCACACCGGACCGGAGCGAGTCCCGTTGACGTATACGTTGCAGGCGCGTAAGCGCTGAGTTCAGGCCAGGTCCCGGGCGAACCGCCGCTGCCAGGATCGCTCGCCGACAACACGCTCGCCCGACGTGCCTGTCTCGGTACAGGACATGGTGATCGTCACGTCGAGGTCGGTCTGGTCGGCCTCGACGTGCAATCGTGATGTGACGACGCAGTCAACGGGTGCACCCGATCCGTCGTCATCGAAATGCAGTGCGAATGTCACATCGGATCGCGCCGACTGGTTGAACGTGTCGGTCTGCACGCTGACCTCGCCGAAGTAGTGCTCGCCCGTGCGACCGTACGGGGTGTCGTAGGGATCGCCGCCGTGATCGACCACGGCACCGGTGACCCGGGCCAGAACGTCGCGCCAGGTCCGCCAGGTGACCGCGGCCGGATCCTCGTCGGCTGCGTCGTCGCCGGGTGTGAAAACCGGCGCCGGGTGAGGACTTGTCGTCGCATCGTAGGTCGGCAGCACCAACTCGCCGCCGTGGATGGTCAGCGACGCCCGCGCCGGCGGCGCGATGACGTTGGGCCAGTCGGCCCCGGCCAGTGCGAGTCGCAGCACGTGCCCCGGCGCCCACTGCCAGGCGGTCGCCTCGATTTCGACATCGACGTTGTAAACCTCACCGGGGACCAGTGGTGTCGCCGTCGCCATACCTGTGCGGCGGGTCAGGTTCAGAAAGCCGCGGGACACCAGGGTGGAGGTGCCGTCGGGTGCCACGTCGCACAGTCGCAGCGAAACGCTGGCGACCGGCTCGGAAACGGAAATCCGCAGCCGCGCATGCGGGTAGCCGGCGATCTCCAGTCCGTCGGCCAGCGGCCAGTCCCAGGTCAACGCCCGGACGTCGTCGGTGCGTTGATCATCGGGCTGGCCCCACGGCAGGTGTCCGCTGCATGACAGCCACGCGGTGAGTCCGATATCGGCGACCACGTCGTACGGCGGCTTCGACGACAGCGGCCAGGTCTGCTCGGCCGAGCGCGGGGTGGGCCACTCGTCGGCCCGCCACACACCCGGCACGTGATCGAGGTCGACAGCCGGACGGTGTGAGGCGCGCGCGTACCAGCGCGCGGTGGGGGGCTCGACTGCGGGAGTCCGGCCACGAAGCCATCGGTCCCACCACGCCACCATCTCCGGCACCAGGTCGATGCGGGGTCCGGGAAGACACGATGAGGTCGCGGCATGCGGCCACGGCCCGGCCAGTAATTCGGCGTGCCGACCCGCTGCCCGCAGCGCGGTGACGGTGCGAAACGAGTTGTTCCGGTACCCATCCGCCCAGCCGGCGACGAGGAGCACCGGACACGCGATGTCGTCGTAGGCCGGACGGATCGACCCGTGCTGCCAGTAGTCATCGCGCCGGGTGTGCTCGAGCCAGCTGAACAGCCAGGGCTCGTGTTCGGCGATGCGCGCGGCCCATTCGTCGCGCCATCCATCGCCCCACACCGCGGGTACCGGGGGTAGCGCATTCATCGGCGTCACGTAGTGGCAGTAGTCCACCAGGTCCAGCCAACGCCGCGAACCACCGCACAGGTGGACGTCGTCGGTGAAACGGTCATCCGAGGCGTAGATCGCGATCACGGCCTTCAACCCGGGTGCGCGCTTGGCCGCCATCTGGAGCGAGTTGAAGCCGCTGTAGGACGTGCCGTACATCCCGACGTTGCCGTCGCACCACTCCTGTGCGGCGATCCAGGCGATCACCTCGGTCAGGTCTGGCTGCTCCTGGACCTGGTATTCGTCAATCGCACGCCCGCTGCTGCTGCCGGTGCCGCGAACATCCAAACGCGCTACGGCATAGTCGAACTCGTCGCGCAGTCGGGTGTACTCGGGGCGATAGGAGGCTGTCAGATCATCCTTGCGGTAGGGCAGCGCTTCCAGGATGCACGGTTGTGGACCACTGTCGGGCAGGTACAGGGTGACCGCGAGGCGTGCACCGTCCGACATCGGTATCCACTCGTCGCGCCTGCTGCCGGTCATGTTGTCATCAGCATCGGGCGCACCTGGTCGAGCGGAAGGGCATCGATGGTTCGGCCGCCGACACCGGTAGTCGTCGTCGCGCACAACAGCGCGTCGATGACGGCCTCCTCGGTCGCATCGACGGTGGCTTCGAAGTAGGTGTCCAGCCGACGTCCGGACAGCACGGCGTTGGTCGCGACGGCGGTCGATCGCTCGGCTCGCAATCCCGTTGCCAGGCCGAGGAATATCTCACCGGAGCCGTGATGTGCGGTGGACCCGGTCCGGGCCAGTCCCAGACCCATCCGAGTCGCCAGGCGTGTGCAACCCGCAGCGTCGATGGGCGCATCGGTGATCACCACGCCGATGCACGAGCCGGCGGGTTTCGGTCCCAGGTGCGCCGGTGGACCGAGGGCGCGACCCACCGGTACACCGGCGATCGTCAAACGTTCCCAGGAGCCGAAGTTGGCCAACACCAGCACCCCGAGGACATGGCCGTCCGGTAGCAACCGCGACGCCGACCCGATGCCGCCCTTCCACCCGTAGCAACACATTCCCGTGCCCGCGCCGATGGCGCCAAGGCCAACCTCGGCACCGCCGATGGAGTGTCGTGCGGCAGCCAGTGCGGCGGCAACGTGGTCGTACTGCACGTGCATGCGACGGGCATCGTTTAGCCAGGAGTCATCGCATTCGCCGACGATTGGTATCACCCAGTCATCGACTCCGATATCCGGTTCTTCGGCGATGAGGATCTGGCATGCCGCGTCGTACACCCGGCCCACCTGCATCGTGGAGGTCAGGAACACCGGAGTCTCGATGAGGCCCCATTCCTGGACCTGAGACCGTCCGGTCAGTTCACCAGCGCCATTGAGCACCGCCACGCCGGCAGGCACCGGGGCCGCCCAAACACTTGCGCCCGGGTCGAGAACAGTGACGCCGGTGCGTGCGATGCCGGCCCCGGCCGGGGGGTCGACATCGTCGGAGATCACCGTCGCATGCCCGAGTCCGACGCCCGGCACGTCCAGCACCGAGTTGGTCCGGCCTCGGGGAAGGGTGCCAATGGCCACCGACCACTCCGCCAGCCGCACTCTTCCGCCCATGGCCGCATCGTGCCATGCTGCCGGAGTGGCGGGGCGGATTCCGGTGGTCGTCGACCCACGCTGCTGTGACCACGACCCAGGCGCGGAGATCTGGATCGGTATGACCACGGCCCCCGCCGAAGTTGCCGACCGCGTCACCATCATCGAGGCCGCCCTGAGCGAACTCGGGCACCCGATGATGTCTGCGCGCGAGTTCGATGATGCCTGGCTGACGGCGGTGCACTCGCCTGAGTTACTCGATTACCTCGCAACGGTGTGGGACCGCTGGGTTGGCAGCGGTTACCCCGATCTCGGCGCCGGACGGGTGGTCCCGTACCTATTCCCCAGTGCTGAACTACGCCAGGGACTTCCGCCCCGGATACCGGCGGCACTGCATGCCGAGGTCGGTGTGTACTGCTACGACACGATGACACTCATCGGACCGGGAAGCTGGCGAGCGATCCGCGCCGCCACCTGCGCGACCCGTACCGCCGTGGATCTGGTTGTCAGTGGCGCGCCCAGTGCCTACGCGTTGACGCGACCTCCGGGTCACCACGCAACGAGGTCGGCGTACGGCGGATCGTGCTACCTGAACAACGCGGCCATCGCCGCACAGGCATTGCGTGCGGCTGACTTCGCGAACGTCGCTGTCATCGACATCGACGCCCATCACGGCAACGGCACCCAGGCGATCTTCTATGAGCGACCTGACGTGTTCACCACCTCAGTGCACGTCGACCCCGGTGCCGGCTGGTTCCCGCACCACGTCGGCTTCGCCGACGAGACCGGCCGCGACGGCGGGCTCGGTAGGAATCTCAACGTCCCACTGGAACCCGGGTCCGGCGACGCCGTATGGCTGTCGGCCATCCAGCGCGCCGCTGACGCTGCCGCTGCCTTCGGTGCCACCGCGTTGGTGATCGCGCTCGGAGTAGACGCCGCGGTCGACGATCCCGAAAGCCCGCTGCAGGTAACCCTGCAGGGCTATCACCAAGCCGGCGATATCCTTGGGGCACTGGGACTTCCCGCCGTGGTGGTACAGGAGGGCGGATATCACCTACCGACCCTGGGGCACCTGGTCGGTGCAACCCTTGACGGCCTCGGTACGCATTGCGCTAGTTGAGCCCCAGTAGGTCCCGGGATTGATCGATGGTGGCCACCTCGCGGCCCAAAGTCTTCGACAGTCCGACAAGCTTGGTCACCAGGGCGTCATTCGACGGCGCATGTACACCTTTGGAGATGTACGCGACATCCTCAAGTCCGGTCCGAACACCGTCGGCGCCCCGCAGCAGGCCAAGTCCCAGAATCCGGTCGTGCGGGCGCCCGACACACGTCACCGTCCAGAACGCCTCGGGCGGTAGCGGGCGAAGCATGGCGTCGAGCGCTTCCGGTGATGCGTCGATGCCGCCCGGCACACCGAAGACCAGATTCACCCGCAGTGGGCCGGGCAGGATTCCCTCGCCGTAAAGCCGGACGGCACTGACGACGTGTCCGACATCGAACGCCTCCACCTCCAATCCGATTCCCTGGGAGTGCGCGCGGGCGATGATCTCCCGGGCGGCCGGCGGCGGAGTGATGAACGTTTCGTCGCCGAAGTTCATCGATCCGGTCTCCACGCCACACATGTCGGGCACGGCCTGCAGGCCGCCCATCCGGTCCTCGATGCTCATCGTGTTGGAACCGCCGGTCGACACATTGGTCACCGCACGGGGCGCACCCGCTCTGATCTGGTCAATGACTTGGATGAACAGTTCCGGCCGGCCACTGGGCGTTCCGTCGTCCTCGCGCACGTGCAGGGCAACGATCGCCGCTCCTGCCTCCACCGACCGCAGACTCGACTCGGCGATCTCGGCCGGCGTGTACGGGACATTGGGGTTGTCGTCCCGGGTGACGTCGGCGCCGGTGATTGCCGCTGTGATGACGACGGGTTTTGAGTTCCAGCTCATTGCAGCATCTCCTTGTTGTCCTGCCTGGTCACGCTATGCGGCTTTGATTTTTAACACCCGTGGTTGTCAATACCCATTGCGGCGCGCAGTGTCGGTGTCCGCCGCACCAGATCGAGCGCGTACTTTCCGGTGTCGGGTGTGTATCCGCTGCCGATCAGCATGGTGACATCGTGTCCCATCCCATCGGCGGTAAGTGCGGCGGTGCTGAAGTTCGTCGCCATCGAGAAAAACAGGACCGTCCCGCGTTCCCTGGTGGCCAGAATCGAGAACGGTTCGCATCGGGCGGCATTGACCACCACCACGGTCAGATCCGCGGGCGGCGCGCCGACATCCCGCAGCGCAGCCAGAGCGGCCACCGGGTTCTGCAGATCGGCGACGATACCGATATCGCAGAGTCCTGCGTCCCGCACCCGGCTGACGGCGAGTTCATCGACGTCGATAGCCACCACTAACGAGCCGTCGTCCATGGTGTCGCGCGCCGCTGCCATCGCCAGCTTGCCGGCGTGACCGCAACCCAGCACGTAGACGACACCGGACTGCGGGGCCAGGCGGGCGGTGTGCGACGCTGCGCCGTAGACGTCGTAGATTTCGATCGCGGTCCCGACGTCCATGTCGTCGGGCAGCAGCCCCCATGGCGCACTGGCGCACACGTAGGCCGTGCCGGTGACCTCCACCTGTGCCGAGTCCGGCGCGACCCGGACAATTGAGTCGAGTCGCAGCGGGGTCAGCGTCAGCGAGGCCAGGGTGACCACACGGTCACCGACCTGGGGCGGGTTGGGGAACTGCGCACCGACGGCGGATACGGTGCCCAGTGCGACGCCGCCGGAATCGGTGACCGGGTTGTGCATCTTGCCCCGCGTCGCGACGATCTCGAGGATGCGCTCACCCATCCGTGACGGGTCGGCTCCGGCCTGATCACGGATATTGCGATACGACGTGGAGTCCAGGCACAGGCGTTCCACCGCAATCTCGAATTCGTGGGACCGAACCGGTGGTGACGGGTCCAACTGTCCGGCTGGTTGTGGCAGCGAGCCGGTCGGTCGAATCACGCGATCGGTTCCCAGGCCCTCGGTCACCCCCGGGATATCGAATTCATTCGGGTTCACAGTCGTCCCCACCTCATGTCCTGGAGTCACCACTTGCGTTGGGCATGGCGAACCGAATCCGGAACGTGGCGATTTCGGACCGACCGAACGTAAAGCGCATCAGGTGAACGCC
>JBMOKE010000195.1:0-4110 GCA_049315425.1 Mycobacterium sp. | reverse complement strand
AGCCGGCTGCCTTTCCGACCTGCTGCCAGGCCGGCAGGAATCGTGCGTAGGCACGTGTGCTTACCGGTTCCACCTGAGCGCGTAGCGCAGCCAGCGAGCGCCGCCGCAGGATGCGCAGCACTTCGGTATCGCACCACTGGTCGGACTCATCCGAGTCGGTGAATTCGCCGCGAACCAGCTTGGTGTCCAACGACATTCGAGTCAGCACATCGGCAGCCACGCGGCGACCTAGGCCGAATCGGTCGGCGGCTTCGGCGGTGGTGAATGGACCGCGGGTGCGGGCGTAGCGGCTCAGGAGTTCACCCAGTGGATCTGCCGAATCCTCGGTGAAACTGGCCGGAACCCCGACGGGGACGGCGACTCCAACTGCGTCACGCAACCGGCCGATGTCCTCGATGGCCACCCACCACTGCTGTCCGGAATAGGAAACTTGAAGTACCCGCTTGGCGGCGTGCAATCCGTCCAGCCACGGTCCAATATCGGATGCCGTTGAGCGGGCGGCTACTTCGGCCTCGGTGAGCGGCCCGAGTAATCGCAATAGGTCGGCCACACCTTCGGCGTCGCGGGCCCGGCGGTCGTCGGCCAGGTGTTGTAACTGTCGCGACGTTGCGGCCACCACCTCGGCGTCGAGTAGCTCCCGCAACTCGATCCGGCCGAGCAGTTCGGCGAGCAGGGTGGTGTCGAGCGATAGCGCTGCTGCGCGGCGCTCGGCCAATGGGCTGTCGCCCTCGTACATGAACGCCCCGACGTAGCCGAAGAGCAGCGAGGCGGCGAACGGAGACGGCGTGGGGGTTTCTACCTCGACCATCCGGACCCGGCGCTGGGCGATCCGCGACATCAGTTCGGTCAGCATCGGAACGTCGTAAACGTCCTGCAGGCACTCCCGAACGGTTTCGAGCACGATCGGGAAGTCGGGATATTTGCGAGCCACGTCCAGTAGTTGGGCCGCCCGCTGACGTTGCTGCCACAGTGGGGCGCGCTTGCCGGGCTGCCGGCGCGGCAGCAGCAGTGCGCGCGCCGCGCACTCGCGGAACCGGGAGGCGAATAGCGCCGAGCCGCCGACCTCGGCGGTGACCAGCGACTCGATCTCGTCGGGATCGAAGACGAAAATTTCCGCGCCCGCGGGTGCCTCGCCGGTGTCGGGCAGGCGCACCACAATTCCATCGTCGGATGCCGTCGGCTTCTCATCGACGCCGTACCGCTGAAGCAGTCTCCGGCTCACGGCCAGGGCCAGTGGGCCGTTCACCCGCAGTCCATAGGGGGAGTGCAGGATCACCCGCCAGTCACCCAACTCATCGCGGAACCGCTCGACCACCAGTGTGGTGTCGCTGGGCACCACGGTGGTCGCGGTGCGCTGATCATCGAGCAGTTTCCAGAGGTTATCTCCGGCGTAGTCGGCCAAGCCGATGTCAGAGCAACGCTTATCGAAGTCATCACGATCCAAACCGGAGAGCTCACCGGTGAATCTCCCGATCGCCGCTCCGAGTTCTGCAGGCCGGCCGACGGCGTCGCCGCGCCAGAACGGGAGTCGCGCCGGCAGGCCGGGAGCAGGGACCACCAGCACCCGGTCATGGGTGATCTCAGCGATGCGCCAGCTGGTCGCCCCCAGTGCTATTACGTCACCGGGGCGGGATTCGTAGACCATCTCTTCGTCGAGTTCACCCACCCGCGAGGGTTTTTCGCCCACCAGATACACCGCGAACATTCCGCGATCGGGGATCGCGCCGCCGGAGGTGACGGCCAGTCGCTGCGCTCCGGGGCGCCCGGTCAGGGTGCCGGTGTCACGGTCGTAGACCAGCCGGGGTCGAAGTTCGGCGAAATCTGTCGACGGATACTTGCCGCTGAGGAGATCCAGTGTGGCTTCGTAGGCGCTGCGGGGCAGGGTCGCAAACGGGGCGCTGCGCCTCACAATGTCAAACCACGTCTCGGCGTTCAGGGACTCCAGCGCACAAGCCGCCACGGTGTGCTGGGCGAGGATGTCCAGCGGGTTGGTCGGGACCCGCATGGTTTCGATCTCACCGGCGATCATGCGCTGCACGCTGACCGCGCAGCCGATCAAATCGGTGCGATGCTTCGGCAGCAACACACCGCGGGAGATCTCGCCAACTTGGTGCCCGGCCCGGCCGACCCGCTGCAGACCGCTGGCCACCGATGGTGGGGCTTCGACCTGGATGACGAGATCGACGGCGCCCATGTCGATCCCGAGTTCCAGGCTGGAGGTTGCGACGACGGCCCGCAGCCGCCCGGTCTTGAGGTCGTCTTCGACCTCGGCGCGTTGCTCCTTGGATACCGATCCATGGTGTGCGCGGGCGAGTGGGACGGCGATCTCGGCATCGGAGCGTTCGGCGTGAATCTCGTTGATGCGGGACGTGATTCGCTCGGCGAGCCGACGTGAGTTGGCGAACACGATGGTGGAGGAGTGTGACTCGATGAGGTCGACGATCCGCGCTTCCACATCGGGCCAGATGGTGTTGTTCTCGAGATTGGCCATATCGGGCACCGGGACCTGCACAGCCAGATCGAAGGTTTTGGCCGACGGCGGGTGAACGATGGTCACGGGCCGTCCGCCGGTCAGGAAGCGGGCCACTTCCTCAGGCGGTCTGACGGTCGCCGACAGGCCGATTCGTTGGGCGGGCTGGGGCAGGAGGGCATCGAGCCGCTCCAGTGAGAGAGCAAGGTGTGCCCCGCGTTTGGTGGCGGCGACCGCGTGCACCTCATCGATGATCACCGTCCGAACATCGGTCAGGGTGTCGCGGGCCGCTGAGGTGAGCATCAGGAACAGCGACTCGGGTGTGGTGATCAGGATGTCGGGTGGGGCGGAAAGTAGCGCACGACGCTGAGCGGGCGGGGTGTCACCGGAGCGGATGCCCACGCTGATCGTCGGGACCGGGGTGCCATCCTGCTCGGCGATGCGCGAGATCCCGGCAAGGGGGGTGCGAAGGTTGCGTTCGACATCGACGGCGAGTGCTTTGAGCGGGGAGATATAGAGCACCCGGGTGCCCTTAGTCTCCCTCGGTTGATGTGCCAGTTGGTCGATCGCCCATAGGAACGCGGCCAGTGTTTTACCCGATCCGGTCGGGGCGATCACCAAGGTGTGATCGCCGTCGGCGATGGCGGCCCATGCCTGTGATTGGGCCGGGGTGGGTGTGGCGAAGGTGCCCGCGAACCAACGCCGGGTCGCGGGTGCGAACCGGTTCAGTGGGTCGACGGGACTCATCGGTCCACTTCAGTCAAGGATCTCGGCGAAGTCCACCCAGAGATGCCGCGGACCGCGGAACACCTGGTTATGCCGGTACGGCGGCGGGTCCACCACCAGCTTGGGCGATCGCACCCGGCGCAGGAAGACCTCGAGTGCCAGGTTCACCTCGAGTCGGGCCAGCGGGCCGCCGAAGCAGATGTGAATACCGCTGCCGAAACCGAAGTGCTCGTTGTCCTCGCGCATCGGGTCGAACCGGTCCGGGTCCGGGAAACGGCGCGGGTCACGATTGGCCGCGGCGTAGACCAGGAATATCGCCGAACCCGCTGGGATCACAGTGCCGGCGATCTCGATATCGGCGGTCGCCCAGCGACTGGGAAAGAACTGCACTGCCGACTGCAGTCGCTGCACCTCCTCGATGGTGCGCGGGATCAAATCGCTGTTGTTTCGCAACAGATCCCACGATCCCGGATTGCGCAGCAGAGTCATGATCGAGTTGGTGATGGTGTTGACGGTCGAGTCGTGCCCGGCGATCAGCAACAGCATCGCGTTCGCGGCGGCGGCCTCGATCGACACCGGCCCGTCCGGTCCGTCGTCATGCAGCGCCGCCGACAGCAGGCCCGGACCAGGTTCGCGGGACAGTCGCTCGACGAGGTCGTGGACGTAGGTGTCCAACTCGGCCATGCTGGCGGCCGCTTTCGCCATTGCAGCCCGGCCCTCGTCGGTGTCGGCCTCCGGTCCCACGTCGGCGCCCCGCATGAAGTCCATCACCCAGCCATGGAACTTGCCCTCGTCGGCGATCGGCGCGCCGAGCACCCGGAAGATCACCGATACCGGGATCGGATAGGCGAAGTCCTCCACGGCGTCCATCCGGGTGCCGCCGCGGGCCTTCACCTTGTCCAGCAGTTCATTGG
>JBMOKE010000194.1:0-4115 GCA_049315425.1 Mycobacterium sp. | reverse complement strand
CACACCGGGGGCCATCGTCGTATCAGCGGCGTTATCCCGTCAGGCGCTTCACGGCGGCGGCGATCCGCTCGTCAGTTGCCGTGAGTCCGATCCGGACATACTCGGCTCCGCCCGGGCCGTAGAAGTCACCCGGCGCCACCAGGATCCCGCGATCCGCCAGCCAATCCACCGTGTTCCGGCAGGGTTCGCCACGGGTCACCCACAGATACAGCCCGGCTTCGGAGTGTTCGACGGTGAAACCGGCCGATCGCACGGCGTCCAATAGGACCGCACGCCGGCGTGCGTAACGGTCACGCTGCTCAGCCTGGTGCGCATCGTCGTCGAGGGCGGCCACCATCGCCGCCTGCACCGGAGTGGGCACCATCATCCCCGCGTGTTTGCGCACGGCGAGCAACTCGGCAACCAGAGTCGGATCGCCGATGACGAAACCGGCCCGGTAGCCCGCCATCGACGATGACTTCGACAACGAGTGCACGGCCAGCAGGCCGGTGTGGTCACCGCCGCACACGTCCGGGTGCAGTACCGACACCGGCTGCTGCTCCCAGCCGAGACCGAGGTAGCACTCGTCGGATACCACCAGCGAGCCCCGCTCGCGTGCCCACTCGACCACCTTGCGCAGATGGTCGACGCCGAGCACCCTGCCGGTGGGATTACCCGGCGAATTGAGATAGATCACACCGGGTGACAGCGGTCCCAGTTGGGTCAGCGAGTCGGCCGCGATGACCTGGGCGCCGGCAAGTCGGGCGCCGACCTCGTAGGTGGGGTAGGCGAGTTCGGGAATCACCACCGTGTCACTGGCTCCCAGACCCACCAGTGTCGGCAACCAGGCAATGAGTTCTTTGGTACCGATCACGGGCAGCACGGCATGTTCCCCCACACCGGTGATGCCGTACCGGCGGCCCAGTGCGGCCACCGCTGCCGCCCGTAGTTCGGGCGTTCCCGCGGTAAACGGATAGCCGGGCGCTCCGGAAGCCTCGGCGAGGGCATTGCGGATCACCGGCGCAACCGGGTCCACCGGAGTGCCCACCGACAGGTCGACGATGCCGTCGGGGTGTGCACGCGCGATGGCTGCGGCGTCGGCCAGGGTGTCCCAGGGGAACACCGGCAGCGACGCCGAAACACCGCGGCGCTGAACCCGCGGCGAGGTGTGGGCCGTCAGTCGTCCTCAGCCTTGGGCGGGAGGTCCTTGACCACCTGCGGATCGTTCTCGGTCAGCCCCACCTTCGAAGCACCACCCGGCGAGCCCAGCTCGGCGAAGAAGTCGGCGTTGATCTGGGTGTACTGCGACCACTGGTCGGGAACGTCGTCTTCGTAGTAGATCGACTCCACCGGGCAGACCGGCTCGCACGCGCCACAGTCCACGCACTCGTCGGGGTGGATGTAGAGCATGCGTTCGCCCTCGTAGATGCAGTCGACCGGGCATTCCTCGATACATGCCTTGTCTTTGATGTCGACGCAAGGTTCGGCGATCACGTAGGTCACGAAGGTTCTCCTCGATGTGCTCTTCGTCGTCTATCTGTCTGCAGGGTCCAGCGGTGTGCGGCCGGGGCAGCGCCTCAGTATCCGTTGCCCGCTCCCGGATCGCCGACTCAGTGTGCCCTAAATTGCGGGCATGCCCTAAATCCGGACCCGCCCAATCTTAGGCGTTGAGCCCGCCACCCGCCTCATCACCGGTGCGGAACCGCGGTTAGTAGTGGTCGCCACACCTCAGGCCGCACGCTTGACGTAGGTGGTCGTACGCTGGCGAGCCGGCCGGCCGATGCCTTCGGCGATCGCCACGAGTTCGGCGACGCTCTTGGCCGACCCGTGCTGCGAACCCGCCATCCGGGAGATGGTCTCCTCCATCAGGGTGCCGCCCAGGTCGTTGGCGCCACCGGTCAGCATCACCTGACTGCGCTGCACGCCCAGTTTCACCCAGCTGGTCTGGATCTGGGGAATGCGGCCATGCAGCATGATTCTCGCGAGCGCGTGCACCGCGCGATTGTCGCGATGCGTGGGGCCCGGACGGGCCGCGCCGGCCAGGTACAGCGGTGACGACTGGTGTACGAACGGCAGCGGAACGAACTCGGTGAATCCGCCGGTGCGATCCTGGATTCCGCGCAGCACATTGAGATGGGCGACCCAATGCGACGGGGTGTCGACGTGGCCGTACATCATGGTTGAACTCGATCTCAAGCCCACTTCGTGCGCGGTGCTGACGATCTCCACCCACTGCGAAGTGGGCAGCTTGCCCTTGGTGAGAATCCAGCGCACTTCGTCGTCGAGGATCTCGGCGGCGGTTCCGGGGATGGTGTCCAGGCCTGCCTCCCGCAGGCCGATCAACCACTCGCGAATGCTCATGCCGCTCTTGGTGACTCCATTGGAGATCTCCATCGGAGAGAATGCGTGCACATGCATCGAAGGCACCCTCGCCTTCACCGCCCGAACCAAATCCGCGTAACCGGTAACGGGCAGTTCCGGGTCGATCCCACCCTGCATACAAACCTCCGTCGCTCCGGCGACGTGGGCCTCCCAAGCCCGGTCTGCCACCTCCTGCGCCGACAGCGAGAAGGCGTCCGCGTCACCTTTGCGTTGTGCGAACGCACAGAACCTGCAGCCGGTGTAGCAGATATTGGTGAAGTTGATGTTCCGATTTACCACGAATGTGACATCATCGCCGACGGCATCCCGCCTCAGCGAATCTGCCAGTGCGGCAACGGCATCCAGTGCAGGACCATCGGCGGTGGCCAGTGTCAGGTACTCGGCATCACTGCAGCCGGCCGGATCACGCTCCGCGGCACGCAGCGCGGCGGCCACATTGGTGTCAACGCGCACGGGGACGCGGGACTCCAGCTCGCCGACCCGCTCGCGGATCGACTCCCAGTCACCGAAGGCGCTGCCGAGGTCGCTGCGGACAGCGGTTCGCCGCCCCTCGGTATCGATCGCGCTGTGCAGATCAGTGCGGCCCAGTGACTCGGTGACATCGTCGGGCTCCTGCCACGGCCGCCCTACCGGATTGACATCGACGGCAAATCCGGTCTCCGGGTCGGCCAACGCGGCAACGTGTGCCGCCACCCGCGGGTCGATCCAGGCCGCGCCGGCTTGCACGTACTTCGGCTGGGCGGTGAGCCGTTGCACCAGATCGAATCCAGCCTCCGCGGTGACCGCAGCCAAGTCGTCCAGTGCCGGCCAGGGCCGTTCCGGGTTGACGTGATCCGGGGTCAGCGGGGAGACCCCGCCCCAGTCGTCCACGCCCGCGCCCAACAACGTCAGGCACTCCTGTCGCGAAACCAGGTTGGGCGGGGCCTGGATACGCATTTCCGGTCCCAGTACCAGGCGGGCCACCGCGACACACGCCACGAAGTCGTCGAAGCCGGCGTCGGGCGTGGCCGCCATCGCGGTGTCGTCCTTGGCGCGGAAGTTCTGCACGATGACTTCCTGGATGTGCCCGAACTCCTTATGCAGGCGGCGTATCGCGTGCAGGGTGTCGGCGCGTTCGGCGAGGGTCTCCCCAATGCCGACCAATAGTCCGGTGGTGAACGGGATGGACAGCCGTCCCGCATCGGTCAACGTGCGCAGCCGCACGACCGGATCCTTGTCCGGGCTTCCGTAGTGCGCCTCACCGCGCGTTTCGAACAGCCGCCGCGACGTGGTCTCCAACATCATGCCCATCGACGGCGCGACGGGTTTGAGTTGGGAAAGTTCCGCCCAGGTCATCACACCGGGATTCAGATGCGGCAGCAGACCGGTCTCCTCCAGCACCCGGATCGACATCGCCCGCACGTACGCCAGCGTTGAGTCGTAACCCCGTTCGTCGAGCCACTGCCTGGCCTGCGGCCACCGCGCCTCGGGCCGATCACCGAGTGTGAACAAGGCTTCCTTGCAGCCGAGCTCGGCACCGCGGCGCGCGATGCCGACGATCTCGTCGGGCTCGAGGTACATGCCTCGACCGGCGGCCCGCAACTTGCCCGGCACGGTCACGAACGTGCAGTAGTGACAGGTGTCGCGGCAGAGGTGGGTGACCGGGATGAACACCTTGCGCGAGTACGACACTGGTAGCCGACCGTGCTCGCCGCGGCGGCCGGCCGACTCGAGCCCGGCATCGCGCACCCGGGCCGCGCTGGCGCACAGGTCGA
>JBMOKE010000193.1:0-4133 GCA_049315425.1 Mycobacterium sp. | reverse complement strand
ATTTCACCCTCACTCTGCGCAACACCACCTGGAAGCTCTACGACGTCAACTTCGATTCGCCGGACGCTGATCGGCGCAGCGAGTACAACGCCGTCACAACGCCGATCCCAACGGTGGTGTAGCGGGTCGGCGCGACGCCGCTAATCGCCGGAGCGGCCATTAAACCAATACTCGCCGCGATTTTTAGGCGCTTTTGTCGAGCACAATCGGGGCGAGCCAGACCGTCGGCAGATGCATCTCGAGAGGTGGGACCAGCAGGCTGACGGCTGCCTCTACGGCACCGGTCAGTGCGACGCTCGTCGTCAACAGGGAAGGGACGCCTGTACGCACTTCTAACCGCAGCTACTCCGCAGCGGGCAATGGGCCTACCGGCCCGGAGTATCCTTCCACGGCGGAAGCGCAACGTTAGCGACGGGAGAAGGTTATGTCAGGCGACGTCGGCTCCGCAGCTGCCGAGTATCCGCCCAGCCGGGTTGAACTACCGGCCGGGGATATCGGTCGTCTGCTGCTGCGTTGCGTAGACCGTCCGGGCCTGGTCGCCGCCGTCAGCACGTTCCTCGCCGAAGCCGGTGCGAATATCGTCTCGCTGGGTCAGCACGCCACCAGCCAGTCGGGCGGGACGTTCATGCAGCGGACCGTCTTTCACCTACCCGGGTTGGCCGCGGCACGCGAAGGATTAGAACGGGACTTCGCCGAGAAGGTCGCTGAGCCCTACGCGATCGACTTCCGGCTCACCGAGGCCGCCAAGCCAAAACGGGTGGCCATCATGGCCTCAAAGACGGACCACTGCCTGCTGGATCTGCTCTGGCGCAACCGCCGCGGCGAGCTGGACATGTCGGTGGTCATGGTGATCTCCAACCATCCCGACCTTGCCGAACAGGTGCGCCCGTTCGGAGTGCCCTTTATCCATATCCCGGCTACCAAGGATATCCGTGAGCAAGCCGAGCAGCGCCTGCTCGAACTCCTGAATGGCAATGTCGATCTGGTGGTGCTGGCGCGCTACATGCAGATCATCACGCCCGATTTCCTTGCTCAGGTCGGCTGCCCGCTGATCAACATCCACCACTCGTTCCTGCCCGCCTTCATCGGGGCAGCACCGTACCGGCGGGCCCGGGAGCGCGGCGTCAAACTCGTTGGTGCGACAGCGCATTACGTCACTGCTGACCTTGACGAGGGACCGATCATCGAACAAGACGTTGTGCGCGTCGATCACCGCCACGATGTCGCCGACCTGGTTCGCCTCGGTGCGGATGTCGAGCGCGCGGTGCTGTCCCGCGCGGTGTCATGGCACTGCGAAGACCGCATCCTGCGGGACGGCAATCAAACGGTCGTCTTCTGACCGGTGCCGGCGCTCGCCAGCAGCCGGCCCAGCCGGTGGGCGGTCACCGCAGCCGTGGTGAACACAATGAGCAGCCACCACGGTGGGTGGGCCAGCTCCCAGACGAAGATCGCCGCCCAGACCGGGGTGTCCTGGGTGATCGCGAGCACTCCCGCCGCGCAGGCCAGTGACACCGCCGCGACGTTGAGGTGCACGGGCGTGAACGTGTTCACCGACAGCGCGATCAGCGATCCCATCGCCGAGCCCGTGGCCAATGCCGGGGTGAGTAGGCCGCCGATTGCTCCAGCGCGCAGGTAGATCGCCGTGAGAAGCGGCTTGAGAGCCAGCAGTGCGGCAGCAGCGGCCAGTGTGAGGCTGCTGTTCAGGCTGATCTCCAGGATGCTGGATCCATTTCCGGGGAGCTCCGGCCACCAGTGCGAGCAGATTCCGACCAGCAGGCCGGCCATCGCGATCCCCGGCATCAGCAGCCATGAGGTGTGTGCCGCACCCCGTGAACGAGCTCGGGTCATGATGCGGTTGAAGGTCAGGCCGACGCCGAGTGCCAGCGGCGCCAGTATTACTGCAGCGGCGGTCAGACGATAGGACAGCTGCGGATTGGGCCAGTCCAGGAGCCGCCGATCGTGGGTGAGCGGCGCGGCCACCGCCACGGCCAAGCTGGAGGTGATCAATGCGGTTCCGGCAGCGCGCAGATTCCAGGTCCGCAGGACGATGCGCAGCGCGAACAACGCGCCGCCGATCGGCACGCTATAGACGGCGGCCAATCCTGCGCCGGCGGCACAACCCAGCAGGATCTCGCGGTCCTTCGTGGTCAGCGCCCAGCGTCGGGTGCCCAGGTCGCCCAGTGCGACGGCCAACTGGCGGGGCGCGTTCTCCCGGCCGAGCGAGGCGCCCGAGCCGACCACCAACACCTGCAGGGCGGAATCGATCATCATCGCCAGCCGGGGGAGTCGGCCGCGCCGGGTGATCGCCTCGGAGACCGTCGGCACCGGGCCGTGGCGCCGCAGCAGCCACCAACCGCAGCCGGCCAGTGCACCGCCGATCATCGGCCCCGCCGCCCGCCGGACCGGACTCGAAGCGGTGACGCCATCAAGCAGGCTGCCGAAGGTGTAGTGGTAGGTGATGTGTTCGATGAAATCCAGGAGACCGCTCGTGGCAAGGCCTGCGAGCCCGGCAAGCAGTCCGATCGCCATTACCGCGCAGCCGAATTCGAGGTTGCGTCGGTCCACGCGTTGAATTTAGTCGGTGTCGAACCCGAGTCGGTAGGGTGACGCCGACACGACGATGCATCCAGAGGAGGGCTGATGCCTGCTGTTCCGCGGCTGCTGTTCGTGCACGCCCACCCCGATGACGAGACCATCAACAACGGTGTGACCATGGCGCGGTACGCCGCGCGCGGCGCCGCGGTCACCGTGTTGACCTGCACCCTCGGCGAGGAGGGCGAGATCATCGAGGAGCCCTGGATGCAGCTGGGCTTCGCCGACGCCGATCAACTGGGCGGCTACCGGATCGGCGAACTGACCGTCGCGCTGAGGCATCTCGGAGTCGGCGGACCGCGATACCTCGGCGGGGCCGGCTGCTGGCGGGATTCGGGAATGCCGGGCACACCGCCGCGCCGACGCACCAGGTTCGTCGATGCCGACTTCGACGAGGTTGTCGGCCAACTCGCAGCCGTGATCGCCGAACTGCGTCCACACGTCGTAGTGACCTACGACCCCGGTGGCGGTTATGGCCACCCCGACCACATCCAGGCCCACCTCATCACCACTGCCGCGCTGTCCGCCGTCGCCGATCGCTGGGCGGTGCCGAAGTTCTACTGGACAGTCACCTCCGCCAACACATTTCGCGCCGGACTCAATGCGATTGGTCCCGAAGACGTACTAGGGGATTGGATCTGGCTACCCGCCGATGCGTCATACGGATTCCCTGATGACCGGATCACCGCGGTCATTGATGCTCCGGAGCATCTGCCGGCGAAGGTTGCGGCGATCGGCGCCCACGCCACGCAGATGGCTCTCGGGCCGACGGGCCGCGCGTTCACGCTGTCGAACAAAATGATCCTGCCGGTGCTGAGTCAGGAGCATTACGTACTGGTATCGGGCCAATCGGGTGAGACAGACGAGAAGGGCTGGGAACACGACCTTCTGGCAGGCCTTGACCTCACCGCGGGGTAGTGCCCTGGAAAGCAGAGGCGCACTCATCGTTCTGGCACTGCTGGCCGTCGACGGAGTGGTGTCTGCTGTCCTGGGCGCGCTGCTGCTCCCGCTGTATCTCGGTGCGATCCCGTTTCCGATCAGCGCCCTGCTGAGTGGACTTGTCAATGCGGCCCTGGTGTGGGCGGCGAGTTATTGGACGGACTCCAAAAGGCTTGCGGCCCTGCCGCTGTGGGCGTGGCTGGTGACGGTGGCGGGATTCACGCTCGGTGGCCCAGGTGGTGACATCGTCTTCGGTGGGCCGGGCATCATGGCCTACTCGGTGCTCATTCTGTTGGCCTTGGGCGCGCTGCCGTCGGTGCCGATACTGCGCCGAATGCCCTGAGGAGCTCGCGTCAACTGTTGCGGCAGATGGATCGCGTCCGCCTCCTGTGGGGTGATGGCGGGAGCCGGAAGTGATGCCTGCGGTGCGGGATCGGTCACGTCGTGTTGCACTCGAACGCCGCTGCGACTGGCGAGACGCGAGGCGCGAGGCGCCTTGACGGCCACGGGAAGTGCCGGGTCCACGTGTCCGGAGACCTCCTCGATCGGCGCGGAGCTAATCCGGGCGGCTGCGGAGGCAGTGCCAACGTCGGCCCGGCCTG
>JBMOKE010000192.1:0-4159 GCA_049315425.1 Mycobacterium sp. | reverse complement strand
ATATGACTGGGATGGATATGACTGGGATGGATATGTGGGAGACGGATACGCCGGGTAGGGCGGAACCGACGGCTGGGCCGCCCAGGGGGGCGGCGGGGGGTCATACTGCGGGGGGTCATACGGCGGGGGAACGCTCATCTCAGACCGCTAGTCCAGCAGAACAGACTTGATCTTGACTTCGGTGGCCGGCTTTCCGTCGTCCTTGCCGCCTGCGACACCGTTCTGCGCGATCTTGTCCAGCGTGGCCAAGCCGGTCGCGTCGATGGTGCCGAAGACGGTGTAGCCAGGTGGCAGTTGCGAATCCTTGTACACCAGGAAGAACTGACTGCCGTTGGTGTCCGGCCCAGCGTTGGCCATTGCCAACGTTCCGCGGGGGTAGAGCACCGGCTTCTGCAGGGCCGGATCATTCTTGGGGTACTGGTTGGTCGGGTACTCATTGGCGAACTTGTAGCCCGGGCCGCCAGAGCCGGATCCGGTCGGATCACCACACTGCAGGACACCAAGCGACCCGGCGGTAGTCAGGCGGTGGCAGATCGTGTCGTTGAAGTACCCCTTCTGGGCCAGGCTCGCGAAGCTGTTGACCGTGCAGGGCGCCTCGGCGTTGTTGAGGATCAGCCCGACGTTGCCCTGATCGGTGGACATGCTGATGCTGATCGTGGCCGGGTCGGTGGGCACCTTGCCGGATTTGGGGGCGTCGACACCCCTGCTGGCTTTCTGTGCGGCTGGGTACTGGCAGTTCGCTCCCAGATCGGCGGCAGCCTTGAACACGGGCAGTTGACCTTCGCCGCCGCGCGGCGGCGGGACCGTCGGCGCCGCCGAAGTCGAGGTAGCACTGCTGGTGGTCGAACCCTTGTCGTTGATCACAAAGGTGAAGATCGCCGCAGCCGCGGCGGCAATGGCGACAAGCGCTCCCACCACGGTGAAGATTCGCCGCTGCTTGTCTTTCTGGGCGCGGCTTTCCAGCTGCTGCTCGAGCTTGCGTTTGGCTGTCTCGCGTCGTTCTTCATTGCTGGGCACCGCGGTGTTCCTCCAAAGTATTACGTCGTGACTCGCCGGGCGGATCACCGTCGGCGAAGCCAATTCAGTCGCCAATCGAGTGTGCCAGCCGAACATGTGAGCGGGGGCTGCGACCCTCCCGAGTTATCGGATGGGACACTGGTGATCGTGTTACTCACCGGGTTCCCGGCCGGCATGTTGGCCTGTAACTGCTACGTGCTCGCCCAGTGTGCGGGGTCGGACGCGATCATCGTCGACCCCGGTCAGCGGGCCTTGGGCACCCTGCGGCGGATCCTGGACGAGAACCGCCTGACGCCGGCCGGTGTGCTGCTCACCCATGGACATATCGACCACATCTGGTCGGCTCAGAAAGTGGCCGACACGTACGGGTGCCCGGCCTTCATCCACCCCGCGGACCGATTCATGTTGGCGGACCCGATCAAGGGCTTCGGTCCGCGGATCGGCCAACTCGCCTTCGGCGTGATGTTCCGAGAACCCAGGCAGGTCATCGAACTCGATCGCGATGGTGACAAACTGGACCTCGGTGGCATCGTCGTCGCGGTGGACCACACCCCGGGGCACACCCGTGGATCGGTGGTATTCCGGGTTTCCGGTGCCGACGTTTCCGGCGACAATCTTTCCGGCGCCGACGTTTCCGGCGCCGACGTTTCGGATGTCAACGGGGAGTCGGGATACGCTGAGCTGGCTTTCACTGGAGACACGTTGTTCAAGCAGTCGGTCGGCCGCACCGACCTGCCCGGTGGAAGCGGTCGCGACCTGCTGGATTCGATCGTCACCAAATTGCTGGTGCTCGACGACGACACCAGGGTTCTTCCCGGCCACGGCGAACCCAGCACGATCGGCTTCGAACGCCGAGCCAACCCTTTTCTGCAGGGCCTGCCGCTATGAGCGATTTCCAGGCGCCCAAGGGTGTGCCGGATTACCTGCCGCCGGATTCCACCGCGTTCGTCGCGGTGCGCGAGGGACTGCTGGCAGCTGCCCGACTGGCCGGGTACGGCGATATCGAGTTGCCGATTTTCGAGGACACCGCGTTATTCGCTCGCGGGGTGGGGGAGTCCACCGATGTGGTGTCCAAGGAGATGTACACCTTCACCGACCGCGGCGACCGATCTGTAACGCTGCGTCCAGAGGGAACCGCGCCAGTGATGCGTGCGGTGATCGAGCACGGTCTCGATCGTGGCGCGCTACCGGTCAAGCTCTGTTACGCCGGACCGTTTTTCCGGTACGAGCGTCCCCAGGCTGGGCGCTATCGCCAGCTTCAGCAGGTCGGTGTCGAAGCCATCGGCGTGGATGACCCGGCACTGGACGCCGAAGTCATCTCGATCGCCGATGCCGGTTTCCGCGCACTGGGGCTGGACGGTTTCCGGTTGGAGATCACCTCCCTGGGCGATGACACCTGCCGCGCTCAGTACCGGGAGTTATTGCAGGAGTTTTTGTTTGGCCTGGATCTCGATGAGGCAACCCAGGCGCGTGCAAGACTCAACCCGCTGCGGGTACTCGACGATAAGCGCCCGCAGGTACGGGAGCTGACCGCGGCTGCGCCGGTGATGCTCGATCATCTCTCGGATGGCGCCAAGCAGCACTTCGATACGGTGCTGGCCCACCTGGATGCATTGGGTGTGCCGTATGAGATCAACCCACGACTTGTGCGCGGCTTGGACTACTACACCAAGACAACCTTCGAGTTCGTCCACGACGGACTGGGCGCGCAGTCCGGTATCGGCGGTGGTGGTCGCTACGACGGACTCATGGCTCAACTCGGCGGCCAGGATCTCTCCGGTATTGGTTTCGGCCTCGGGGTCGACCGCACCCTGCTGGCGCTGCGCGCCGAAGGAAAGACCGTGGGTGACGTCAGCCGCTGTGAGGTGTTCGGCGTGCCGCTGGGAGAGCAGGCCAAGATCGAGATCGCCCGGGTGGCCGCACAACTGCGGGCAGCCGGCATCCGCGTCGACCTCGCCTACGGCGACCGCGGAATCAAGCCCGCATTGCGGGCGGCCGACCGCTCGGGCGCGCGGATCGCCCTGGTCGCCGGGGACCGCGATATCGAAGCAGGCACCGTCGGCGTCAAGGACCTGTCGAATGGTGAGCAGATCGATGTGACCCTCAGTTCGGTGGTTGCCGAGGTCGTTTCCCGGCTGTCCTGAATGGGTTTGCTGGCGCGACGCGAAGGCTCACTGAATTCTTAACCTTGCCGGGGAACCGCTCGTCGACGTTGAGGCGTTGACCGTTCATGAATACGTTGATTGAGGAATACCTGCGCGCCAGGGGCGTGCGGTATTTCCGCGGCCATCACGACGATGAGTACTTCTTTCTCGTTGATTTCCTGGCGGATTTCTGTCTGGATGCAGGTCACGGTCGGCTTCACGTGCACCTTGAAGTGAGTGGTTTGTTGCGCGACAACGTGGTGCTGAGCATCACCCCGGATCGTTTCTATCCGGCGGACAAGCGTGACGTGTTCACGAGTCTGTCGACCCGATGGACGGCCGGCAGTGGCGGGGCCGAGGCAGTGGTGCACGACTCCTCTGATCCGACCCTGGTCGGCATTACCGTCTCAGACCGGTTCCGCCCGACCGGCAGCGCCGGCCTGGCCTACTTCGTCGACCAGTCGATCGCCTCGTCAATCGAGCTGTTCGAGCAGGTCACCGCCCAGGTGCTGCCGGCGGGTCCGGGCCACGAGGACCTGCGGGATGCCGGCTGATACCGGGGAAGTAACACCGCAACGACAGCCGCCGATATGCCGAATATGCGACACCTGACAGCTTGTGTGACGGTGCTGGTGCTGGGCGCCGCCGTCACGCCCGCGTCGTCTGCCGGGGCCGACCCGGCCGGCCCGCAGCAGGTCACCTACACCGTGACCACCACCAGCGATCTGATCGCCAACATCTATTACGTGACCGCTGACCCGCCCAGCCAGGCGCTGGCCACTGACCCGCAGTACATGCCCTTGGCCCGCACTACTGTGGGACCGGGTGCGCCGTGGGTTTTCCAAACCACGATGAACAACCCGATCCAGTGGGCTTTTGTCAGCGCCAGCGGCGGGCTGCGGGTGAATCCCGAGTTCCGCTGCGAGATCGCGGTCGACGGCCAGGTCATGGTCTCCCAGCAGGGCGGCAGCGGCGTGCAGTGCTCCCTGCACCCCTAA
>JBMOKE010000191.1:0-4159 GCA_049315425.1 Mycobacterium sp. | reverse complement strand
GAGACATTCGACAGGTTGGAGGCCACCCAGCCGGGGTGGGTCAGGTAGGTGCTCACCGGCGAGTCCGCGGCGCGCAGCCGCCGGTCGAGTTCGAGACCCCACAGCATTACGGCGAGTTTCGAGCGGCCGTAGGCGCCAAGCGCTGACCACTTGCGCACCCGAAGGTGCGGATCGTCGAACGCGATGGTGGCGGTCCGGTGCGCGTCGGAGCCGACATTGATGATCTGCGAACGCACCCGTGAGAACAGCAGGTTGGTCAACGTGAACGGGCCGAGGAAGTTGGTGCCCATCGTGGTCTCGAAACCGTCGACGGTGTCGGCGCGGTGCTGGGCGACCACGCCGGCATTGTTGATCAGGATGTCCACGTCGCCGTCGAACAACGATGGGAACGCCCGTACCGACGCCTGATCCGCGAGGTCGAGCTTGACGACCGTGGTGTCGCCGCCCATCTCGGCAGCGCGCTGCGCGCCGAGTTCGAGATTGCGGACCGCGAGGATCACCTGGGCACCTGCGCGGGCGAGGGACCGGGCGGTGGCCAGCCCGACGCCGTTGGTTGCACCGGTCACGATGATGCGCTTGCCATGGAGATTGCCGAGTCGGCTCACCGACCACCGTGTCGTCACGGTGGGAAGCCTAGTCGGTTTCTCTCAGTCGTCTGCGGCCACCAGTGAGCTCAGCCGCACGTCGGGGTTGTCCTCGGCGAACCCCTGCAGCCGCCACTTCGTGGTGAACAGCGCGAGCATGACGCCATCGGTTCGGGTGAGAACCTCCATCGACACCTGCTTGTCCACGAACGGTGCGTCCTCGGGGTCCAGCGCGCGAGCGACGGTGTACGGCAGTGATTCCAGTGCGATCGGCGAGTTGAACTCGGCGGCCATTCGGTGGCTGGCGACCTCGAACTGCATCGGACCGACAGCGGCGAGCACAGGCGATTGGTCGCCGCGCCGATCCGACCGCAAAACCTGGACCACGCCCTCCTGGGCAAGTTGCTCGATCCCTCGACGGAACTGCTTGTGCTTGCCGGGGTCGGTGCCCCTGGCTACGGCGAAATGTTCGGGGGAGAAGCTGGGGATCGGCGGAAAGTGCACGGGCACATCACGGAATAAGGTGTCTCCCGGACGCAGTGAGGCGGCGTTGGCCAAGCCGATCACGTCTCCTGGCCACGCGTTGTCCAGTGTTGAGCGCTGTTGGCCGAACACCGACTGCGCGTATTTGGTGACGAACGGCTTGCCGGTGGCGGCATGGGTGAGCACGTCTCCGCGTTCGAAGGTGCCCGAGCAGACCCGGGCGTAGGCAATGCGGTCGCGGTGGGCGGAGTCCATGCCGGCCTGCACCTTGAAGACGAATGCGCTGAACGGCGAATCGACAGGCCGCAGATTGCCGTCGACATCGAGTTGGCCGCCGGGCGGGGGCGCAAGTCGAACGAGATTATCCAGCAGTTGGTTCACCCCGAAGTTCAGCGCCGCCGAGGTGAACAGGACCGGCGTCGTCTCGCCGGTGAGGAAGGCCTCCTGGTCATGGTCGCCGCCGTCGGCGGACAGCAGTTCGCACTCTTCGGTCGCGTTGTCCCAGTCGATCCCGGCGGCGGCGTGGGCGCGCTCGGGTGGAATGTGTTCCTCGGGTGCCGCGGTCGCGCCGCCCGCGGTGCGGGTGAATCGGATGAAGTTGCCGGTACGGCGATCCAGCACTCCTTTGAAGTCGCCGGCGATACCGACCGGCCACGTCAGCGGTGTGGGTTTGAGACCGATACGTTCGGAAATCTCATCGAGCAGTTCCAAGGGATCGCGACCCGGGCGATCCCACTTGTTAATCACGGTGATGATCGGGATGCGGCGATGACGACACACCTGGAAAAGCTTCAGGGTTTGCGGTTCCAGGCCCTTCGCTGCGTCGATCAGCATGACCGCGCAGTCGACGGCGCTCAGCACCCGGTAGGTGTCTTCAGAGAAGTCAGCGTGCCCGGGGGTATCGAGCAGATTGATGACGCAGTCCTGCCCCTCGGGTGAGTGGTAGGGGAACTGCAGTGCCGTGGACGTGATCGAGATCCCTCTGGCCTTCTCCATCTCCATCCAGTCCGACACCGTGGCACGCCGTCCGGCCTTACCGTGGATGGCGCCGGCCTCCGTAATCACCCTGGCATGCAGAACCAGTGCCTCAGTCAGTGTCGACTTACCCGCGTCGGGGTGGCTGATCACGGCGAATGTCCTGCGGCGGTGGGCTTCGGCCGCCAGACGTTTTGCAGCATTGCCGCTGGGGGCCGGGCGTACCTCGAGGTCATGATCGGTCATTGCGGATCTGATGCTATTTGCCGCGGACCCAAACCATCCAATCGCGCCGGTGGTGTTCGTGCCCGCATGTGACGTCGACGCCGTTAGGTACCGATCACGTAGTTCGGGAGCAAGACGGCCACCGCGGCCTGCGCCCACACCAGGACGCCAATGAGGCTTGCCGTGGTGACCAGTCCAACACTGGCCGCGATCGGAAGGCCGATCGCGTTGATCAGACCCCCGATCGGGTCACCGCTGAACGCCTGTTGCAGTCCGTCGAGGGCCAGGTTGACGTCATAGGCCGCCAGCGAGATCGTGAGCGCATTGACGATATCCGCCGTCGGCAGCAGAGCCGCGTAGAGCCCGGCGGCAGAAAACGAGATCCGATTAGCGATTGCGGTGATCGCATTCTGGATCGCGCCGATGATGCCGTCGGCAGTCGGCAACGACAGCGACACGTTCGGAAGCGAGATGGACGAGATCTCCCGGGCGATGGAGCCGCTGGGTCCGAAGTCAGCGATGAAGTCGCTGACACCCTGCTGGACGCCGGCTACCAATTGGCTGAACACCTCAACCGGGCTCACGTCGGGGAATAATCCGAACGGAACCACCACGTTGGCGTCGGGCTGGGTGGCTGAGGTGAACCCGTGCGCCGGATCGCCGTAGCCGAGGTTCACGATCACCTTCAGAACCGGCTGGATCAGATCGGCGATCGGATTACCGATCAGCGGGATCAGCCGCAGTGGTTCCAGCAGAGGCAGATTTTCGGTCGGTATGAAGTAGTACTTCTGCGTCGGTGAGGTAGTCGGCAGCACAATCGCGTCTTCGACTTCCTGCTGGGTGAGGCAGAAGGTTTGGCAGTTCGCCGTAGGAGCGTACTTGGTGTGGACGAATACGATCCCCAACCCTGCATTCAGATCCGCCAGGATGTTCAGCGGATACCGTGGGAAGTCAGCGAAGCCGTCGTACTCCCGTGTGTAATTCGTTGTGGGATAGGCATTCTCGGGTGTTGCACCGTAGAAGGGGATACCCAGGCTCGGCAGGGTGAGGTCGGGGAACCGGGACAGGAACCCACCGTTCGGGTTCATCTCGTTTCCGACGAACACGAAATTGAGCGAGTCATTCAGGCCCGCGGGGATAGGACCAGGTAAAGGGTATGTGTACGGCGAGGTCGGAGAGATGTAACCGCTCTGCAGAAGCGCGCCGAGGATGGCACTCTGGGAGTAGCCGAAAACCGTTGTCGGGGTTCCGAAGGGCAGCTGATACAGGGTGTCCGACAGGATCTTCATGCCCTGATCCACCGAGGTGTTCAATGGGAGACTCTTCACGCCCGTGATCGGGTATAGGCCTTCCGGAGTGAAGATGACCTGCGGCTCGGTGACGCCACCCGGGCTGTTCGGCGTTACGTACCAATCCATGACGGTGTTGACATAGTTCGTCGAGGGAATGGGCACACCGCTGGGACCCAGGATCACAGGCTGGGTGGCGGCCGCCGCCTGGACCGCGGCAGCCGACCTCGCCACCGAGACACTGCGCCGCGTGGAGGACGATGCCGTCAACTCCATTGGCGACTCGACCGGCGGGGCCGGGTTGCTGTTGGAGATCGGTTCCGCCAAAAGGTCAATGGCGGCTGTCAGTGAGCCCGACGTTGATGGGGTTGTTACCTGCGGTGACACTGCGCCACTGCGCGTCCGTGCGCTGACGGCACTGCCCGCCTGTGTCTTGACACCAGAGTGTTTGGTCGCGGACCTGGACCCGTTGCGGGTGGCGACTCTGGCCGGGGCGGTGCTGCGCGCCTGCCCTGCGGAAGGGGTATCCGACCCTGCGGCGGGGGGGTCGGCCGATGCCACCGCCGATCCGCTGAAGGCAGCGGCGCCAATACCGAGTGCGAC
>JBMOKE010000190.1:0-4160 GCA_049315425.1 Mycobacterium sp. | reverse complement strand
GCTCATGCAGGATCGCCTGCCATGCCACGCTCGCCTGGTGATCGGCGTAGACACTTGTCATCAGCCGCCCGGCCCGGCGCAACTCCGGGGTGAGTTTGTCATCCAGGAATGCCCTTACCTCGTCACGGAACTCAAGATCCTTCGCTGACCACGCCAGGTCCATGCCGAGTCTCCTTAGTCGCACAGCAGTCTCACGAACGGTAAACCCCGCAGCACGCCGACGGGGAGTTGGGTCGGGCCCGGCGAGAATGCCCACAGATCGCGATTTCCGGGCTGATAGTGATCTGGACGTAGACTCGGCGCGAACGTGGCGTCCACCGGCAGAATGCTCAATCGGGGATTGCGCCCGCTGCCACGCCCGGCAGGCTCTATCGGATATCTGGGGGAGGTGTGCCATGCCGGCATGGCGGCTGCGTGATTACCACGAGGAGGACCTCGACCAAGCCATCCAGATTTGGGATCAGAGTCGTGGTGCCGGGGCGACCGAACCGGTGTTCAGCGTCGCCGAGGTGATGGCGGCCGCCCGCGGCGGCCAGCCCGCGGTGGTGGCCGAGGTGGGCGACGAGGTAGTCGGAATGGCGGTGGCTCAGATTCAGGGCGAACGGGCCTGGATCATGCTGGTGGCCATCGGTTCACGGTGGCGGGACCGCGGTGTGGGCAGCGCCCTGCTGACCGATCTGGAACGTCGGCTGCGGTCCCAGGGCGTGCGCCGGATCAGCGCCGCACTTCCGGAGAGCGCGACCGGTGCGACGGCGCTGCGGAACTCCGGCTACAGCCGCCGTGACGGCCTCGTCTACTACGAGATGATCGAGCACCTCGGACCCGACCAGGCCAACTTGCTCGACGAACTCGGCGGGCTGATACTGCCGCCCGGGTTGTGGGGTGATCTGGCGGGGATGGAATACGAGAAGCAGATCATCGAACGGCGAATCGTCGACCCGTTGGCCCATCCTGAGATCGCCGAGCGCTACGGGGTGAGCCCGCCCAAGGCGGTGATCCTGTTCGGCCCGCCCGGAACCGGGAAAACCAGCTTCGCCAAAGCGATCTCGTCACGGCTGGGCTGGCCGTTTGTCGAACTGTTCCCGTCGCGCATGGCGGCCACCGGGACGGGCGGGTTGGCGGCCTCACTTCGGGATGCCTTCGCCGAAATGGCCGAACTTGACGAACTGGTGTTGTTCATCGACGAGGTGGAGGAGATCGCCACCGCACGCTCCGGGGCCTCCACCGCGGAGTTGGGCGTGACCAACGAACTGCTCAAGCTGATCCCGGCGTTCCGCCAGCACGACAGCAGGCTGCTGGTCTGCGCGACAAATGCCGTGCACTCGCTGGACTCGGCGTTTCTTCGCCCGGGCCGGTTCGACTACGTCATCCCCGTGGGGCCGCCGGACCAGCCCGCGCGCAACGCGGTGTGGCGACGATATCTGGGTGCGATCAATTCCCACGTGGACGTCGATCGGTTGGTGACCGCCTCGGAACTGTTCACCCCGGCCGATATCGAGTTCGCGTCCCGCAAAGGTGCCCAGGCGGCCTTTGAGCGGGAGATGCGCGACGGCGGCGGCCATCCGGCCACCACCGAGGACTACCTCAAGGCGATCGGCGAGGTGAGGCCGACGCTGACCCCCGAAATGCTGGCTGAGTTCGATCGGGGTAAGGCGGACTTCGCCCGCCTGTAGGGCGCTAGAAGCTGTCTAATTGACGAATAATAATTCAGTAGTTATTATTCAGTCTATGGAAAACGTACAACTGGTGGTTCCACTGTGGGCGTGGCTGGCACTGTCGGTCGCCATCTTGGCAATGCTGGCAGTGGACCTATTCATGCACCGCGACAACCACGTAGTGGGTTTCCGCGAGGCCGCGATCTGGTCGGCCATCTGGATTACCGCCGGTCTGGGATTCGGCGGGATCATGTGGTGGGCCTACGGCTCGGACGTGGCCAGCGTCTACTACGCCGGCTACCTGATCGAGAAAGCACTCTCGGTCGACAACGTGTTCGTCTTCGCACTGATCTTCACCTACTTCGCGGTTCCCGACCGCTACCAGCACAAGGTGCTGCTCTGGGGCGTCGTCGGTGCGCTGCTGTTCCGACTGGTGTTCATCTTCGTCGGCGCGGAACTGCTCAAGACCTTCTTCTGGACGGCGTACCTATTTGGAGCATTCCTGATCTACACCGCCTACAAGATGGCCTTCCAGCACGACAAGGAACTTCAGCCGGAGCGAAACCTCCTGGTGCGCTTGGTCCGTCGGGTGATCCCGACGCAGGCTGACTATGACGGTGCCCGGTTCTTCACCAAGCGCGACGGGAAGCGCGTCGCGACGCTGCTATTCGTCGTGTTGATCGCGGTCGAGGCCACCGATCTGATCTTCGCCATCGACTCGGTGGCCGCGGTGCTGGCCATCACCACGAGCACCTTCATCGTGTGGACCGCTAACGCGTTCGCGGTGCTCGGGTTGCGCAGCCTGTACTTCTGCCTCGCCGGACTGATGCGCCGATTCGTGCACCTGCACTACGGTCTTGCGGTCCTGCTCGGGTTCGCCGGCGTCAAGCTGATTCTGTCCGAGACGTCCGTCGGCAAGTTACCCATTCCGCTGACGCTCGGGGTCATCGTCGTCACCTTGACGGTGTCGATCGTCTGGAGCCTCGCGGCCACCCCGAAGAACCCCGATGATCGGGATGTGGCGGGCGGAGCACCGGCGCCCGCCGGCGAGATGTCACGAAGTGCTTTACGTGAATGAGAACAGTGATAGAAAAGGGCTCATGGTCGACGGACGACGGGCTGTGCGATCACCAGAACCGGTTAAGACCGGGCGCGGGTGGACCTTCCTGACCAACCATGCCCACGTGCTGCTGTGCCTGGCGCACGGCGAGTCGTTGACCGCCCGTGAGTTGAGTGTGCGCATCGGCATCACCGAACGGGCCATTCAAGTGATCCTGTCGGATCTCACCGAGGGTGGCTACCTGAACAAGGTGAAGCAGGGCAGGCGCAATCTCTACACGGTGAATCGCAAAGGCCGACTGCGTCATCCGCTGGAGGCACATCACACCATCGGCGATTTGATCACCGCACTGGATTAGCCGACGGGCTACTTCACCTCGAACGAGACGGTGTCCCAGCCGGTTGCGCCGTCGGGGATGACGCCCATCTGATCACCGGTCTGCACCGCGCCGGTGTTGTCGGTCGCGCGCACTGCGATGGTGTGCGCACCCGGCGTGGCGTTCCAGCCGAAGCTCCACAACCGCCAGGTGTCGTCGGAGTACGCCGCACCTAATTGGGCCGGCTGCCACGGGCCGTCGTCGATGCGTACCTCCACGGCCTTGATCCCGCGGTACTGTGCCCAGGCCACGCCGCCGAAAGTCGTCGGTCCGGCGGAAACCCGCTGTCCGCGCCTCGGAACGTCGACGCGAGACTGCGTCTTGATCGGCGCTTTGGCCGACCATCCCAGCTTTGTCCAGTAGGCCTCGGCCCGATCGAATCGAGTCAGCTCCAGATCGACCACCCATTTGGTGGCCGAGACGAACCCGTACAGGCCTGGCACCACCAACCGGGCTGGGTAGCCGTGCTCGACCGGGAGTGGTACCCCGTTCATCCCGATCGCCAGCAGCGAATCCCGATCGTCGGTCAGCGCCTGTACCGGGGTGCCGGCGGTCCAGCCGTCAATCGATGTGGAGAGCACCATATCGGCGTCGGACGCAATACCTGCCTCGCGCAACAGATCCGCGACCCGGTAACCGATCCAGGTGGCATTTGATATCAGTTCGCCGCCGACGGGGTTGGACACGCATGTCAGTGTCACGGTCTGCTGGATCGGTTCGAAGCGTTTCAGATCCTCGAAGGTGTAGGTCACCTCGCGGTCGACCATGCCGTGGATACGGAGCCGCCAATCCGCACGTGACAGCTGAGGCACACTCAGCGCGGTGTCGATGCGGTAGAAGTCGGCGTTGGGCGTGATGAAACTCGGCAGCGCTACGCCTTTCGGCGTGACGTCGGCCGGTGGCGGCGCGGGCGGGTTCTGCGGTGTGGGCAGGGCCAGGGCGTCGCGGTCACCGGACACCGACCGCACCTTACGGTTCAGCACCGCGCCGAGGACTCCGCTGGCCAGGCCGGCTGCCGTGAAGCCGAGGGTCACCAGGGACAGTCGCCGCCCCCCGTCGACTCGGTCGA
>JBMOKE010000189.1:0-4177 GCA_049315425.1 Mycobacterium sp. | reverse complement strand
AGCGCCAGGTAGGGGTTGGCGGCACCGTCGGTGCCACGGTGTTCGACCCGGCCGGCTTCGGGGATTCGCAACATCTGCGTCCGGTTGTTACCGCCATAGGAGATGTACGCGGGCGCCCAGGTAGCGCCGGAGTCCGGTGCGCCAACTCCCATTCGCTTGTAGGAGTTGACGATCGGACAGGTGATGGCCACTGCTGCTCGCGCGTGGTCCAAGATTCCGGCGATATAGCTGTATGCCATCGGTGAGAGGCCCAAACCATATGGATCGTCGCCCTCGGCGACGAACAACTGCCTATCGCCCTGCCACAGTGATGTGTGGATGTGTAGGCCGTTGCCGGTCAGGTTCGAGAACGGCTTGGGCATGAACGTGGCCAGCTTGCCCTCACGCTGTGCCAGCACGTGCACCATGTAGCGGAAGAAGATCAGCCGGTCCGCCGAGGTGAGCGCGTCGGCGTACTTCCAGTTCTGCTCGAACTGCCCGTTGGCATCTTCGTGATCATTCGCGTAGTTGTTCCAACCGAGCTGGTTCATGTAGCGCGACGTGGTTTGCAGAAACGGCAGTGAGCGACTGAGAGCCTTGGCGTCGTAACAGGGCGCCGTCGCCGAGTCCAGTTGGTCGGCAATGGCGATACCGCCATTCTCGGTGCGGCGCAGCAGCGAGTACTCGGCCTCGAAACCCGCCATCATCGTGATGCCGCGTTCAGTCAACTTGGCGAGTTGGCGTTTGAGTATCACCCGCGGGGAGAAGTCCCACGGCTCGTCGTTCACATGGATGTCGCACATGAGAACGGCGACACCCTTTTCCCACGGTACGACCGTGTACGAGTCGGGGTCTGGCACCGCAGACATATCGGGATCGGAGGGATCCTGACCCATGGGGCCGGCGGCGAATCCGGCGAACCCGGCACCGCCGTCCATCAGCAGGTCGAAACTCGCCATCGGTACGAGCTTCGCGCACGGTTTGCCGTGCATATCGACGAACATGGCGAGGAAGAACTCGATACCGTCAGCTTCGGCGCGGGCCCGCAGTTCTTGGCGATTGTCTGACACGAAGTGCTCCCTTGAGGTGGCGGCTACCTGAACTGGAGCGTACTGTCCACCCCGAGGCAACAGGCGGCGAATTCACGAAACTCCACGCAGGATGCAAAATCGAGGGGTTGATTGTTACTATGCCGCCGTATACCGTGATGCAACCCTGAAATTGACTGGAGTAATGGCAGATGTGTGGAATCGTCGGGCTGTTGGTTCGGGATCAGGCCTTGGAGGCCCACCTTGGCCTGCACTTTTCCGCCATGCTGGAGGAGATGACGACCCGCGGGCCGGATTCAGCAGGTATGGCGATCTACGACCGCGGCGTGCCGAATGGATCGCGCCGCTGGTCGCTGCGCGGTGACGGTGACAGCACCAACTGGAAGGCCGTTCAGTCCGCGGTTAACGCCTCAAGTGGCACGTCGTCGGACATCGAAATAATCGACAACATCGCATTTCTGGTCACCGCGGCCAGCGAGGCTGCCGTGCTCGAGGGACTCAAGCACGCGGCCGAGGAGCGAATCACTGTCGTCGGCGTGGGCCATGCGATGAAGTTGATCAAAGATGTCGGACTGCCCCGCGAGATCTGCGAGCACTACGGCGTTGGGTCAATGACCGGTTATATGGCACTGGGTCACACCCGCATGGCCACCGAGTCTGCCGTCACGACCGATGGTGCGCATCCGTTCAGCCCGCGCAATGACCTCGCACTGGTGCACAACGGCTCGTTCTCCAACCATGCCAGCATCCGGCGTCAACTGTCCGATGCCGGCGTCGAGTGTCTTACCGACAACGACACCGAAGTAGCCGCCCAATTCATCGGTCACCGGATGGAACTAGGTGATGATCTCGAAGAGGCGATGCGGCATGTGCTGAAGGAATTCGACGGATTCTTCACCCTCGTCGTCACCGCCGAGCGATCCTTCTCGGTCGTACGGGATGCATTCGCGTGCAAGCCGATGGTGATCGCCGAAACCGACGCCTACGTCGCCGTTGCCAGCGAATACCACGCACTGGCCAGCCTTCCCGGTATCGATGACGCCCGGGTATTCGAACCTCAACCCGAGGAGATCCACACATGGGCTGTGTGACCCGATGAGTGCCCAGACCGACACATCGACAACGTTGGACGTCCGTGAATTAGGTGTCACCGCCGTTAACCGCGCCCTGCGGGCGCTCCCCGACGGCGCGCAGGTCACCCTGACCGAAGTTCGCGGGGCGCACAACCTCGGTGTTGGTCTCACCAACAAGATCCACATCACCGTCAATGGCAACACCGGCTACTACACGGCCGGCCTGTGCGATGGGCCGGACTTCACCATCAACGGCAGTGTGGGCTGGGGCGTGGGCGAGAACCTGATGAACGGCGTCGTGCGAGTTCGCGGCAATGCCAGTGAGTCGACCGCGGCCACCGCCCATGGCGGTCTGGTGATTATCGAGGGCGATGCGTCTTCTCGAGCCGCGATTTCACTCAAGGGTGGAAACCTTGCCGTAGCGGGAAATGTGGGTCATATGAGCGCATTCATGGCCCAGGCCGGAACCGTACTGGTGGGCGGCGACGCCGGAGATTCGCTCGGTGATTCGCTGTATGAGGCCGTTATCTATGTGGGCGGCACGATTCGCTCACTCGGGGCCGACGCCCGAACCGAAGATCTCACCGAGGCAGATGTGTTGACGATTCGTCAGATGTGCACGGTCGCCGGTTTCGATCACATCGACCCGGCCAACGTCACCAAAGTCGTCTCGGCAAAGCAGTTGTACAACTTCGACGCGCTGAAGAATCAGAGGTATTGATGGACCTCGACAAAGACGTCACGCCTGCGTTCCGGGAAAGCGCCACCTACCCGAACGAGGTCATTTCGCAGATCCAGACGATGTCGCGAACCGGCCGGTACGAGATCCGGGGTTGGGGCGCTAAGCGGCAGGTGCCGAGCTTCGACGATCTGAGTTTCATCACCGCGTCGATGTCGCGCTACCCGCTCGAGGGCTATCGCGAACGTTGCGAGACCAAGACCGTGCTCGGCAACAGGTTCGCCACCAAGCCTCTCGAGCTCGACATCCCGATCACGATCGCCGGTATGAGTTTCGGTTCTTTGTCCGCCGCTGCCAAGGATTCACTCGGCAGGGCCGCAACGGCCGTTGGCACATCGACCACCACCGGTGACGGGGGAATGACCGAGGAGGAACGGCGGGCGTCCAAGCTTCTCGTCTATCAATGCCTGCCCTCGCGTTACGGATTCAACCCGGGACATCTGCGGATGGCTGATGCAATCGAGGTTGTCGTCGGTCAAGGTGCGAAGCCCGGTGGTGGTGGCATGCTGCTCGGCCAGAAGGTGAGCGAGCGGGTCGCCGGTATGCGTACTCTGCCCGCCGGGGTCGATCAGCGTTCGGCCTGCCGCCACCCGGACTGGACCGGTCCTGACGATCTGACCATCAAGATCCGCGAACTCCGTGAAGCCACCAACTGGGAGAAGCCGATCTATGTCAAATTTGGCGCCACCCGGGTGTTCAACGACGTCAAGCTCGCGATCGCCGCGGGTGCCGATGTAGTGGTAGTGGACGGAATGCAGGGCGGTACCGGTGCCACGCAGGACGTTTTCATCGAACACACCGGCATTCCCACGCTGCCCGCCGTTCGTCTTGCCGCTGACGCGATCCGCGAGATGGGCATGACCGGCACAGTGCAACTCATCGTCTCGGGCGGAATCCGCACCGGTGCCGATATCGCCAAGGCGCTGGCCCTCGGTGCCGACGCTGTCTCGATCGGCGTGGCATCGCTCATTGCGCTGGGCTGCAACTCCCCGTATTACGAATCCGATGGCACACACATCGACGTCACGGCCGACTACACCGCACTGGGCACCGCGCCGGGCTTCTGCCATGAGTGCCAGTCCGGGGCCTGTCCGGTGGGCGTCACAACGCAGGACCCCGAGCTGTCGAAGCGGTTGGATCCCGAGGTGGGCGCTCGGCGGCTGACCAATTACCTCAAGGCGCTCACCATGGAACTGACCACACTGGCGCGTGCCTGCGGCAAGAACGACGTTCACCATCTCGAGCCCGAGGATCTCGTTGCACTCACCATCGAAGCCGCGGCGATGGCCAAGGTGCCGCTGGCCGGCACGTCCTGGATTCCCGGCCAGGGCTTCTGA
>JBMOKE010000188.1:0-4217 GCA_049315425.1 Mycobacterium sp. | reverse complement strand
TACAACGGCTCGGTGGTTGTCGGGATCGCCTGTGACACAGACCTTGTGCCCGACCACGAGACGATCGTCGACGGATTCTCATTCGCCTTCGGGCGGCTGTTCGAAGCGAGTCCGGGCGCTGAGCTGATGCCGCTGCGGTGGGCTAGCGACGAGCGAGGTCGGACCCGAAGGCGATGAGAGCGCGGCGCCCGATCGCCAGTATCTCCTCGTCGAAGTCGGAGTTGTCGCGGAAGGAGAGCTCCAGGATGCGGTCTGCCATCTCGACGGCGACCAGCGTGGCGCGAGGGTCGGTATCGGCCGGGATCAGTTCGGCATCCACCAGGATGGTGTGGATACGGTGGGCCAGGTTCTGCATCCGGGCGCGGACGTGCCTGGTAACGGTGGGAGAGGTGCGCCCGCCCATCCACAGCCGCGCCGAACTCGGGTACAGCCGGTAATAGACGACATGCAGATCGAGTTCGTTGTTGAGCAACTCCGCAACCGACCGGATGTTCCAGGTCTGCTCGGCGGCCACGCAGCGAGCATCAAGCTCGGCGCAGTGCCGCTCGAGCAATTCGTCGAGAATGGCGTCGCGGTCGGCGAAGAATCGGTACAGCGACGGATACGACACCCCGGCTCGGTCGGCGATCGCCCGCGTGGTGGTGGCGTCGACGCCCTCTTCGTCGGCGATCGCGGCAGCGGCGTCGAGGATGCGTGTCACCGTCAGGCGGCTGCGGGCCTGCATGGGCTCGCGGCGCTGAACTGCTGCGACAGTCATCGGCGTCCTCTCAATTCCTCGATCGCGGGGAAGGGCTTGACAGCGATCCGCAAAACTATAACATTATTAGCGTTACAGTTACTAGCCCCGACCCGGGAGTGTTCATGACCGTCACCTCGCTCAACCAGGCTCGGCCCGTGCAGCCACTGACCGGACACGTCGATGTCCTCATCGTTGGTGCCGGCATCTCCGGGATCGGCTTGGCGCACTATCTAGCCACCACGCTGCCCGGCCACAGCTTCGCGATTGCCGACGGCCGCAGCGCGATCGGTGGCACCTGGGATCTGTTCCGCTACCCGGGCATCCGGTCCGATTCCGATCTGCACACGTTCGGCTACGAGTTCAAGCCGTGGACTGCTGACAACGCGATCGCCGATGCGCATGAGATTCTCTCCTACCTGCAGGAAGTCGTCGACGACGACGATCTCGCCCGCCGAATCCACTTTCAGCACAGGGTGATCCGTGCTGACTTCTCGAGCCGGACCGCACGCTGGACGGTCACCTTGGAACGCGATGGTAAGCAGTGGGACGTCACCTGCGGCTGGTTGTTCGGCGCGACCGGCTACTACGACTACGCGGCCGGCTATACGCCGCACTTCGAGGGTCGAGAGGACTTCGAGGGCACAATCGTGCATCCGCAGCTGTGGCCTGAGGATCTGGATTACGCGGGCAAAGAGGTCGTTGTCATCGGCAGCGGTGCCACCGCCGTCACGCTGATCCCGGCGATGGCTGACACCGCCGGACACATCACCATGCTGCAGCGTTCACCGTCGTACGTGATGCCGCTGCCGCGAAAAGATCCGATCGCCAACGGTCTGCGAAAGGTGTTGCCTGCCAAGGCCGCCTATGCGGTGACGCGACGTCTCAACATCGGGCGGGGACGGTTCATCTACAACCTCTGCCAACGTCACCCCAAGCTTGCCCGTCGCATCATCCGCACGCTCAACGTCAAGTCACTGCCTGATGGCTACGAGGTCGACACCCATTTCAACCCGAAGTACAACCCGTGGGACCAACGGCTGTGCGCGGTGCCGGACGCTGATCTGTTCCGCACCATCTCCAAAGGCAAAGCCTCGGTGGTGACCGACAAGATCGTGCGATTCACCAAGACCGGCATCCTGCTCGAGTCCGGCCGGGAGTTGAAGGCCGACGTCATCGTCACGGCAACCGGGCTGAAGCTCCAGCTGTTCGGCGGTATCGAGGTCTCCGTCGACGGCCAGGTCAAGGATGCTCACGAATCTCTGGTCTACAAGAGCTTCATGCTGTCGGGCATCCCGAATCTGGCGTTCGCGTTCGGGTACACCAACTCGTCGTGGACGCTGAAGGTGGATCTGGTCTGCGAGCACCTGTGCAAGTTACTGGCCTACATGGACCAGCACGGCTACACCACTGTCGTTCCGGTCATGGACGACCCGACGATCGAGAAGCGGCCGATGCTGGACTTCTCGGCCGGCTACATCACCCGCGCTCTTGACGAGTTTCCGCAGCAGGGCGCCAGTGGCCCCTGGACCATCGAGATGGATTACTGGTCGGATCATGCGCGATTGCGCAAGGGGCCGGTCGAAGATGCCGCACTCCGATTCAGCACCGTTGACCGTGCCACCGCCACCCGGGCGGCTGCCGGGGCATGAGCAGGCCCACCTTCGTCGAGGTCGATGGACGCCGGGTTCGGGTCCGGGTCGAAGGCGATGCCACCAATCCGCCGGTGCTGCTCTTACACGGCATCGGCCGCAGCATGGAGGACTGGGCGCTGCAGTTTCACCGGCTCGCCGGCGCGCACCGTGTGATCGCCATCGACGTACCGGGTTTCGGTTTCTCCGAACGCCCCGTGGGTCCGATCAATCTGCCCACCTTCGCCCGCGGTGTGCTCGGTGCAGTCGATGTTCTTGGCGAAACGCGCCCACTCAACATCGTCGGTAATTCCCTCGGCGGAGCGATCGCCTTGCAGACCCTCGCGCTGCGACCGGAGCGGGTGGCCAGCCTCGGCCTGATCAACAGCGCCGGGTTCGGCCGCGAAGTGACGGTGCTGCTGCGGATGCTGACCGTGCCCGGTCTCGGCCAGTTGAGCACCCGCCGCCCCACCCGTGCGGGCGTGCGGTTGCTGGAGCGAACGATCTTCGCTGATTCCTCGCTGGCCACTAGGGAGCGCATCGATCACGCGCTGGCCATTGGTCGCCAACCGCACTCCGGGGCGGTGTTGCGTGAAGCCGCCGTCTCGCTGGGAACGCCGATCCGGGGCGTCAAGCCCGGCTGGCGGCGGCAGCTGGCCGCTTTCGCTGCTCTGCATCCGCGTCCCACCCTGATCATGTGGGGCGAACGTGACCGCGTGCTACCGGCGCACCACATTCACGAAGCCCGACGGGTGTTCCCGCATGCCGAAACGCACCTGCTGGCCGGGATCGGCCATATGCCGCAGATCGAGTGCCCGGAGGAGTTCGCCGGGCTCGTGCTGCCCTTTCTGGCGCGCGCCGCTGGCGAACAGCGGACATCGGGCACCGGGTAGTGCTTGACTAACGGACATGGCGATGTCATCTTCGGGTCGCGCGCACCAGCGCGCTTCGGCAAGCATCGGCCGGGTCGGTGGGTTGGCAGTGGCGCTCGGTATCGGTGCCGCAGTCGCGACCGGTCTGGCCGCACCCGCCTCGGCTGACTCCACGGGTGCTGCTGACGCGGCGACGTCGGTATCGGCTCGGACATCGAATTCGCACCACAATCGCGCAGCGACGCGGTCGGTCACGTCGCGAACCAAGGCGGTTGTCGCATCTGCGGCCGCAGTCAGGCAACCGGCCCGCCGCGCCGCCGCACACGGCATACAGACCCCCTCGGCTCCGGTGGCGGCGTCCACCGCAGTGAATCTGTTGGCTGCCGCCGGCCGCGAGTTGGGCCGCACGTTCCTCAACCAGTACCCGACAACAGCCCCGTCGATCACCAGCCAGTCTGCCGACGGGGTGGTCACCGGCACACTGGGGGCGAGTGATCCGGAGGGGGACCGACTGGTCTACACCGTGGTCGGTAAACCGAGCCTGGGTCGGGTCAGTATCGATCAGGCCACCGGGGACTTCACCTACACCTCGGTTGTCGACGTCGCCTCCTACGGCGGCACTGACGCGTTCACCGTCTCAGTCAGCGACGAGACCAACTTCCACATCCACGGCCTGCAGGGTCTGCTGGACGCACCGATCCGGTTGCTGCGCGCCATCCCGTTCGTCGGATCGCTGCTGTCGGACTACCTCCCGTCCACGAACACGACCGCGACGGTAAAGCTGACCTTCGACGGGGATGGAACTGTTGCGGCACTGTCCTTTCCCGAGGGTTTCCACTGGGGCGTCTCGACGGCGGGGTTCCAGTCCGAGATGGGTGGCGGCGCACCGCTTGACGTCAACTCCGACTGGTGGCAGTGGCTCCACGACCCGATCAACAAGCTGCTACTCGGCTGGAAGGGCGGGGTGCCGGAGAACGG
>JBMOKE010000004.1:0-60707 GCA_049315425.1 Mycobacterium sp. | reverse complement strand
CCCCGAACCGACAATTCCCCCGGTCGCACCCTGATGATGCCCACCCGAAAACGCACCCGCGCAGAAGAACGCGCCGCCCGCACCACCTGGGAACGCGGCCTCAACGAAGCACGCTGGGCCGCCGACCCACCACCGTTCTAGATATTCAGCCAACCTTCTGAAGCTGGATCGGCGCCTGGGTGACCTGACCTCCCGAACATTCACCGTTGGAGTCGGCGATCACCGTTCCGGCCATGGTGTTCGCGTCCAGTGAGTAGCGGATGACGATGTCGGCGTAGTTGCCGTCGCTGCACACCGCCCCGTCCGGCTTGATCACGTTGTAGTTCCAGCGACCGTTGGTCAAGGTGGCCACTGCGGTCCAGCCGCGGTTACTGACAAGACTCGCGGTGCAGCCCTCTGTGGCACAGGTCGAGGCAATCGTGACGTAGAACTGGTCTGAGCCGCCGACAAGGGAGTACTCACCGTTCGGAGGTACCGGATCCGCATAGGCCGGGCTTGCCGAACCCAGCGCAGTCACGGCCGCCAGGGAACATGCGGCTGCCAGCCCACGAGTGATGGTGAGTTTCATTGCGCCTCCTTGTTGATGCAGGAAGTTAGCAGTGTTTGAGCCGCGAAAACCGCCTGCACACGGGCAGATATGAAACCGAGTCCGAGATGTGACTGGAAAAGCACTTGGTGCGCCATGGGAGAATCAACAACGTGTCCACCCATCACATGCCGTGGCATGGCACCAGCCAGCACCCGCGGCCGCGGACGTTCGCGCAGTCGACCAAGCTGCAGGACGTTCTCTATGAGATCCGCGGCCCCGTGCACGACCATGCCGCCCGGCTGGAGGCCGAGGGCCACCGCATCCTGAAGCTCAACATCGGCAACCCCGCCCCGTTCGGCTTCGAAGCACCGGATGTGATCATGCGCGACATGATCCAGGCGCTGCCCAATGCGCAGGGATACTCCGACTCCAAAGGCATCCTGTCCGCACGCCGCGCTGTGGTGACCCGCTATGAACTCGTCGACGGATTCCCGCGCTTCGACGTCGACTCGGTGTTCCTTGGCAACGGCGTTTCCGAACTCATCACGATGACACTGCAGTCCCTGCTCGACAACGGCGACCAGGTATTGATCCCGGCACCCGACTACCCGCTGTGGACGGCGTCGACATCCCTGGCCGGCGGGACCCCGGTGCACTACCTGTGCGACGAGACCAACGGCTGGCAACCCGATATCGCCGATATCGAATCGAAGATCACGCCACGGACCAAGGCGCTGGTGGTGATCAACCCGAACAACCCAACCGGTGCGGTCTACAGCCGGGAGTCGCTGAGCAAGATCGCTGATCTGGCACGCAAGCACCAACTCCTGCTGCTTGCCGACGAGATCTACGACAAGATCCTCTACGACGACGCGACGCATGTGGCGATGGCGACGGTGGCACCGGATCTGCTGTGTCTGACCTTCAACGGATTATCCAAGGCTTACCGGGTGGCCGGATACCGCTCCGGCTGGCTGGTGATAACCGGACCGACCGAATATGCCACCAGCTTCATCGAGGGGATCAGCCTGCTCGCCAATATGCGGCTATGCCCGAATGTTCCTGCGCAGCATGCCATTCAGGTAGCCCTCGGCGGGCATCAGAGCATCGACGACCTCGTCCTACCGGGCGGTCGGCTACTCGAGCAGCGCGACCTGGCTTGGGAGAAACTCAACGAGATTCCGGGAGTCTCCTGTGTGAAACCGCAGGGCGCACTCTACGTCTTCCCCCGGCTCGATCCCGAAGTGCACGACATCATCGACGACGAGAAGTTGGTGCTCGACCTGTTGCTCGATGAGAAGATTCTGGTCACCCAGGGCACCGGGTTCAACTGGCCCGCACCGGACCATCTGCGCATCGTGACGCTGCCGTGGGCCCGTGACCTCACCAACGCGATCGAGCGGTTGGGTAACTTCCTGGCGAGCTACCGGCAGTAGCCGGATGACGCACTCCCATCCCAACGCCGGGCCGGCACCGCTGGGCCCAATGGCAGCCCGGATCGTCGTCGCAGCGCTAGCCGTGATCGGGCTTGCGATGGCGATCGGCGCGGTTCTTCTGTGGCCCTCCGGAGACAAGGCCGACATTCCGCTGCCTCTCCAGAACGGCGCAGGCGGCTCGGTCACCACCGAGGGCGGTCACGTGCTGTCGACTGCGAAGGCCGACTGCGGCAGCCCATCGGCCGGAAAAGTCTTGACCGGCGGTCCGGTAGCAGGTGTCCCGGGCAGCGGAACCTGCGTGCAGTCAATGATCACCATCGATACCGGGCCCAATGCCGGAGCCAACACACTGCTGGAATTCTCCCCCGGCCCCGGACAGCCGAAACTGGCGGCAGGCGACCAAATTCGTATATTCCGTCAGGTCGACCAGCAGGGCGCTACCGGTTACGGGTTCTACGACTTCGAACGCACCTGGCCGCTGACGATGCTGGCTGCGCTATTCGCGGTCGTGATCGTCGCTGTCGCCCGCTGGCGGGGACTTCGGGCACTGCTCGGCATCGTGATCGCCTTCGGCGTGCTGGTTGTCTTCATGCTGCCCGCGCTTCGAGACGGGTCTCCCGCCCTACCGGTGGCATTGGTCGCATCGGCGACGATTCTCTATGCCGCGATCTACCTGGCCCACGGTGTCAGTCTGCGCACCAGCGCCGCGCTGCTAGGTACTTTGACCGCGATGTTGCTCGCCGCCGCACTGTCATGGGCAGCAATCGAGCTCACTCATCTGACCGGACTGTCCCAGGACCAGAACAATGAGGTGGCCGCCTACCTCGGAAACGTTTCCATCAAGGGGCTCCTGCTGGCCGGCTTTATCGTCGGATCCCTCGGTGTGCTCAACGATGTGACCATTTCACAGGCCTCAACGGTTTTCGAGCTTGCCAATATGGGCCATGGGAGCCGCAGGCAGGTCTTCAGTCGGGCCATGCGGGTTGGCAGCGATCACATCGCAAGCACGGTCTACACCCTAGTGCTGGCCTATGCGGGCAGCTCACTGCCACTGCTACTTCTGTTCAGCGTGGCCAACCGATCACTGACCGATGTGCTCACCAGTGAGAGCGTGGCTATTGAGATCGCCCGATCTGCGGTGGGCGGTATCGCCCTTGCCTTGTCGGTGCCATTGACCACCGCGATCGCCGCAGTGCTGGCAACTCCTAGCGCCGCTCCAGCAGATCCAGCAGATATTGACCATAGCCCGACTTGAGAACGGTGTGCGCCCGCGCGCCCAATTGTTCGTCGTCAATGAGGCCCATCCGCCAGGCGATCTCCTCGGGGCAGGAGACCTTGAGACCTTGCCGGGACTCGATGGTGCGCACGAAATTCCCCGCCTCCAATAGTGAGTCAAAGGTTCCGGTGTCGAGCCACGCGGTGCCGCGAGGAAGCACCTCGACGGTCAGTCGACCGCTCTCGAGGTAGGCCTGATTGACGGCTGTAATCTCCAACTCACCACGCGCAGAAGGCTTCAAAGAACGAGCAATCGCGATGACATCGTTGTCATAGAAGTACAACCCGGGAACCACATAGTTCGACTTCGGGGTGGCCGGTTTCTCCTCGATTGCCAAAGCCCTTCCCTCAGAGTCGAATTCGACGACACCGTAGTCGGATGGGTTCGCCACCCAGTAGGCGAAGATGGCACCGCCCTCGACGGTTGCGAATTGCTTGAGGTTCGTTCCGACGCCGGGCCCGTGGAAGATGTTGTCACCCAGGATCAGCGCCACCGGTCCGGTGCCGATATGGTCGGCGCCGATGACAAACGCCTGCGCAAGTCCCTCGGGTCGCTCCTGGATGGCGTGGGTGATGCTGATCCCGAACTGGGACCCGTCGCCAAGCAGTCGCTCGAAGGCGGGGCGGTCCTGGGGTGTGGAGATGACCAGGATGTTGCGCATGCCGGCCATAATGAGCGTCGACAGCGGGTAGTAGATCAACGGCTTGTCATAGACCGGCAGCAGCTGCTTGCTGACGCCCTGGGTGATCGGATGCAGGCGTGTGCCCGATCCGCCCGCCAGGATGATTCCGCGCATGGGGATCAGGCCTGAAGGTCTTCGTCGGTCAGTTCGGTGGCGGCCAGGGCCGCGGCGAGGCTGTCGTGGCGGAATGCCGAGGTGATGTGATCGTGCACCACGCGAAAGGCTGACGCTGCGGTGCTGACATCGCCCGGACCGGATTTTTTCGTGATGCGTTCCTCGACTACTACGACGCCGTCGCGGTAGTAGATCTCGCCGACCTCAACGGTGGCGTCCGTTGTTTGTGCCCAGTCGCGCAGTGCAGCATGGCCCTGCGCGGCCCCGTTCGCGTCGCCGATCTCGATATCGTCACTCGCCAATGACACCAGCGTGTCGACATCCGCATTGCTCAGCGCATCGTGGAAGGCGAGGACGGTAGCGATCTCCGAAGTGCTCATAAGGCCTCAAGTTACCGGGCTAGAACGGTGTGCGGGCCAACCAGGTGTCCCAGAGTGCCTCATCGCCGAAGATCTCCAGTCCGAGGTCGGCGGCGCTGCCGCGGCGGACGATCGCCAACAGCAGGTCACGGGCGGGGCCGCGCAGTGCCACTGTGGCCTTCCCGTGCCCCTGCTCGAAGTCGATACCGGCATCACGGCCGAATATGGTCCACTCTCCTGCCGCACCGAGATCGGCGTCGGTGGCATGCAGGTGCAACGACTGACCTTCTCGCAACGGTTCACCGCCGTGAGCTGGATCATTCTCGGCGGCCCGGACCATCACCCGTTCCAGGTACTCGGTGATGCCGTCGGCGGCAGCGGCCGGGTCGATCTCGACGTCGACACCCAATGCCAACGCCGCGTCGGCACGATGAATGGCTGTCTCGTGCAGTCGCCGGCGGATCCACCACGCGGCCGGACGCAGACCCAGGAAAGTCCACACCGGTGTGCGGGGGCCGGTTTTCTCGACCGCGTCAATGAGCGCGCGCACGCCGTCCTTCAGCCAGGCGAGCTCGTTGTCTCGTCCGGCCGGGGGCTTGCCGCCGACCACCGTACGCGGGTCGAGGGGTTCGGTCAGCTTCTCGCCGATGATCTGTGCGGACCAGCGATCGCCGCGGCCCACATGGCGCAGCAACTGTTCCAGTGTCCACTCGGGACAGGTCGGCACCGGAATTGATAAGTCTGCTTCGCGAAGCAGGTCCGCGAACGCGGCGTTCTCAGCAATCAGGGCTTTTGCGGTGTCCACCGCCATGAATTTACGCCGCCGGAGTCGTCGGCAACAGTGGTGTCGTCGATACGGCCGACGACACCGTCGGACTGCTGGTCACGGATCCGGTTGTGGCCGAAGTGGATTCGGCGGACGTGGATGTGACGGGGGCGGATGTCTGCGTGGGCGTGTCCGTAGTTGTCGGCGTAACTGGCGAAGACGATGCGGTGGTAGGCGGTGCCGACGACGTCTGGGTGGTTGTCGAGGACGGTGCCGCGGTGGACGGTGCCGGAGTGGACGGTGTGGTGGCCGGGGTCGTGGCTGGGGTCGCGACCGGGGACCGCGGTGCCGGGGTACTCAAAACCGGCGGTGCGACGATCTGTGGTGCAAGTTGCGGCAAAAGTTGCGGGAGCAGCTGCGGCAGGATCGGCGCCGGCACCACGGCGGGGGCAGGAGCGGGTTGCGCCGGAGCTTCGGGTGCGGGTGCGGGTGCCGGACCCTGCGGCACAAACGTCGCAGCCGGAGCAGCGGGTGCGACGGCCCGGGGCGTGACGAAGACCGTCCGAGGCGCCTCCTGCACCACCGGCACCGGGTTCGTGATCGTCTCCGGTTCCGCAGAGACCGGCGGGGTGCTCGACACCGCGGCATTCCCGCCAGGTCCGGGACGTTGATCGGCGGTCGGTCTGATCGTCACCACCAGTGAGGCCACCAACGCCAATACACCCACGACGAAGATCGTCATGAGTGCGCTGCCGATGAGAAGGAACGGTTCGGAGGTTTCGGCAGCGTCTTCGCGAGGATCGTCAGCGTCGTCGGGCTCACCCCAGAGGTCGTCATCGGCCACCGCGCTGTACCCCAGCGGCGCCATGTATCCGGCGAACGCGCGCTGGGTGATGATCCCGGCGACCGTGGCGGTGTCGTCGGTCGATGCGACACCGAGGGTTGCGGCGGTGAGATCGACGTCCACGTGCCCCCTCCGCTGTGCGTTGCTTGAACCGCTGTTCGGTTCATCGCCATAGACGGGGCAGGCGTTACAGCGGGATCTAGCCGGAGTTGCGGATGAAGTTCTGGTAGGACTTCGACGGGGTGGGCCCGCGCTGGCCCTGGTACTTCGACCCGACCGCGGCGCTGCCGTAGGGGTGTTCGGCCGGGCTGGTCAGCCGCAGCAGGCACAGCTGGCCGATCTTCATCCCGGGCCACAGCGTGATGGGCAGGTTGGCGACGTTGGACAGCTCCAGGGTGATGTGTCCGGAGAAGCCGGGATCGATGAAGCCCGCCGTCGAGTGGGTGAGCAGGCCCAGCCTGCCCAGCGAGGACTTGCCCTCCAGCCGGCCGGCCAGGTCGTCGGGCAGCGTGCAGCACTCGAGTGTGGAACCCAACACGAACTCCCCGGGGTGCAGCACAAAGGGCTCGCCGCCGTCCGGTTGCACCATCGTGGTGAGTTCGTCCTGCTGCATGGCCGGGTCGATGTGGGTGTAGCGGGTGTTGTTGAAGACCCGGAACAGATTGTCCAAGCGGACGTCCACGCTCGACGGTTGCACCAGGGTGTCGTCAAACGGGTCAATACCGAGGCGCCCGACGGCGATCTCGGCGCGGATGTCACGATCAGAGAGCAGCACGCCTGAGAGCGTATAGCCCCGGAAGGGAGATCCATGGCGGTCCCGACCATTGTGCGACTCTTGGTCGCGGTGCTGGTCCTGGCCGGCTGCACCTCGGCCCCACGCGGCGATATCAGGGGCGTAGCACTGGCTGACGGATCGGACGCGTCGGTATCGGCCGCCATCAACGCCATCACCACCTTTCCTACCGAACTCGACCCGCGCATCTGGAATGGGCCTGATCTCAAACCCGAGGTGCGCGAGAAGTCACTGGCGATCGTCGACCGCATCGTGCAGAACTCCGGAATCGCCGGGTTGAGTGTCGACGCGGTGGAATTGTTTGGCAGCAACGCGTCCTATGAGTACGACGACACCTCGGACTTCGGCATCCACGCCTTCGTGCACTCGCCCACACTGACGCCCAAGGCGTTGGACGATTCGCTTCGATTGCTCAATGACGATGTGGAGCGCCGACAGGAGGGCCGGATCACGTTCAACGGGGTGGTGGTAGAGGTGACGTTCCATAGCGAGCGCACCGAGAACTACCGCCCCAGTCCCGGCATCGGGCAGTACTCGCTGTCACAGGAGCGCTGGATTGAGCGACCCGTTATCCAACCCGACAACTTCGACCGGGCAACCATGGCCACCGATATGAAGAAGTTCATCGGCGAGTACAACGATCTGGCCACTGCGTACACCGCTGACAAGAAGGGCTTCACGTGTTCCCGGTTCGGCGACCTCGACTCAAAGATGTCGGCCTATCGAAACTCCGGATTCACCCAGGGCCTCGGCAGCCGGTCGACCCAGAACCTCACCTATCGGGCACTGCGGCGACTCAACGTGCCGATCACCGACATGGTGGACACCCTCGAGGACGAGTGCACCTTCACCAAGGAGTCGATTCCGTGAAGCTGGGTGAGCGGCCGGTTCGGGTTGCTATTCTCTAGCGACACATGCCGATGTAGTTCAATGGCAGAACATCAGCTTCCCAAGCTGAATACGCGGGTTCGATTCCCGTCATCGGCTCCACGAATGAGCACTTGAATCCGGTCAGGACCCATCGATAAGCAGCACGCGCTCAACGTCGTCACGAAGACGAATCCGAACACTGCTGCCGGGACGGATCCAATCGGCGTCAACACTCATAATGTCCGCGACGACCGTTCCGGCCTGGGGATCCTGGACAGTGACGCGGGTGATCGGCCCCAGGAACGAGGTCGAGACGACTCGGCTTGGCCCGTCCTCCTCGACGGCAACCTGTTCCGGGCGCACGACAGCCAGCACCGACGGAGCGGACACCACACCTGTTGCGGCGACCGACCTTCCTAGCACCCGCCAACGATCATCAGCTTCAGATGAAGCGGGAAGACGATTTGCCGAACCAATGAATCCGGCAACGAAGGCATTCGCCGGCGACTCGTAGAGCTCCCGCGGATGCGCGAGTTGCTCCAACCGGCCATTGCTCATGACGCCCACACGATCGGCGATGGCCAGGGCCTCATGCTGGTCATGGGTCACAAATACAGTCGTGACGCCGATCTCCAGCTGCAACCGCCTAATCTCGTCACGCAGGGACTCGCGGACTTTCGCATCCAGTGCCGACAGTGGCTCGTCCAGCAGAAGTACCCGAGGCGACGTCGCGATCGCCCGAGCCAAAGCCACCCGCTGCTTCTGGCCGCCGGACAATTGATGCGGGTATTTAGCGGCATGTTCGCCAAGCGCCGTGATCTCTACCATCCGGTCGACGATTTTCGTGCGCTCTCTAGCCGGCTTCCGCTTTACCTTCAAGCCGAACTCGATGTTCTGGCGAGCAGTCATGTTTGGAAAAAGGCTGTAGTCCTGAAACACCATGCCGAAACCCCTGCGTTCAGGTGGATCAACGGAGATATCCACCCCGTCAACCCAGACCTCTCCGGCATCGGCGCGCTCCAAACCGGCGAGGATTCGCAGGGCGGTGGTCTTGCCACAACCACTGGGACCCAGGAGACATACGAGTTCTCCGGAGGAGATAGACAGCGAAAAATCGGCTAGAGCAACCGTCGAGCCGAAGGTCTTGCGGATACCGCTGAGACCAACCGTGGTCATGTGTGGTCAGAATCCCGTCACTGTTATCGAAACGCCTCGCCGACGGATCAGTCGGACGACAACCCCGAGGCAGAGCGCTGTAATCACCATGACAAAAAGCGCCAACGCCAACGCACCTCGGGGATCGCGCCCCTCATAGACCACCATCTCGGTGGGCAGAGTGCTCTTGAGTAGCAATGAGGCGAAGGCATACTCGCCGAGCACGAGTGCGACGGTCAGCATTGCCGCGGCCACCATCGCCGCGCGCATGTTTGGCAGGAGTACCCGGAAGATCACCGTCCACAGCGAAGCGCCGAGGCCTCTTGCCGCTTCGTAGAGGGTTCGGGCATTGATGGCCTGAAGACCCGCGTCCAATACTCGATAGGTGAATGGCATCGCCCACAGCGCATAGAAAGGCACCAGGCACAGGGTGTTGCCGAGGAACCAGGGGGCGGCGGCCCGGAAGGTAGTCGCGACGCCCACCACGAGGGCGATCGGCGGGACCACCCACGGCACCAGAGTCAGCGCGGTCAGGGCTGGACGCAGGCGCGGACTGCGTACTTCCGTGACAATCGCCAACGGCACCAAGAGTGCGAAATTCAGCGCGATGGCGAACACCGCGATCCAGAAGCTGATCGAGGCCGAGGAGACAATTTTCGGATTCGACAGTGCCGTCAGCAGTCCGCTGATTGACCAGTCTGCGAACACGTTGTCTCGGGTGAGCAGTGCCGTGGGCACGTTCTGGAACGCAAATCGCGCCATCGCCAGCATGGGGACGACGAAATACGCCGCGATGAGGATGAGAAACCCCCACCGTAAAACGAAACCTTTTCGGGATGCGGTCATGAGTGGATCCATTTGAGGGCCCGCCGTTGTAGGGCCGTCATGATGATGAGGCTGAGTAGCAGTAGCGCGATGACCCAGACCACGATGGCATTGCCCAGGTCCTCCTCCCCGGTGATGATGTTGCCCTGAAGAAGGAAGCGAATCTGCAGCGGTACCAGGGCTCCACCCGGGTTGAGAACGAACACGGTGGCATACGCAGTGAACGAGTTGATGAAGAGCAGGATGATGCCGCCCAGTACCGAAGGAGCAAGGATGGGTCCGCCGACGCTGAGCCAATAGCGCAGTGGCGACGCGCCCAGGATGGCGGCAGCCTCCCGCCAGGACTGACGAAGGCCCTGTACCGCAGGTGTCATCACGAGAAACATCAGCGGAATCTGAAAGTACAGGTACACCAGGACGATGCCCCAGAACCCGGTGACCGTGACCCCATAGTCACGCAGATCCAGACCCATTTCAGCGAGTGCCCTGGTGACCAGGCCCTGAGTGCCGATCGTCGCGATGAATGCAAAGGCGAGCGGTACTCCTCCCAGCTGTGAGGCCACTGCCGACCAGGACTCCAGTGCGGGATGGAGCCAGCGCGGTCGACTCATAGTGGCCACCACGAGTGCGAGAACAACTCCGATCAAGCCACCCAGAACCGCACTGGCTAAAGATAACTCGATGGAGTTGATGAAACCCCTGCGGTAGGTGCCGGACAGGGCGCGACTCAGAGCGTCCGCACTCAGGTGCCCATCGGGAGTGAGAGCTTTGATCACCACCACCGTCACCGGATAAATCAGGAACAACCCGATGAATGCGGCGAAGGGCAACGAGACGAGGATGCCGAGGCGTGACTCGGGGCGCGACAGCACCCGCATCTGTTTCCCTTCCGGTGTTTTGTCGGGGTTGCCCGGCGCCTTTCCCGCGTTACGCGTCGGCGACCATCGGTCCCCAGTTTTCGGTGATCACCTTTTTCCACATGCTGATCTGGTCCGCGGTGGGAAAGTTGATTTTGGAGATCTGCTCGGCCGACGGCAGATCCTTCTTCAACTCGTCGCCGATCAGCCCGGCCTTCTCAAGTGCCGCATAGCGAGCCGGAATGGCACCGCCCGCCAGATAACCCAGAGCACCGTCATTTCCGGTGATGTGCTCGATCCAGAGTCGGGCGGCGCAGGGGTGGACGGGATCAGAGACAACGGATTGCGAGTAGTAGGAGCCGTACAGGCCATCCGTCGGGATCGTCACTGCGACGGTGAACCCAGCGTCCTGCATCTGCTTCTTGATCGCGGGGAAGTTGTATGACCAATCCAACGCAATCGGCACGTCGCCGGACAGCAGTGCCGCCGGCGTGACATCCATGGTCTGCAAGTTGCCCGACTTCTTGAGTTCGGCGAAGTACTTGATGCCGGGCATGATGTCGTCGTATGAACCGCCGTTTGCCAGTGCCGCCGCAACCACGGCGCCGACTGCCGCTTCTGCCTCCCGGGGATCGCCGTTAATGGTGACCATGCCCTCGTAATCGGGCTTCTTCAGATCTGCCCATGTCGTCGGTGTGCTCGAGACCAGCTTGGTGTTCGTGGCAATGGACATGATGCCGTAGTAGGAGCCGACCCAGTTGCCGTCCGGATCTTTGAGGTTGCTGGGTATCTCGGCCCAGTTCGTGCTCTTATACGGCTCGATCAGCTTCTCGGTCATCGCCTGACCAACGAAGGACGGACCGATGTCAATCGCGTCAGGCTTGCTTGGTTGCCCCGCCAGGGTCTTGATTGCGGTGAGTTCATCGGCGGACGAGGCGTCGGGATTGGCCACCGGGGCCTCAAGGCCGTAAGTGTCTCGGAACGACTTCAGGATTCCCGCGTAGTTCGCCCAGTTATCCGGCAGCGCAATGAGGTTGACATTTCCCTCCTTTTTGGCGGCCGTGGCGATTTGGTCGACGGTGGTCCCGCAGGATGCAGCCGACGCACTCGCGGAGTTACCGGCCGGCGCAGACGTCTTCTCCGACGATGTGGAAGTCGAGCAGCCACCCAGCAATGTCGAGGCGAGCACGATGGGCAAGATATGACGCGACTTGAGCATGAGTGTCCTTACGGTTGGCGACAGTCTGGACGATATCGCTGTCCTGGCGATTAGTTCAGATTTTCCCGGACCGAGTGACCGGGACCATCAGCTCGGCGTTCAGCCCGACGGCTCAGTCGGCGTAGGCCGCCAGGCAGGTGTCCGCGGTCCCCATCAGGCCCGCGTCGAGAGCAGCCACACGGCTGTTCGTTACCTCTGGACCTTCGCCTCCGACGGCGAATGCCGCCTCGGCAGCCTGCCGCACATCGTCGACGCTTCCCATGAAGCGGGGACTGGCGCCGTTGGCGACCGAGGCGAGGTAAACGCCCGCCAGGCAATCCGCACCACGCTCGCTGACCGGTGAGTTCAGCGAGGCCTGAATCTGGTGCCCCATCTCGTGCGCCATCACATTGGCAACAGCCAGTGCACCGCCGGCGGTATTGATCTGCTCCATCTCGGGCACATCCCACGCGACCTCGCCGCTGCAGAATCGCGCGATGCGCAGATTCATCAGACATACATCTGACGGGATGGGAGCCGGGAGCGCGGCATAACCCGTTGGGGGAAAATATCTTCCAGGCAGTCCGGTGACGAACCAGAAACCTTCAACATCAGAGGCAACCTGCTCGGCAATGAAGTTCACCGGCGAGAACGCCTGCACATTCACATTGACTGTCGGAGGCGGTGCGTCGGGGCGCAAACCCGCATCGTCAGCGGCTGCGACCGATGACACACCGACAGACGACGCCACTGCGATCAGCGCAGCCCCGAACACCGAAGACCACCGTATGAATTGCACTGTGTCTCAGCCTAGTGCAGCTGAGCTAGCGGCCAGTCAGCTGATCAATCAGGTTGTAGCTCGCCGGGTCGTCGGGGAGAACCGGCGCGAAACCCTCCAGGAAGATGATCGCGATGACATTCGCCGCGATGACGCCGATGAACAACCAGATGACCGCCGTGGACAGCTTGTGCAGCGGACTGCCCGCAGCGGGGGCGTGGGGAATACCGCGCGGCATCAGCATCAGCATCACGCCGACGTAGATCATCACAACGGCGAAGGTGATGAAGGCCCACGTATACAGGTGGATCCCGAGTACCGGATCGCCGTAGCCCTCGTCACCGGGCTTGATATGCAGAAGGATCTGACGCACCGACACCGACGCGCCGGCCAGCACACCGATGAGCCCCATGCCCAGACCCTGCGCATACCGGGCCGTGGTGAGCTCACCGCGCCTGGCCTGCATGATGACGAACAGCGCGCCGAGCGAGGACAGGAACATGCCGTACCGCTGCAACATGCACAGTGGGCAGGGGAACTCGCCCATGGCGAACTGGATGTAGAACGCGCTGAGCACGACCCCGCAGTAGGCCAGTACCCAAGCGTGCAGTCCCCAGAAGGTGAGCAGACCCCAGATACCACCGCGGGGCGCCGTCACGTCGTCAACGGCGGGCGAGGAATCCACAACCACGTCGGCCATCAGAAGCTCAGATCCAGAACCGAGGTGACATGGAAACGGAAGAGCCCGATCATCGCGACGACACCGACGACCCACAGGCCGATGATCACCCCGCGATGAGCGCCGCGCCACACCAACAGCGCGATCACCAGCAGCAGGATCATGATGAGAATGTCCATGCCCAAACCCTATGGCGCTGAGGACGGATTCGGGGCGGGTTTGAGACCTACGTTGCCACCTAGTAGATGCGCACCCAGTCGACGAGCATCTCGGCCGGATATGTGCCCGGTCGGGGATCGCGACCACCGGAACCGCCGACGGCCAGGTTGAACACCGGCCGCAGCTCGTAGCCCGGATCGTTGAACGGCCAGTCCTCGATGGAGAAGGCCGGCACCGTGAAGTAGGGCTCCATGCCCGGCTGGTAATCCCGCCAGAAGTACATGCCGGAGTCGTTCCAGGTCACCCGCCAGGAGTGCCAGAGGCTGTCCACGGGGAACGGTTGGGTCGCAAAAGAGGTGCCGTCCAGCTTCGCGTGCACGGTGCTGCCCGACGGCCAATCCATGTTGCCGTACCACTCCACGATGTCGACTTCGCCGCCGCGCACCGGGTTGTCATTCAACAACCACCAGGCCGGCCAGCTGCCCGCCGTGAGGCAGTTGAACTTGACCCGCGCTTCGAAGGTGTGGTTGATGCCCGCACCGAACGTGCCGACCACCTTGCCGCTGACGTACCTGCCGTCGTTCCCGCGAGTGGCGCGGATGACCAGGTTGCCGTTGCCATCAAGGAAGACGTGCTCACGGTCGTCGCGGTACTGACCCATATTCTCCGGACGGTCCCAGAACACCGGGTTCTTGATGAACTCGCGGGCCTGCGCGATCTGCCACAGTGCCGGGTTGGGGGGTGCCCCGGCCGGACCATTGAAGTCGTCGCCGAGGAACTCGGGAACCGCGGCAATGGGGGCCGGCGGAGCCTCAAGAGCGGGCGGCGGCATCGGCCACGGAGCGTCCGGGCCTACCGGGTCGGCCCCGGCCTTCGGGCTCGGGATCGCGACTAAGGCGACACTCAGGCCGGCCATCATCATGACGTTGCGACGGTCGATCTCTGACATGGCTACCTACTTTAAAGCCCGCGTGCCACAGCGCCTACATTGGCGGGCGCCCAAATCGCTGAACAGCTACGCATGTATGTGGCTTAGGGATGGCTCTAGCTGCGGAAACCACTCAAAACAGGGCTATTGGAAAAAGCCGCGACACCCCGCGCCCGAGCCCGGCACGAACCCGCGGCCGCCCACCGGCACCCTTCTCGATCGGTTGCCCCGCCAACGCCCGCCGACTAGGGCACAGTGTTCTTAATCCGCAGTCCTCAAGCCGCACCGGGTGTGCCTCGATGGGACTGGGACTTGTACGAACTGAGGAGCACCATGACCAATCTGCGCCGTGCGATCACCATTCTCGGTATTACTGCGATCACCGCATCAGGTGTCAGCGCGTGCGGTGGCACGAAGAGCCAAACCGCCGGCAACAGTGCCACCGCAGGCAAAGGCGGCGAGGTCAACGTCACGATGACCTCGTTCCCCGACTATGTCGATCCGCAGCTGTCCTACACCGTCGAGGGTTGGGAGGTGCTGTGGAACACCTACATCCCACTGCTGACCTATCGCCACCAAAAAGGTGATCCCGGCACCGACGTGGTTCCCGGGCTCGCCAAGGGCATGCCGGAGATCTCACCGGACGGCAAGACCTACAAGCTGACGCTGCGACCGAACATGAAGTACTCCGACGGCACCCCGATCAAGGCCAGCGACTTCACCTACGCGATCAAACGGCTCTTCAAGGCCAATTCCGGTGGCTCGGTGTTCTACGAAGGCATCGTCGGCGCCAAGGACTTCGCCGAGGACAAGGCCGACTCGATCAGCGGTATCGTCGCCGACGACAGCACCGGCGATATCACCATCACGCTGGAGAATCCGAACGGCACCTTCACCAACGTGCTGGGCCTGGTGTTCGCCGCACCGGTGCCGCCCAGCACACCGCTGGACAAAGAGGCCACCAACAACCCCCCGCCTTCCAGTGGCCCGTTCGTCATCACCAAGGTCGACGCCCCCAACACCCTGACGATGGAACGCAATCCGCAGTTCAAGACGGTTCAGGACGCCGGCGCCTCTGAGGTCGCGGATGCCTTGGTCGACAAGATCGTCGTGACCCAGAACAAGAACAACTCCGCACAGGTCACCGGCGTCGAGCAGAACACCATCGACTACATGAACGATCCGCCCGACGCCGACCGGTTGCCCGAGGTGAAGGCCAGGTTCTCCGACCGCTTCCGGATGGAAGAATCGATCAACACCTACTACTTCTGGATGAACAATCAGACCGCGCCGTTCAACGACGTTCGGGTGCGCCAGGCGGTCAACTACGCGATCGATCCGGAGGCGCTCAACCGGGTCTTCGGTGGCAGGCTGCATCCCACCCAGCAGATCCTGCCGCCGGGTATGCCGGGCTATGACGAGTTCACGCTCTACCCGGGACCCGATATGGAGAAGGCCAAACAGCTTCTGGCCGAGGCGAATCCGGCTGACAAGAACATCACGGTGTGGACCGACGACGAACCCGACCGCAAACGAATCGGCGAGTACTACCACGATCTGCTGAACCAGTTAGGTTTCAACGCTCAACTCAAGGTGATCTCCGGTGACGTCTACTTCACCACGATCGGTAATCTCTCCACGCCGGATCTCGACACCGGGTTCGCCGACTGGTTCCAGGATTTCCCGCACCCGGACGACTTCTTCAGGCCGCTACTGAACGGCGATAACATCCTGCCCACCAATAACAGCAACTACTCCCAGGCGAAGATCCCGGAGAACGACGCCACCATGGACAAGCTGGTTCAGCAACAGCTGACCGACGACGTCAAGAAGCAGTACGCCGAACTGGATAAGTCCTATATGGAGCAGGCGGTGTGGGCACCGTACGGCAACGAGCAGGCAACCACCTTCCTGTCGGACCGACTCGACTTCGATAAGTCCTACCGCCATCTGCTGTTCAGCCAAGACTTCACGTCCTTCGCGCTGAAGTAATGCCGGCACCCGACGCGGAAGTGGCTGTCGAGGGCCGCAGTCCGTGGCGGCTGGCATGGCTGCGACTGCGTCGAAACAAGGTCGCACTGGCCTTCGGTGCGATGTTCGTGCTGATTGTGCTGTTCTGTCTGGCCGCGCCGCTGTGGGCGGACCACGTGGCTCACACCGGACCTAATCAGAACCACATCACCGACACGATCGAAGTCGATGGTCGCCTGACCAGCGTCGTCTCAACCGAGGGCATACCACTGGGGCCCGGACTGCGCGGCCGCTACCTGATGGGTGCTGACCAGAACGGGCGCGATGTGATGGTGCGGCTGATGTACGGCGGGCGCACGTCGATCTACATCGGGGTGCTCGCCGCCGTTATCACCACCGCACTCGCGGTCATCGTCGGAGTGCTGGCCGGCTACTACCGCGGCTGGATCGACACGGCACTGTCCCGGATCCTTGACGTGATCTGGGCGTTCCCGGTGCTGCTGTTGGGCATCGCACTGGGCACCACACTGGCCGTGGGCGGTTTGCGGCTCGGCGGCCTGCAGATCTCCGGGGACTCGCTGTGGATTCCGATCCTCATCATCGGCCTGGTCTACGTGCCCTACATGGCTCGGCCGGTTCGCGGCGAGGTGCTGGCATTGCGGGAGAAAGAGTTCGTGGAAGCCGCTGTGTCCCAGGGCAAGGGACCGCTTCGGATCATGATCTCCGAACTGCTTCCCAATATCGTCTCGACCATCATCGTGTTCTTCACACTCAACATCGCCAATGACATGCTGCTGGAATCAGCGTTGTCGTTTCTCGGAGCGGGTGTACGGGCACCCAATGCCTCCTGGGGCACGATGATCGCCGACGGCTACCAAACCATCTACACCGCACCGCATCTGACCATCGTTCCCGGTCTGATGATCGTGCTGACGGTGCTCTCGCTCAACGTGTTCGGCGACGGCCTGCGGGATGCGATGGATCCGCGGGCCACCATCCGGATGGAGAGTTAGCGGTGCTGCGGTTCGCGGTCAGACGGACTGTCGGGATGGTCGCGGTGTTATTCGCGATCTCGGTGATCGTGTTCCTGATCTTCAACGTGATCCCCAACTCCGATCCGGCCGCGCGTATCGCAGGCAAGAACGCCAACCCCGCACTGATTGCGCGGGTGCGTGTCGACCTGGGTCTCGACCAGTCGCTGCCGGTGCAGTACCTGACGATGATGAAGCAGATCTTCACCGGCCAGCTGACCTCATACAGCAGCGATCAGAACGTGGCCCAACAGATCTGGAAAGGACTCCCGGTCACGCTGTCGCTGTGTATCGGCGCCGCATTGTTGTGGATGGCACTGGCGGTGTGGTTCGGCTATCTCAGTGCGGTCCGCGCCGGTCGGTTCACCGATCGCGCCCTGACGATCCTCGCTTTGGTTGGCATCTCACTGCCGGTGTTCTGGCTGGCCGCGATCCTGCTGTACTACCTGAGCTTCAAAGCACAGTTGTTCCCCACCGGCAGTTACGTGCCACTCACCGAGAACCCGGTGCAGTGGGCGTATCACCTGATCCTGCCGTGGCTGACTCTGGCGGTGCTCTACGTCGGGTTCTACAGTCGGGTGCTGCGCTCGAACATGCTCGACGCCATGAATGAGGACTACGTGCGCACCGCGCGGGCCAAAGGCATCACCGAACGGCAGGTTCGGCTCCGGCATGTGTTGCGTAACTCGATGATCCCGGTCGTCACATTGTTCGGCCTGGACTTCGGGGCGGTGGTCGGCGGCGGGGCGATCCTGACCGAGACGGTGTTCAACCTCAACGGCGTGGGCTTGTACGCCGGACAGGCGATCGGCAAGCTCGACCTGCCGCCGCTGATGGCGGTGACCATGTTCGGAGCGTTCTTCATCGTGTTGTTCAATGGCATCGTCGACATCCTCTATGCCGTCCTGGATCCGCGGATCAGGCTCGGCGAGGCGGCACCGGTATGAGTCCGATCCTGAGCGTGACGGACCTGCGGGTCGGGTTCGCCACCGACGACGGAGTGGTGCGTGCCGTCGATCGCGTGTCGTTCGATCTGAACCCCGGGGAGGTCGTCGCCATTGTCGGAGAGTCGGGCTGCGGCAAGAGCGTTACGGCACAGACGCTCATGGGCCTGACCCGCTCGCCCAACACCACGATCAGCGGCTCGGTGATATTCGGCGGCCGCGACCTGACCCAACTGCCCGACAACGAGTTGCGTTCCCTGCGTGGCGAACACATCGCAATGATCTTCCAGGATCCGATGACATCACTGAACCCGGTGTACCGGGTCGGCGACCAGATCGCGGAGATGATCCGTGCCCACCGCCAGGTGTCGAAGAAGGACGCGGTGGCGCGCGCTGTGGAGTTGCTCCGCTCGGTCGGCATCCCCAACCCCGAGCGCCGGGTGCGCGACTACCCGCATGAGTTCTCCGGCGGTATGCGCCAGCGGGTGATGATCGCCATGGCCCTGGCTCTGGAACCCGAGGTGCTCATTGCCGACGAGCCCACCACCGCACTCGATGTGACGATCCAGGCTCAGATCCTGGGTCTGCTGCGCACCCTCAACCGCGAGAAGAACGTATCCGTGGTGCTGATCACCCACGACCTCGGCGTGGTCGCTGAGATCGCCGACAAGGTGGTGGTGATGTATGCCGGCCAGGTCGTCGAGGAGGCGCCACTGGAGGCGCTGTTCTACCAACCCCGGCACCCCTACACCTGGGGCCTGCTGGGCTCGATCCCGCGACCCGACGAGGCCCGACCCGATCGGCTGACCCAGATCCCCGGTCAACCACCGTCACTGTTAGATCCGCCCACCGGTTGCCGATTCGCCGCCCGATGCGAGTACGCCTTCGACGATTGCACCCGGCTTCCACCGCTGCGGGCCCGCCCGGGCGACGCCGGACATCTGGTTCGCTGCTGGCTCACCACCGATCCGCGGGCGGCAAACCGATGAGCGGCCAGCCACTGCTTGAGGTCACCGACCTGGTCAAGAACTTCCCCATCAAGTCCGGAGTGTTCATCGACCGGGAGGTGGCGCGGGTGCACGCCGTCGACGGTGTCAGCCTGGTGTTGCACGAAGGCGAAACCCTCGGCCTGGTGGGTGAGTCCGGGTGTGGCAAGTCGACGCTGTGCCGGGCGATTCTTCAGCTGATCCGGCCGACGTCGGGTTCGGTGCGCTTCGAAGGCCAGGAGTTGGTCGGCCGCTCACCCCGCGAACTGCGTCCGCTGCGCCGGCAGATGCAGATGATCTTCCAGGATCCGTTCGCATCCCTGAATCCGCGCAAACGCGTCGGGCAGATCGTCGGTGATCCGATGCGGCTCCACGGTGTGGCCGACGGCGCCCAACTGAAACGACGGGTGCAGGAACTGCTGGACCGGGTCGGTCTGCAAGCCGAGCACTACAACCGCTACCCGCACGAGTTCTCCGGCGGACAGCGCCAACGGATCGGTATCGCCCGCGCACTGGGGACACAACCCAAGCTCATCATCGCCGACGAACCGGTGTCCGCCCTTGACGTCTCGGTGCAGGCGCAGATCATCAATCTGCTCGAGGAACTGCAACGCGAGTTCGGCATGGCGTATCTGTTCGTCGCCCACGACCTCGGCGTGGTACGCCACGTCTCCGACCGGGTCGCGGTGATGTACCTCGGCAAGATCGTGGAGCACGCCGATGCCGGCACTCTCTACGCCCATCCACAGCACCCGTACACCAATGCTCTGCTCTCAGCGGTGCCCATTCCGGATCCGCGCAAAAACGCGGCGCGGGAACGCATCACCCTGGACGGCGACGTACCGAGTCCGATCAATCCCCCGCCGGGATGTCGCTTTCACACCCGGTGCGCGTCGGCCACCGACGCCTGCCGTCACGACGAGCCGGTGTTGGTCACCGATGCCGGGCACTCGGTCGCCTGTCACCACCCGCTGTGACTACTCGGAATCCGGTTCACTCTCATCGGCATCAAGGGCGGCGTCGAGCACACTGATGTCGATGCCGTACGGCAGAAAACGGACGTTGCGATTCGGGTCGGTGTTGAGCTTGTTGGCCCGCAGCGCGTCAAGTTCGGTCTTGTAGACCTGCTCGACGTGAGCCTTGCCGTCATGATCGGACATGTAGATGGCCCAGACACCGTCGCCGGCCTCGCCCGCGGTCTCGGGCTGCGGACGTTGGCGCGGCGTCGGCCGCACGAACTGGTCGAACAGCGCTCCGAAACCGGCGCCCTGCGTCGAACTGGTGAAGAGCCGGCCGAAGGCGTCCCGGAGGCCTTCGCCCGCCTCGCGCGCGACCCGGTCGAAGTCCTCGGGGTCGAAGCCGAACGGCCCGTTGTTTTCCATACCCGCCAGTGTGCGCCGGGTTTGCTGCCGGTGTCGATGCGTTCGGCATAAGCCGCCAGCGAAACCGGTTCCGGCCGACCGACGAGTGCAGCGCGGCCTCATTGAATTACATATGGTGCCACCGGTGGTACCATACTCCTGTGGAGATGGAGAAAACGACAATCTACCTCCCGCGTGACCTCAAAACAGCGGTGAAAAATGCCGCGCGTCGCCGCGGAGTCTCCGAGGCAGATGTCATCCGGGAATCAATTCGCGCCAACGTCGGCGAGACGAAGCCGCGACCCAGGGGCGGCCTGTTCTCGCACTCCGAGGCGATAGCCCAACACTGCGACGAGCTACTCGAGGGCTTCGGCCAGAAGTGATCGTCGACACCAGTGCGCTACTCGCCTATTTCAATAGCCGCGAACCTGATCACAAGGCCGTGGCCCATGTCATCGACGAGCACGCCGACGGGGTCCTCGTCGTCTCGCCGTACGTTGTGGCCGAACTCGACTATCTCGTCGCCACGCGTATCGGAGTAGACGCCGAACTCGCGGTTCTTCGCGAACTATCGAGTCGAGCATGGCAGTTGGCCGATTTCGATGCGGACGGTCTGGAGCGTGCCGCCGCCATCATCGAGAAGTACCGTGACCTCAACATCGGACTCGCGGACGCATCCATCGCCGTTCTGGCCGACCAACATCACACGACGCAGATCCTCACCCTCGACCGTCGTCATTTCGAGGTGTTGCGTCCGATCGGAGGCGGACGCTTTGCCATTTTGCCGTGATGCACTGAGCCGGGCGCCGCGCTAGACCACGGTCAGCGGCAGGGAGCGGCGCGGCTGGAATTCGAAGGTGGCACCCAGGCTGAACTTGGTCACCTCGACTTCGGGTGACTCTTTGCCCGGGGTATCGGTCAGCTCGAACTCGGCGGTCCAGTCGGTGTCGGTGCCCTCCACACGGACGACGATGCGGGGATCCACGGCGGTAGCGATGGCCTGCAAAGGCCCAATCGAAGCCGGTGAACACAGCGAGATCCAGGCCGCGTCGTCATGTGCGGGCGAGGGTCGCACGTGCAGCCGTCCGTCGGCGATCTCGGCCACCACATAACCCGCCGGGTTCAGTAGCGGATGCACGCGCAGCACACCGGCAAGGCCGGCGATGTCCGCGGGCAACTTCAGCGCCCGCCGGATACGCTCGGCGGCCACCCCGGCGATACCGGTGAGCTGTTTGGTGCAAATCGAGGTGGCCAGTTCGGTGTTACCGGCCGCGCGGGCCCGCACTGCGATACCGAAGGAGAGGTTCAGCAGATGCATCTGCAGACATACCTCGTCGGCGATGCGAACCAGGGCTGAGTGGGAGAACGCAGCGAAATCAATGTCAGACAACAGGGGTCCGGAGTAATCGGCCCGTCCCCCGTCGGCCCGTCCCCCGTCGGCCGAGTCGATCGCTGCCAGTTCCCACTGAGCCGCTCGTGTTTCGGCGACGATGTCCAGCGCCGGGATGCTGCGCGCCTCCGGGTAGGACTCGTCGATGATCACCGTCCACGCGCAGTGCGGCTTCCGGTCGGCCGGCGTGCGTGGAGGCCGATGTATGGGGCGCACCTGCGCCCGCGCATTGGTGGCTACCGCGGTCGCGTCGAAGGTGGGGTCCTCGATGTCATGGCACATTCCCTGGACGTAGTCCGGGCCCATCGGCTCCACATCGAGCAGGGCGCCGCAGTGGTCGAGGTGGAACTCGCCGTGCCAGCGGTCGTGCACGGTGTAGCGGAAGTCCATGAACTGCGGCGGGGCTCCGATATCGAGCTGGAGACCCTTGAAAATGGTGATGATGTCGTTGCCGGAGTATCCCAGTGCCTTCTGCATGCGCCTGGTGTAGAGCGGGCTGGCACCGGCCCACTCCTCGATCGCGATCTGAACCATCTCCGCGCGGCCGAAAGCCTGGATACACCAAGCCATTCCGGATCGGTCGATCAGTTGGCCGATCAGTAGAAGTTCAGGCACCAGGACGGCCAGTTCAGCGCGGGACAGCGCAGAAAAGCGACTCGGGGATTGGCTCACCCGTCAAAACCTAGTCCAGAACGGATGGGTGTGTTGCAATGTCGGGCATGGCTGATGTGGACGCGATCGAAGCAATCAAACAGGTGAAATACCGCTACCTGCGGGCTCTGGACACCAAACACTGGGACGACTTCGCTGAGACCCTGACCGAGGACATCGTCGGCGACTACGGCTCATCGCTGGGTAAGGAGCATCACTTCACCAATCGCACCGACCTGGTGGAGTACATGCGCACGTCAATGCCGGCCGGCGTAATCACCGAACACCGGGTGACCCACCCGGAGATCACCGTGGACGGCGACGAGGGCGCGGCCACCTGGTACCTGCAGGACCGCGTGATCGTGCCGGAGTACAACTTCATGCTTTTCGGGGCGGGGTTTTACCACGACCGCTACCGCAGGACGCCCGACGGCTGGAAGATCTGTGCGACCGGATACGACCGCACCTATGACGTATCGCAATCCGTGGAGGGGTTGAACTTCAAGGTGCGGCCGGGCGCCGCGATCGCCTGAGCAATCGCCTGAGCGCTGGCCTGAGCGCCGGTCCGGCTACTGAGCGATCGCGATCACGGCGCCGGGTTGCAGCCAGCGGATGATCTTGACCAAGGTGTCGTCGTCGAGGGATACACAGCCGGCGGTCGCCCCGCCGTCGGTGGTGTGCACAAAGAAAGCGGCACCGTTGCCGGGGATGCGCTCCTTGTTCACGCCCATCACGATTGCATGTGCGTACTGCGGGATGTAGAGGTTCTCGGTGCCACTGGCCGGTGAGGTGTCGAACGTGCAGTCGGCCTTCTTGCACACCTGCATGGTGTTGTAGGTCGGGCCCTCGCTGGACCACCAGTAGTCCGGTGTCGTCTGCACGTACTGCAGGCCGCCGCCGGGGTTGGGCTGGGTGCCGAAAGCGAAGTCCAGGCTGTAGACCCCCATCGGTGTGGCCATATTGCCGTCGTGGGCCTGGGGCGCCATACCGTTGGCACCGACGTGGACACCGATCCCGGTGCCGACCGGCTCCCAGCCGGTGACGGTGCGCTGCCAGACGTCCATCTTGGCGGTGGACCCCCCCGTGCTGACGACGGAGAGCACCTGGGTGGCGTTGGCGACAGTGGCCTCAAACCACGGTGTTTGGGCCCCACCCGGTGGTGCCGACGCAACGGCCAGCAGCGCTGCGCTGACGGCAGCACTCAGCGATACCACTACTCGGCGCATGCCCTCATCGTCCAGGGATGGCTCAGCGGGGGTCAAGTAAAGGTTCGGCCACGGTTCGACTCGGCGCTGGCAGACGCCGGTTGTGGTGAATACCGCACAGGCGACCACGTCGATACGATCCGCGCCATGGCGGATCTGCCGAGTGGCGAATGGTCACAACTCCTTGTCGGCCATCAGTGGCCGCGTTCGGGGTCACTTGCCATCCTCAGTGCAGCCGCCGCCGACCGTGCTGCGCTCGGATCGGCCTATGACGGTTATGCCGAAATCCTGCGGTCGGTTCGCACCGGCATCCTGGCCACCGAGGAAGGACTGACCGCCGACAGCGCACGCCGATCATTCGGACTCGGTGAATCGGGCGCACGCGATATCGCTGCGAGAAACCTCACCAAACACACCTCCTACACGTCCGCGCACCAGTGGATCACTGAACTGCGGACGGACCTGGCGGCGATTGCCGGGAGCGGAAACTCCGCGATCCGCAGGATTCTTGACTCAGGCGACCCGGGGCCGGAAAAGATCAGCGCAATCGTCCATACCGTGACTGATGCACACCAGCAGGCCAACGTCAAAGCCGCGACGTGCAGTGCCAATCTGTGCGATGCGATCCAGTCGGTCTTGGCGACAGGGCAGGCAGCGATGTCGGCCCGGCAGTTTGCGCGATCCCACGGCGTCACTCTGGAACGCGCATTCGGGTCGCCGAATCTGGAGTTCATCCACGCTGAAGTCAGCGCCATGGTGACCGCGCCGACGGGCAGCGAGCCCGCACTGTCCCCAGAATCACTCGCTGAAAGTCTGGCTTCCGGTATCTCTGCAGGAGCACCGCTGTCGGCGGGCACCGAAGCGCTCACCACGGGCGCCGTGAATGCGATCCGCGAGTCCCACAGCGATACCCCGGCCGAGGTACTCGCAACATCACCGACAGCAGCCGCCGGCGCACTACTCGCCGCAGTCGCCGCATCACCGAAGGGCTCCCCCACCACGCCGGTATCCGCGCCGACCAACACCCCCGTGGCTGCCGCCGGGCCGCTGCCCCGCTATGGCACAGACCTCCGGCCGGCGGTCACCACAGTCGCGCCACCACCCACCGCTAGCCCCACCGCCACCCCCGGGGCGACACCGGCATCGGCTCCGCTGAACGCCGCCACCGCGCCAGCGCTTGCCCGGACGTCGGTAGCTCGCGGACCGCTCGCCGCGACGGGCACCGTCGCCGCGCTCTCGGCCGCCAGGACCCGCCTGCGCCGGCTCCTGGACGCGGTGGCACATCAGGAACCCACGTTGCGGTGGGCAATTGGCGATCGCCAGGATGGCAGCACTGTCCTGGTGACTGATCTGGCGAGCGGATGGATTCCCCCGAATATCAACCTTCCGGCCGGAGTCCGGGTGCTGGAACCGGGTCACCGGAGCGGGGATCTGCAGACCTTGATCGGCCACGTGACGGTGATGGAAACCTATGCACCCGATGATGACACTGCCTGCGGGGCGGGCGAGGCGGTGCCGATGTCGATCGATGCCCGGCGAACCACTGCGGTTGACGACCTGGGCTGGGAACTGACTCGGGCGACCAGGTGGCGCAGCGGGCTGCCGCGCATGGCACACACGGTGGCCATGGCCACCGTTGCGCGCACGGGTTGTCTGGATTCTGAAGTAGCCCTGTTACGCGATCACCTCAACGCGGTGGCCCACGCCGTCCTGGACAGCTACCCCGCCGCCGTCAGTGCCACAGACGTAGCCAACTGGCAGCTGTTAGCCACCGTAGACGCGCTCATCAACGACGAGAAGACACTTGCCGACTACCACTTCGCCTGGTTCCAAGCGCATACCTCAGCGGACACCGCAGCAGCACGCCCATGAGCGGCGACCAACTGAACGCCGATACCACTCAGTACCTCCAGGCTGCCGGGGTGAACGTGGCGCCGCCGCCCATCGCCTCGGATCCTCTGGTGGCAGGGCTCACCCCGATCGAACAACTGCTGCGCGTGCTCGGCCTGGCGGCCAACGCCGACGATCCATCGGACAGCACTGACAGCGTCGCGGGACAGGCCGAGCGGGAGGCCGGGGCGATCCTGGCCGCCGACACGTTCGCCGGCCAGGATCAACAGGCAACCTCTGAGTTGAACGGCGTTGCAGGACAGGATTCGACCATCCAGATGGCCCAGCAGATCCCGCAGTTGATTTCGGGTATCGCCGGCGCGCTCACGGGTGCACTGGGTGGTGCGTTGCAACCACTGATTCAGATCCCACAACAGATCGCCCAGGCGTACCAGGCGGCCGGTGCGTCAGATCTCCCGATCGGCGACCCGATCACGGGTGTTGATACCGATGCACTCAGCGATGGTGATTTCGATAGCGGTTTTGATGGCGGTTTCGATGGCGGGGCCGGCGCGGGCAGTGCGGGCAGTGCGGGCAGTGGACTGGCGAACACCACTCCCACCGGACTGCTTCCGCCCGTGGCGTCGGCCGGTACCTCGCCGGCGTCGGCGCCGGTCTCGCGGATCGCACCGCCGGGTGCGGTTCCGACCATCTCGTCTCCGGCAGCCGGTATGGCGGGCGTGCCGATGATTCCACCCGGTGCCATGCACGGCGCCGGCGCGGACAGGGACGCCAAGACCGATACCAAACGTGTGTCGGTGCCTCCGGTGCGTAACGGGTCACCGGTTCAGGGCCGCATCACCTCACCACCGATTGCGCCAACGGTCATCAAAAAGGTTGAGGGTAAACCGGTTACCGCCAAGAGAATCATCCCGCCGGGCGCGGGCACCGCCGACGCGGACGATCCGGCCCGTCGCTGACTCCTCGACGCGGCAACGTCAGACCAGCGGACGTCCGGTTCGGATACGCCAATTCACATCGTGCAGAAGCACGTTGAAGGGGAAGGCCCGCACAAAGCGCGGCGCCAGATTGTTGGCCACCCGGATGCGGTTCATCAGCCGGTCGAACTCACGCTGCTTGGCCGGACTCCACCCCAGCTTCATCTCATCGCGGAACCGCTGCGGCAGAAACCCGGTCGTGATCAGAAGTGCACGGCTCTCGTTGAACTTCTGTACCGCAGCGGGCAGGCGGACACCCTTCACCCGGGACACCGCGATCGGGTACAGGTATTCGCGCACGGTGTCGTCAATGTGGATCTGGTCCAACGAGTCCTGCCAGTACCGGTCGAAGGCGGCCCGGTCGGCCGGCCACATCTCCGGCGGCACCTGCAGCATCGTTGCCAGGGCCATGCCGTCGCGGTAGTGCTGATCGGCCGTCTCGTCATCCATCTCGCCGATGAAGGTCCGATAGACGTCAACACCACCCTTGTAGAGGCAGGCGCCAACCCACAACTGAAGGTCCCGGTCGAACGCGTTGTATGCCACCGGACTCGCGTCGGTCGAATACACCTGGGCGTGAGCGCGATTCACCGCCCGGCGATAGGCCTGCTTCTGCTCCTCGGTACCACGGCTGGCGACCGCGAGATAGGTGAAGGTGGTTCGTGCCCGCTTGATCGGATGACGATCCACGCGACCGCTTTCCACCCGGCTCTCCAACACGCCGTACCCGACACCCGGACGGGCAAGTTGCATGATCACGTTCGCCGACCCGGCCAGCAGCGCGATCCCCATCATGCCGTCGTCGGCACCCGCCCGCCACGACGACCAACGCGAACGCCGACCAGCGACAGCCGAACCGGTCGATTCACTGACCGGGCGCTCGACCGGGTTAGTGCGCAACGACGTGTCGCGGCCTGCGGTCGGCCGACGTCTTGGGAGTAGCCGCGAGATCCAGCGACTTGATCAGCGGCAGGCCGAGCACGAACTCGGGGTTGGGGTTGTGCGGTCTGATCATGTGGGGTGCCTCCTGGTCTACCCGAATTGTAGGCGCGGCCGGAAACGCCGAATATCGTGTACTGGCCTGCCGTCGCCGATCGCCCGCGAGTTCGTCGGCCTGGCCACGCACTATCTCGTCAATGGGAGAACAGATGTCGACTGATCCAGATTCAATCGAGAAGGGGACGCTGCGCCGCGTCACCGTGCGACTGGTGCCGCTGTTGATGGCGCTCTACTTCGTCAACTACCTCGACCGCACCAACCTCGGGATCGCCAAGGCCGAGGTGAGCGCCGATCTGCAACTGTCGGCCACCATGTTCGGCCTGGCGTCAGGCATCTTCTTCATCGGCTACCTGCTGGTGGAGGTGCCGTCGAACCTGGCACTGGTCCGCTTCGGTGCCCGGCGGTGGCTGGCCCGTATCGCGGTCTCCTGGGGCATCGTCGCCGTCGCGATCGCGTTCGCGCCCAACGCCACAACACTGCTGGCGCTGCGGTTCCTGCTCGGCGTCGCCGAGGCGGGCCTGTTCCCCGGCGTGGTGTTCTATCTGAGCCAGTGGTTCCCGGCCGGCTACCGGGCGCGCGTCGTCGGCGTCTTCATGCTCGCCGTTCCCATCGCCTCAGCAATCGGAACCCCGCTGGGCGCCTGGCTGATTCAGACCGGGCACGGTGCCTTCGGCCTCGCCGGGTGGCGGTTCATGATGATCGCCGTCGGCCTGCCCGCAGTGGTTCTCGGTGTGATCTGCTGGCTCTATCTCACCGACCGGCCGGCCGACGCCCACTGGCTGACCGACGCCCAGCGGCGCTGGCTCACCGAGACACTCGCGGCCGAAGATCACCACGTGAGCAGCGCCTACCGGTATCCGCTTCGCCGCACGCTGACCAGCCCGCGGGTCTGGGCACTGGCCGTGGTCTATTTCGGTGTCGCCTACGGGCTCTACGCCCTGGCGTTCTTCCTGCCCTCGATCGTGGCCGGCTTCACCAAGACCTTCGGAGTGCAGTTATCGCTGCTGCAGGTCGGCCTCATCACTGCGGTCCCCTACACCTTCGGCGCAGTGGCAATGTTCCTGTGGTCCCGGCACGCCGACCGCACCCGCGAACACGTATGGCACGTGGCGCTCCCGTTGCTCATGGGTGGGGTGGCCATCCCGATCGCGCTGTACCTGCACCACCCGATCGGGGTGATGGTGCTGGTGACGATCGCGGCGATCGGTATCTTCAGCGCACTGCCGGTGTTCTGGGCACTGCCGTCCCGATTCCTCACCGGCGCCGCAGCCGCCGGCGGGATCGGGCTGATCAACTCGGTCGGCAATCTCGGCGGGTTCGCCGCCCCCTATGCCACCGGCGCACTGCGCGACCTCACCGGAACCAACCGGGCCGGCATGTGGGTGGTCGGCGTGATCATGATGCTGGGCGCGGCCCTGATCGTCGTGCTCCGCGCGACACCATCGAGCCGGGGTCAGGGAGCCTAACCGGCAGCCCCGGATATACCTTCCCTCTCCTCCAGTTCCTGGCACAGATGATCCGCCAAGCCACGAACGGTGGTGATCTGCGTCGGGCTGATACGCACTCCGAGTTCAGCCTCCACGCGCGTGCGCAGTTCCAGGTTGCCCAATGAATCCAATCCGTAGTCCGACAGAGGGCGATCAGGGTCGATGGAGCGCCGTAGCAACAGACTGATCTGGTCGGAGACGAGTCGTCTGATCGCACCGGGCCACTCCGCGCGCGGCATGACTTTTAACTCGGAAAGGAACTTGCCTCCGTCGCCCTTACCGGCGCCCGCCGACTGGAAGGCCTCGGCGAACTTACTGCGCTTGGCGAACGCGGTCAGCCAGGCCGTTCCCATCAGCGGGGCGTAGCCCGCGTAAGGACGGTCGTAGCGCAGCAGCGTTTCGAAGGCCCGGGCTCCCTCTTCGGGACTGATCGCGACCCCGACGTCCTCGGCCAAAGCCGTGCCGCGACCGATCTGAGCCCACGGACCCCACGCGATCGACGTACCGGGCAAACCGTGAGCGTGACGCCACCGGGAAAACCCATCCAGCCAGCTGTTGGCCGCCGCGTAGGCACCCTGACCAGGGGATCCGACCAGCGCAGCGGCTGATGAGAACAGACAGAACCAATCCAAAGGTTGGCTAATCGTTGCATCGTGGAGATTCCATGCACCGTAGACCTTTGCCCCCCAACACCGGTCGATCAAATCATCAGTGATGTTGATCAGGGTGGCATCGTCCACCACTGCGGCTGCGTGCAGCACACCGCGAACCGGCAAGCCGGTTTCAGTAGCCACGGCGACCAGCAACTCGGCGGTTTTCAGATCAGCGATATCGGCCGAAACGACCTGCACGTCGGCTCCACCGGCCCTCATCTTGTCGATCGCGGCCTGGGCTTCGGCAGTAGGAGCAGACCGCGAATTGAGCACGATCCGCCCACAACCGCGCGCGGCCATACTTTCAGCCAGATACAGCCCCAGCCCACCGAGCCCACCGGTGACGATGTACGCCCCGTCGGACCGGAATACCGGCACCTGCTCGGGCGGCAGCACAGCCTCGGTCTCACCGTGGTGGGACACATCCAACAACACCTTGCCGGTGTGCTTGGCGCCGCCGACGAGCCGGACGGCAGCAGCCGCATCGGTGATCGGGAAGTGCGTGGTGGGCGGAAGCGGGAGTAACCCTTCTGCCGTCTTCTGATAGACCGTGGTGAGCACCCGGTTCACCGTTTCCGGATGACTGTGGGTGAGCAACCCTAGGTCGACCGCGTACAGCGACAGATTTCGCCGGAACGGGAACAATCCCAACCGGGTATCGCCGTAGATGTCCCGCTTGCCGATCTCGACGAACCGCCCGCCGAATGCCAGCAGCTCCAGTCCGATCCGTTGCGCCGCACCGGGTAGCGAGTTGAGAACGACATCGACGCCGTATCCGTCGGTATCGCGGCGGATCTCGTCGGCGAAGTCCAAACTTCGCGAGTCGTAGACATGTTCGATCCCCATATCGAGCAGTACCTGACGCCGCTCCGGGCTGCCCGCCGTCGCGAAGATCTCGCATCCGACCGCGCGCGCTATCGCAATCGCCGCATGCCCGACACCACCGCTGCCGGAGTGGATGAGGACCTTGTCAGATGACGTGATTCGGGCCAGGTCGTGCAGGCTGTACCAGGCCGTGGCGGACACGGCGGGCACTGCCGCGGCCTCCTCGACGGGAACACCAGCCGGCAGTGTGACCGCATGCCGGGCGTCGCAGAGCACGAACGTGGACCAGCAACCATTCGGCGAGATACCGCCGACGTGGTCGCCTACCTTGTGCTCGGTGACTCCCGGTCCGACCGCGGTCACAACACCGGCGAAGTCGATACCTAACTGCTGCCGGTAGCCCTCAAAGGTGGGGTACCGACCGAAAGCGACCAGAACGTCCGCGAAGTTGATGCTCGACGCGGTCACCGCGACCTCAATCTGACCGGCTTCCGGCGGAACGCGATCAAATGCGTTGAACTCCAACGACTCCACGTCTCCGGGGTTGCGGACTTCCAGCCGCATGCCGCCGCTGGCGGTGTCAACCACAGTCGAGCGACGGTCATCGGGGTTGAGCGGGCCCGGCAGCATGCGGGCGCCATACAAGGTGTCCGCGCGCCACGCGGTTTCGTCCTCCTCGGACCCACTGCTGATCTGACGGGCGATCAAAGCCGGGTCGGTGATGCCGTCGGTATCGATCGTTGTGGGACTAAGGTGCGGATACTCGGAGTCGATGACCCGCATAAGACCCCGCAGGCCAGTTTGTTCCAGATTCGCCAGTTCCTCAGATTCAACCGTCGAGGCATTCCGAGTCACCAGGTAGAGCCTCGGCGGCTCGCCCGGCAGCTCGGCCAACTCTCGCGCGATCGTGACCAGTTGTCCAACGTAGTCGCGGCCTAGGTGCGCGGCGGCTTCACCGGTCTCCGGCGCGGGCGGCGCGGTGACCACAACTACACCGGTGAAACCCTCGCCAAGACTGGTCGATCCCAGCTTGGCGCGGAACTTAGCGGCGTCGCTGAATTGTTCGTGCTGCCCACTGGCCATCGTCCCGGGCTGTTCGCTTCCCGCAGTGAGTGCCTCGGCGATGTGTCGCGCCAGCGGTTGAGCGTCATCAGAGGTACTGAGCACCAGCCAGGTCCCACTCTGGGTGGTATCGGGCAACTCGCGCTTGTCCCACATGATCGTCAACAGACGTTCGTTGAGAGTGCGGCGGTCAGTGTCCATACCGTCGGTGGAGGAACTCTGCCGCAACCCTTCCAAGCGGAGCAGAACGACACCTGCTTCGTCCATCACGTCGATATCGGCTTCGAGATCGCCGTTGGCAGTCAGCGCGGCCCGGGTCAGGCAGTAGTGCGCATTGCGTGCCTGGTGGAACAGACGCAGTCGGCGGACGCCGACCGGCACAAGGCCGCCTAGCCCTGCGTCCTGAATGGCCGGATGGGCGAACACGGAATGGAAGCAGGCGTCGAGCAGGGCCGGGTGGATTGCGTACGCGGATTGTTGCGCCCGGATCGAGCCGGGAAGCGCCACCTCGGAGAAGATCGTCGTGACGTCTTCTTCGGCGGTGTAAACGGCACGCAATCCGGAAAAAGCCGGCCCGTACTGAATCCCGATGCTGTCAAAGGCTTTCCGCACGTCCTCACCGTCAGTGCGAGACGGATGCTCGGCCATCAGCGCCTCGACATCATAAGCCGGAGGCTCCTGGGTGTCCTCGACGCCACGTAGTGCGGCATGGGCACGCCCTGTCCGTCCGCTCTCGTCACTGGTCTCCACGACGAACGTCAATTTGTCCGGCGAATCCAGCGTCGCCGACGCAGAGATTTCCGTTTCCTCATCAAGCAGCAACGTCTGCTCAAATCGGAGGTCCAGGACTTCACTGTCAGCGCCGATGGCGATACGTGCAGCGGTCAAGGCCATCTCGCAGTACGCAGCACCGGGAAGCGTAGCGATGTCGTGGATCTGGTGATCGGCAAGCCAGGGGTGTGCCTCAGTTCCGACCTCGCCCTGCCAGACGTCGCGCTCCGGCTCCTCAGCAAGATGGACGTGTGCCCCGAGCAAGGGGTGTACGGCCAACACGGAGCCGCCTTGATTGGCCTGATCATGACTGTCCCTGTTGAGGATCAGATCGCGACGGGTCCACGTGGGAAGTGGCGCGTCGGTGAGAGCTCCGGTCGGGAACAGGTTCTCGAAATCTACGGCCGCGCCAGCGGCGTGGATGTCGGCGACGAAGCCGCGCAACCCCAGTGGCAGATCCTGTTCGCGACGCATCGCGGCCAGCGCTGCGATCGGCATGTCGAGGCTGGCGGCGTTCTGCTCAACCGCGTGGGTGAGCAGGGGATGCGGGGCGAGCTCACCGAATACCCGGAAGCCGTCGCTGAGAGCGGCCTGGACAGCGGAAGCAAACCGCACCGTGTAACGCAGGTTGTCAGCCCAGTAATCGGCGTCGAAGGTGGGCTGATCACGGGGATCCCACAGTGTGGACGAGTAGTAGGGAACCTCGGGCTCGCGTGGCTCAAGATCGGCGAGCGCCTCAAGGAGATCCTCCAGGATCGGTTCGACCTGCGGCGAGTGCGAGGCCACGTCCACGGCGACCTCGCGCGCCATCACGTCGTTCTTCTCCCAGGCCGCGATCAATTCACGGATGGACCCGGTGTCGCCGCCAACGACCGTCGATGTGGGCGAGGCGACAACAGAGAGCACCACGTTATCCATCCCGCGAATCGACAGCTCTGAAAGGACCTGTGGTCCAGGGAGTTCCACTGCCGCCATCGAGCCGCTACCCGAGATCCGCTTCATCAACTGCGAACGGCGGCAGATGACCTTCAATCCGTCCTCGAGCGACAGTCCTCCGGCCACCACTGCAGCAGCGGACTCGCCGAGCGAGTGGCCGACGACGGCGCCTGGCCGCACGCCATAGGACTTCATCGTCTCGGCCATGGCAACCTGCATCGCGAAGATCGTCGGCTGGACGCGGTCGATCCCCGTCACAGTCTCCGGGCCCGTCATCGCCTCGGTGACTGAGAAGCCCGACTCGCGTTGGATGATCGGCTCAATGGCCGCAATGGTCGCCGCGAAGACAGGTTCGCCGGCCAGGAGGTCGGCGCCCATGTTGGCCCACTGCGAACCCTGCCCGGAGAACACCCACACCGGGCCTCGGTCGTCCATCCCGACAGCCGCCGGGTACGGAAGCTCGCTGTGCTCGACCTCACGCAATGCGGCGATCAGTTCGTCACGGTTCCTGGCGTTGACCACGGTGCGCACCGGGCGGTGTGCCCTGCGGCGCGCGAGCGTGTAGGCCAGGTCCGAGAGCCGAATGTCCGGTCCGGGGCCGTTGGACCCCAAACCCTCGACCCAGTCGGCCAGCCGACCCGCCGTCACGCACACCTGCTCCGCCGAGGAGGCCGACAGCGGGAACAACAACAGCTCATCGGCATCGGCAGCCTTACCCGAGCCACCGTTCTCGGCGGTCGCCGGTGCCTGCTCGACGATGACATGGGCGTTGGTGCCGGAGATACCGTAGGCCGATACGGCCGCGCGTCGCGGGCTACCGTCCTTCTCGGGGAACGGTGTGTTCTCCTGTGGCACAAATAGATTCGTGCTGATCTCAGCGAGCTTTTCGGGGAGCTCGGTGTAGTTGAGGTTTTTCGGAACGACACCGTGCTCAAGGGCGAGAACCGCCTTCATGAGTCCGAGTGCGCCCGAGGCTGATTGGGTGTGACCGAAGTTGGTCTTGATGGAACCCAGCACGCAGGGTCCCTCAATGCCGTACACGCTTGCAAGGCTGGCGTATTCGATCGGGTCACCCACCGGCGTTCCGGTGCCGTGCGCCTCAACCATGCCGATGGTGGCCGCATCTACCCCGGAGACCGCGATGGCATCGCGGTACACCTGGGTCTGGGCCTCCTCAGAGGGTGTCGCGATATTGACGGTTCGTCCGTCCTGATTCGACGCGGTTCCGTTGATCACAGCCAGGATCCGGTCACCGTCACGAACCGCGTCCGGCAACCGCTTGAGCAGAAGCATCACGCAGCCTTCGCCGTTCACGAATCCATCGGCCGCCACATCGAAGGAGTGGCACTGACCGGTCGGTGAGAGCATGCCCTGCAGAGACGCGGCGACCGACTTACGCGGTTCCATCGTCACCGAAACCCCACCTGCGAGCGCGAGGTCACTCTCGCCCTCATGCAGGCTTCGGCACGCCTGATGCACGGCGACGAGGCTGGAGGAACACGCCGTGTCGACCGTGACGGCGGGGCCATGTAGACCCAGGGCGTAACACACTCGTCCGGAGGCGAAGCTGATGTTTGTCGCGGTGAATCCGTAGGGGCCCTCCGCAGCGCCGCAGTCAGCGGACAGCAACTCGTAGTCGTTGCCGGTCAAGCCCACGAAGACACCGGTACGGCTGCCAGCCAGATCGGCCGGATCGATACCGGCATGCTCAATAGCATCCCAGGACGACTCGAGTACCAGGCGATGCTGGGGATCGATCGCCGTGGCCTCACGCTCAGTCATTCCGAAGAAATCGCAGTCGAACCCGCCGACTTTCTCCAAGAACCCACCCCAACGCGACACCGATCGGCCCGGAACCCCAGGCTCGGGGTCGAAGTAGGGCTCCCAGTCCCAGCGGTCGGCGGGAACCTCGGTGACGAAATTCTCGCCGCGGATTAGCACCTCCCACAGGCGTTGCGGAGAGTCCACGCCGCCGGGAAGCCGGCAGGCCATACCGACGATGGCGACCGGTGTCGCTGGTGCGATACGCAAAGGAGTCCTTCTTGTCGGGCGCGGGAATGACCGCGTCGCCCGCAAGATCCACGAGAATCGGGTTGGGGTCGCTCGCGCACACAGTTCGACCGCGAAATTCGAGCTACGCGGAAATTGACTCTAGCTAGATAGCTGGGGGGACGCAAACGGGTTGACCTGCGTACTAAGCGGACAAATCACGTTCGAAACCCACTTCAATTGATCCCGGACCGCCGTCGGGGCAGGAGGCAGCTGGAGGCCTCCGTTTGGTCGGCTGCCCGGGTGTACCTCGTCACACAAGCTTGCCCTTAAAAGTGCAGCCGGTATATATTTTAAGTTACCGACGGGTAACTTTTGTGAAGATACCCAGCCCAGGGTCAGTACCCAACCCGAAAGTGGCGTTCTCACCGAGGAGGAATAGTGGGCCACTACAAGAGCAATGTCCGCGATCAGGTCTTCACCCTGTTCGAGGTACTCGGCCTCGACAAGGCCTTCGGCGAGGGTGATTTCAGTGCCCTCGACATCGACACCGTGCAGGAGATGCTCGGTGAGATGGCGCGGCTTTGCGAGGGGCCGGTCGCGGACTCCTTCGTCGAGGGTGACCGCAACCCGCCGGTCTTCGATCCGGCGACGCACTCCGTGACACTCCCGGAGTCATTCAAGAAGTCCGTTCACGTGCTGATCGACGCGGGCTGGAACAAAGTCGGCATCGATGAGGAACTCGGCGGGATGCCGATGCCCCGGGCGATCGTCTGGGCGCTCGCCGAGCACGTTCTCGGCGCCAACCCTGCGGTCTGGATATACGCCGGCGGCGCGGGGTTCGCCAGCATTCTCCACAAGCTGGGTACCGCAGAACAGAAGAAATGGGCAGTCTTCGCCGCCGAGCGCGGCTGGGGTTCCACCATGGTGCTGACCGAGCCGGATGCAGGCTCAGACGTAGGCGCCGGCCGCACCAAGGCGATCAAGCAGGACGACGGCTCCTGGCATATCGACGGCGTGAAGCGGTTCATCACCTCCGCGGACGCCGACGACCTGTTCGAGAACATTTTCCATCTGGTGCTGGCCCGCCCCGAGGGTGCCGGCCCGGGCACCAAGGGACTCTCGCTGTTCTTGGTGCCGAAGTTCCTGTTCGACTTCGAGACCGGCGAACCCGGCGAGCGCAACGGCGCCTTCGTCACCAACGTCGAGCACAAGATGGGCCTCAAGGTCTCGACCACCTGTGAGTTGACCTTCGGTCAGCATGGCGTACCCGCCAAGGGCTGGCTGGTCGGCGAGGTACACGATGGCATCGCGCAGATGTTCGACGTTATCGAGATGGCCCGAATGCTGGTGGGCACCAAGGCAATCGCCACGCTATCGACGGGTTACCTCAATGCCCTGGAGTATGCCAAGAGCCGGATCCAGGGTGCTGACCTGACCCAGATGACCGACAAGGCCGCGCCTCGAGTCGCCATCACGCATCACCCGGACGTACGCCGCAGCCTGATGACTCAGAAGGCCTACGCCGAGGGCCTGCGGGCGCTGTACCTCTACACAGCGACCTTCCAGGACACCGCGGTTGCCAAGGCGGTTCACGGAGTGGACGCCGAGTTGGCGGTCAAGGTCAACGACCTGATGCTGCCGATCGTCAAGGGTGTCGGCTCAGAGCAGGCCTACGCCAAGCTCACCGAGAGCCTGCAGACCTATGGCGGTTCCGGCTTCCTCCAGGACTACCCGATCGAGCAGTACATCCGCGACGCCAAGATCGACTCGCTCTACGAGGGCACCACTGCCATCCAGGCACAGGACTTCTTCTTCCGCAAGATCATTCGTGACAAGGGTGTGGCGCTGGGCTACGTGGTCGGCCAGATCGGCGAGTTCGTCAAGAACGAATCCGGCAACGGACGTCTCAAGACCGAGCGCGCACTGCTGGCCAAGGCGCTCGAGGATGTCCAGGGCATGGCAACAGCGCTGACCGGCTATCTGATGGCCGCGCAGGAGGACACCAAGAGCATCTACAAGGTGGGCCTCGGGTCGGTTCGGTTCCTGATGAGCGTGGGCGACCTCGTCATCGGCTGGTTGCTGTTGCGCCAGGCCGCCACGGCCATCGAGGCGCTGGACACCGGCGGCGCCACCACGGCCGATGTGCACTTCTACGAGGGCAAGATCGCGGTCGGCTCGTTCTTCGCCAAGAACTTCCTGCCGCTGCTCAGTAGTACACGGCAGGTGATCGAGACGGTGGACAACGAGATCATGGAGCTCGACGAAGCCGCCTTCTAGGACATCCCGGGACCCAGCCTCACGCTTCCAGGATGGCCGTCACACCCTGTCCACCCGCCGCGCAGATCGAGATCAGCCCGCGCACCGGCGCCGAGGTTCGCGCCTTCTTCTCGGCCAGTTGCTTGGCCAACTGGGCGACGATCCTGCCGCCCGTGGCCGCAAACGGGTGACCGGCGGCTAATGACGAACCGTTGACATTGAGCTTGGTCCGATCGATCGAACCCAGCGCGGCATCCAGGCCCAGCCGTTGCCTGCAGTACTCCGCCGACTCCCAGGCCTGCAGATGGCATAGCACCACGGAGGCGAAGGCCTCGTGGATCTCATAGAAATCGAAGTCCCCCAGACCCAATCCGTTGCGGGCCAACAGGCGCGGCACGGCGTAGGTGGGAGCCATCAACAGCCCGTCAGTGCCGGTGACGTAATCCACCGCGGCGGTCTCGGCGTCGACGAAGTAGGCCAACGGACTCAGTCCGTGCGCCTGTGCCCAGTCCTCGCCGGACAGCAGTACCACCGAGGCGCCGTCGGTCAGCGGCGTGGAATTACCGGCGGTCATGGTTGCATCACCTGCCTTCACCCCGAACACCGGCCGAAGCGTGGCGAGCTTCTCCGCGGTGGAATCCGGCCGCAGGTTGTCATCGCGGTACAGACCGAGGAACCCGGTGACGAGGTCATCGAAGAAACCGCGATCGTAGGCGGCCGCCATATTGCGGTGGCTGGCCGCGGCCAACTGGTCGGAGTCGACTCGTTTGATGCCCATCTGCTTCGCGGTGATCGCGGCATGATCGCCCATGGACAGCCCGGTGCGCGGCTCACCGTTGGTGGGGATCTCAACGCCCAGTGCGGCCGGTAACCGGCCAACCAGCTTGACTCGATCAACCGTCGAACGCGCCCGACGTACCGCAAGAAGTGAGCGTCTCAGGTTGTCGCCCAACCCGATCGGGGCGTCGGAGGTGGTGTCGACACCACCTGCCGCGGCAACCTCGTATCGGCCGGCCGAAATTCCATCGGCGGCGGCGATCACCGCCTGCAGACCCGTTCCGCAGGCCTGCTGCAGATCGAACGCCGGCGTGGACGGCGAAAGTGGGCTGCCCAGAACGCATTCGCGCATCAGATTGAAGTCTCGGCTGTGTTTGAGCACTGCGCCGCCGATCACCGCGTCAAGTCGCGCGCCATCCAGGCCGAAGCGCTCGGCCAGACCCCTGAGCACGGCGGTGAACATGTCCTGGTTCGACGCCTCGGCGTATGCGCCGTCCGATCGCGCGAACGGAATGCGGTTGCCACCGAGCACGGCGACCCTACGACGGTTCGTTGTTGCCATCTGGCGTACGTTATCGAACGTGGCTTCCGACCTCGTTTCCCAGGTGATCACATCCGCGCCGGGGTCGTTCCTGGCCAAGCAGTTCGGCCTGCCGGCACCGGAGACGCTGCGCCGCTACCGGCCCGGCGATCCGCCACTGTCCGGCCCACTGCTGGTCGGCGGCGAAGGCCGATTGGCCGAACCCCTGCGGGCAGCACTTGCCGATGACTACGACGTTGCAGGAAACAACCTCGGTGGGCGATGGGCCGACACCTTCGGCGGTCTGGTCTTCGATGCCACCGGCATCACCGAACCCGTCGGATTGCGCGGATTGTTCGAGTTCTTCACCCCGTTGCTGCGCAACCTCGGGCCGTCGGCTCGTATCGTCGTGCTGGGCAGCACCCCGGATGAGGTGGCCGACGCGCACGAACACATCGCGCAGCGGGCCCTCGAAGGGTTCACCCGCTCGTTGGCCAAGGAGATGCGTCGCGGCGCCACCGTCGCACTGGTCTACGTCTCCCCCGGTGCCAACGCGGGCGCCTCCGGCTACGAGTCGACGATGCGGTTCATCCTGTCGGCGAAGTCCGCCTACGTCGACGGGCAGGTGTTCTCCATCGGATCCGCTGATTCGTCGATGCCCGCGGACTGGAACAAACCACTGGCCGGCATGGTCGGGATCGTCACCGGTGCGGCACGCGGGATCGGAGCCACCATCGCCGAAGTTTTCGCCCGTGATGGCGCCCATGTGGTGGCGATCGATATTGAGGATTCCGCGCAGGCCCTAGAGCAGACCGCGGCGCGAGTCGGCGGGACCGCGCTGGCACTCGATGTCACCGCGCCCGATGCCGTCGACAGGATCACCGCTCATCTGGGCGAACACCATGGCGGACGAGCCGACATCCTCGTCAACAACGCCGGAATCACCCGCGACAAGCTGCTGGCGAACATGGATGACGCGCGATGGGACGCGGTGGTCGCGGTGAATCTGCTTGCCCCGCTGAGGCTTACCGAAGGATTGGTGGACAACGGATCCATCGGTACCGGAGGCCGGGTGATCGGATTGTCGTCGATGGCGGGGATCGCGGGCAACCGGGGCCAGACCAACTACGCCACCACCAAGGCCGGCATGATCGGCATCACTGCGGCATTGGCGCCGGCACTGGCCGAAAAGGGCATAACAATCAACGCGGTGGCTCCCGGATTCATCGAGACCGCCATGACCGCCGCGATACCGCTGGCCACCCGGGAGGTAGGCCGCCGGCTCAACTCGCTGTATCAGGGCGGGCAGCCCGTCGATGTCGCGGAGACCATCGCCTATTTTGCCAGCCCGGCCTCAAACGCCGTCACCGGCAACGTGATCCGGGTGTGTGGCCAGGCCATGCTGGGAGCCTGATGGCCCTGAATAGTCTTCTGCGCGCGGCCATCGGTTCGCTTCCGCTGATACCCCGCGGCGATCGGCTGCCGAATAGAACACTCACCGTCGACGGCGTCGCGATCGACCGTGCAAACGTCGCCGCCTACGCCGCGGTCACCGGCCTGCGCTATAGCGACACCCTGCCGCTGACCTATCCCTTCGTGCTGACCTACCCGGCGGTGATGGAGTTGGTCACCGGCTTCGACTTCCCCTTCGCGGCCATCGGCGCGGTGCACATGGAGAACCGGATCACCCGGCATCGGCCGATCGCGGTGACCGACACCGTTGGTATCTGCACACATGCGGAGAATCTCCGCGAACACCGCAGAGGTCTGCTGGTTGATGTGGTGAGCCGGGTGTCGGTCGGCAACGAGCCCGCCTGGGATCAGGTCACGACCTTTCTACATCAGCAGCGAACCAGTCTGTCCGAGGAGTCCAAGCCGGAGCCGCCACAGGCGCAGAAGCTGCCACCAGCAGGCGCCACTCTGCGAATCACCCCGCGGCAGATCCGCCGCTACGCCTCGATAGGCGCCGACCACAACCCGATCCACACCAGCCTGCTCGGGGCGAAGGTGTTCGGTTTCCCACGTCCGATTGCACACGGGATGTTCAGTGCCGCAGCAGTTCTGGCCAATATCGAAGGACAGCTTCCCGACGCCGTCAGCTATGCGGTCAGGTTCGGCAAGCCGGTGTTTCTCCCGTCGGAACTCGGGATATACATCGACCGGGTGGAGCAGGGTTGGGATATCACGCTGCGCGATCTAGCCAAGGGCTACCCGCACCTCACCGGGTCGGTGCGGGCGCTCCTTTGAGGCCTCGCCAGAACAGGTTGATCAGCAGTTCCGCCGCCTCGTCGACATCGGCGTCACCGACACTGACCCGGGCTGCGACAGCCTCCCCGGCCCCGACCAGGGCCACCGCCATCATGTGAAAATCGTTGTCCGGCTCGGGATTTCTGGTGCCGTTTTCCAGTAGCCGGGCCACCAGGTCGATGATCTTCTCCCGACCCTCGCGGATGGTCTGCGCGAACGCCTGTGAACTGGTGGCCTGGGTATAGAGCACGATCCACGACGCCCGATTGGCATCGATGTAGTGCAACACCGACAAGATGGTGCGGCGCAGTAACTCGTGCGGACTCTGTTTGAGATCGATGTCTGCGCGGACCGCTTCCACGAAGCGGCTCAATTCTCGGCTCAGACAGGCAGCGAACAACTCCTCCTTGGAGCCGTAGTACAGGTAGAGCATCGGCTTGGATATTTCGGCCGCGGCGGCGAGCGCGTCCATCGACGTCTCGTGGTAGCCGTTGACTGAGAACATCTGTACGGCGGCATCGAGCATCTGCTGCTCGCGCACCGCTCGCGGCAACCGCTTGGTTCCACCGGCTCCACCGGCCATGACTAGCCGCCGCAGCGAGCGCTGGCGCCCTTGATGCCGGCCATCCGCAGCACCGAACCCTCGACTGCCGCCATCGCGAGCTCACCGCCATTGACCGCCTTCTCCAACCGGTCCAGCACCGTGGGAACCTCGGCGGTCGTGATCCACAGGGCCACGTCGGTACCGGCCTGCAGGGCGCGCAGCACCGCCTCGGCCACCCCGTATCGCGACGAGATCGCGGCCATCGAAGACAGGTCGTCGCTGAAGATCGGTCCGTTGAAGCCGGGGCCGCCGTAGCCGCCACTGCGCAGTAGGTTCACCGCGGCCGCACTGAGGCTGGCCGGGGTGTTGCCGGTCAGCCCGGGCACCTCGAGGTGGCCGATCATCACCGCGACCGGGGCCTCGGTGGTCAACGTGCGGTAGGGCACCAGATCGCTGGTCATCAGATCGGACAGCGGCGGGGTGGTCACCGCACCCGCGGTATGCGAGTCACCGGAGCCGTGACCGTGGCCGGGGAAGTGCTTGAGCACCGGCAGCACACCGGCGGCGCGCAGGCCGCGGGCGAACGCTCCCGCATAGGTGGTGACGGTCGCGGGATCATTGGAGAACGAACGGTCACCGATGACGGTGTCGGCGCCCTGGTTGGAGACGTCCACGACGGGAGCAAAGTCGACGGTGATACCCAGGCCGCGCATCTGCTGACCGCGTGCCAGCGCCAGGTTGTAGACCTGCTCGGGCGTCTGGGTCTGTGCCAGGGTGCGCGCCGAGGGTGCCGCGCCAATCAGCGAGGACAGCCGTGATACCCGGCCCCCCTCCTCATCGACGCTGACCGCCAGCGGCAGCGGTCCGATGTTGGAGATGTCGTTGATGGTGCCGTCGGTCAGCATCGACAGGTCGGTCCAACTCCCGATCATGATGCCGCCGACGTGATAGCTGCTCACCACCGCTCGAGCGTCGGCCCCGTTCTTGATGCCGACCATCAGCAATTGGGCGAGTTTGTCGCGGGTCGACAGCGCCGCCACGTCACCGCAGAACGGCGGCGCCGGGGCTGACGGCGCCGGGAGGGGCCCGGCCATCGCGGTAACGCCGTCGGATTGCGCGGCGCTGACCTCCGTGGCGGGTGCCGATGCGGTGCGGGAGGCCGGCGACGAGCAGGCCGCCAGCGCGAGCGGTAGGGCTGTCAATGCCGCAATGGCGCGGACCGGGAGCAGGCGAATGACCATTCCCCCATGCTGTCATGGCCGCTGTCATGGCCGTCGCCGGAGTCCAACGCACCGTCGGTGGGGCGCGCGCCCGTGCTAGGTTCACCAGCGGGGTTGAACCCGACCTGGCCAGTTCCAGCGAACGCAAGGAGTGCCGATCATGACCCGGTTCGTCGTGCCGGCGGGAGCCTCCATTCTGGTCGGTCTGCTGCTCGGGGCCGCCTCGGTATTCGGGGTGACCCTGATGATTCAGCAGGACACCAAGCCGCCCCTGTCGCCCGGCGACCCGGCCTCATCGGTGCTCAACCGCGTCGAGTACGGCAACCGCGGCTAATCTGAGCACCGTCGCCCCGCCCACGGCCGCGGCGGACACCACCATCGGATCGCCGCTGTCGCGTCGGTGGTTGGCCGGGATCTTCCTGGCCGCGCTCGCGCTGTGTTTTGCCTCCTCGCCCGGGCTGATCGCCCCGGACACCAAACTGGATCTGACTGCCAACCCGTTGCGCTTCCTTGCCCGGGCAGCCGACCTGTGGAACAGCGACCTGCCGTTCGGTCAGGTGCAGAACCAGGCCTACGGCTACCTGTTTCCGCACGGCACGTTCTTTCTGCTGGGGCACGCACTCGGGGTGCCCGGCTGGGTGACGCAACGGCTGTGGTGGGCGGTACTCCTCACGGCGGGATGCTGGGGGCTGTTACGGGTAGCCGAGACCCTCGGCATCGGGACCCGCACGTCGCGGCTCGTCGGCGCGGTGGCGTTCGCTCTGTCGCCCCGGGTGCTGACCACACTGGGGTCGATTTCCTCCGAGACGCTGCCCATAATGCTGTCGCCGTGGGTGCTGCTCCCGGTGATACTGGCGCTCAAAGGCCACCCGCAGTCGCTGCGGATACTGGCCGCCCGGGCAGGACTCGCGCTGGCGCTCATGGGTGCGGTCAACGCTGTTGCCAGCCTGGCCGCATGTCTGCCCGCACTCATCTGGTGGGCCTGTCATCGGCCCGACCCGCTGTGGCGTCGGTTCACCGCCTGGTGGGCACTGACCTCTGTGCTCGCGGTGACGTGGTGGGTGATCGCTTTGGTTCTGCTGGGCCGAGTCAGTCCGCCGTTCCTGGACTTCATCGAATCATCCGGCGTCACGACCCAGTGGACATCGCTGATTGAAGTGCTGCGCGGAACATCCAGCTGGACGCCGTTCGTAGCGCCCGACACAACCGCGGCGTCGTCGCTGGTGTCTCAGCCGGTTGCGGTGTTGGCCACCACACTGGTCGCCGCCGGCGGACTGGCCGGACTCACATTGCGCTCGATGCCGGCTCGCGGTCGGTTGGTGACCATGCTGATCATCGGACTGGTGCTGTTGACCGCCGGTTACTCAGGTGGACTCGGCTCGCCGCTGGCTCATGCGGTTCAGACTTTCCTCGACGCGGCCGGGGCGCCGCTACGCAACGTGCACAAGATCGAGCCGGCCATCCGAATACCGCTGGTGCTCGGAATTGCTCATCTGCTGGGCCGAATCCCGTTGCCCGGCAGCGTCTCCCGACCGGTGTGGGTCCGCGGGTTCGCGCATCCCGAGAACGATAGGCGAATAGCGGTGGGGATCGTCGTGTTAACTGCGCTGGCGGTCGCGACCTCACTGGCCTGGACCGGTCGCCTCACCCCGCCGGGGGCCTTCCGCGCCATCCCGGATTACTGGCACCAGGCCGCCGACTGGCTCACCGAGCAGGACCCAACGGGGCGGGTACTGGTGGTTCCCGGAGCTCCGTTCGCCAACCAGGTCTGGGGTAACACCCACGACGAACCACTACAGGTTCTCGGCGAATTCCCCTGGGGTGTGCGCGATTCCATCCCGCTGACACCGCCGCAGACGATCCGGGCACTGGATTCGGTGCAGCGGTTGATGGCGGCGGGCCGAGGATCGGCCGGACTGGCCGACACTCTGGCCCGCCAGGGCATCTCCTATGTGGTGGTACGCAATGACCTCGACCCCGACACCTCGCGCTCGGCGCGACCGCTGCTGGTGCACCGGGCAGTGAGCGGATCGCCGGGCCTGCAGAAGGTGGCGCAGTTCGGCGAACCGGTCGGGCCGGGAACCGTGGAAGGCTTCGTCAGCGACAGCGGCCTGCGGCCCCGGTTCCCCGCAATCGAGATCTACCGGGTCCAACCCGTCGGCACCGGCGATCCCGGTAGCCCCTATCTCAGTTCCGCCAATGAGATGGTGCGCGTCGACGGTGGCCCGGAGTCGCTGCTTCGGATCGACGAACGACGGCGCCTGCTCGGCCTGGCCCCGCTGGGACCCATGCTGCTGACCTCCGACGCGCAACGGGCCGGATTGTCGACTCCACCCGGCCGCGGCGTGATCGTGACCGACACCCCGGCCGACCGCGAGACCGACTACGGCCGCGTCGACGACCATTCGTCGGCCATCAGGGCCCCCGGCGACCGGCGCGACACCTTCAACCGGGTGCCTGACTATCCAGCACCGGACGCCGCGCTGACACAGGGTCAGTGGTCGGGTGGACGTCTGAGCGCCTCGAGTTCGTCATCGGATGCCACCGCGCTTCCCACGGTCGCGCCAGCGAGTTCCCCGGTTGCCGCGGTCGACTCCGACCCGGCCACGGCGTGGGTGTCCAACTCGCTGCAGCCGGCACTGGGACAGTGGCTGCAGATCGACTTCGACCGTCCGGTTACCAACGCAACTCTGACCATCACACCGAGTGCCACCGCGGTCGGTGCACAGGTACGCCGACTCCAGGTGTCCACCGTCAACGGCACCAGCACCGTGAGCTTCGATCAACCGGGCGTTCCGCTGACCGTGGCGCTGCCCTACGGGGAAACCCCGTGGGTCCGGATCACGGCGGTGGGCACCGACGACGGGTCCTCCGGCGTGCAGTTCGGCATCACCGAACTGTCGGTGACCCAGTACGACGCATCCGGATTCGCCCATCCCGTCGACCTTCGCCACACCGTCGTCGTACCGGCACCGCCGAGAGGGTCCGAGGTGGCGGCCTGGGACCTGGGATCAGAACTGCTCGGCCGGGACGGTTGTGCCGACGCCGCCGACGACGTGCACTGTGCGGCCTCGATGGCGGTGGCACCCGAGGAGCCCGTGACGCTGAGCCGAACGCTGAGTGTGCCCGCCCCGGTCGACGTCACCCCGACTGTCTGGGTACGCGCCAGACAGGGGCCGCGCCTGGCAGATCTGATCGCCCAACCCGACCGCACCCGGGCGCGCGGCGACGCTGACCTCATCGACGTCCAGGGATCTGCCTACGCGGCCACCGACGGTGACCCGCGCACCTCGTGGACGGCGCAGCAGAATGCGGTGCAGCGCGGATCCTCGCCGACGTTGACGATGACACTGCCCAGTCCCACTGCGGTATCCGGACTGCGGCTGATGGCCAGCGCTTCAGAACTGCCCACCCATCCGACGATGATCGCCGTCGACCTCGGTGACGGCCCCCAGGTTCGCCGGCTCAGTGCCGATGCCCGAGAGCAGACGGTGTCACTACACCCCCGGTTCACCGACACCATCCGGATCAGCCTGCTGGACTGGGATGACATCATCGACCGCACCGCGCTGGGTTTCGACCAACTCAAACCACCGGGCCTGGCCGAGGTCAGCGCGCTGGGTTCGGACGGCGCACCGATCGCCCCCGCGGACGCGGCAACCAACCGCGCCAGGACGATCGAGATACCGTGCGGCGAGGGACCGGTGATCGCGGTGTCGGGCCGGTTTGTGCAGACCTCGGTGTCCACGACGGTGGACGCGCTGTTGACGGGCAATCCGATCGCAGCACAGGCATGTGATCCGGCTCCGATCGCGCTGCGCGCCGGAACCCAGGAATTGTTGATCAGTCCCGGTCCGGCGTTCATCGTCGACGGTGCGCAGCTCAACGGACCACTGGCAGCCGAAATCATCACGGCACCAACGACTCCCGCACAGATCACCGGCTGGACATCGGACCGCCGGACGATCGAGGTCACGCGATCACCCATCACCCGGGTCGTGGTGGTACCCGAAAGTGTGAACCCCGGCTGGGTCGCACACACACCGGACGACGCCACGCTGACACCGGTGATCGTCAACGGCTGGCAGCAGGGTTGGGTGGTGCCGGCGGGCGCACAGGGCACCATCACCGTGAGCTTTGAATCAAACTCCACCTACCGTGCCGGACTGATCGGCGGGCTTGCGCTACTGCCGGTGCTGCTGCTGCTCGCGCTGATACCGGCACGCCGACCGGTGTCGCCGACGCAACCGGCGGGGCCCTGGTCACCAGTTGTCACGGCCACAATCGGGTTGGTGGCCGCGGGCGCGGTGATCGCCGGGGTGGGAGGTATCGCGGTATTCGGCGCGGCACTGATCGCCGCCCACCTGCTGCGGCACCGACGAGATCTTCTCGACCGGCTGACTCTGGCCGTGGCTCCGGCCGGACTGATTCTGGCCGGAGCGTTGCTCGCGCGGTACCCGTGGCGCTCGGTCGACGGCTACATCGGACACTCTGCCTGGGTTCAACTGCCGGCCCTGGTCGCCGTCGCGGCGCTGGCCGCCTCGGTGCTGCCCGAAAAAGATCACACCGCAACCCCTTCGCCGTAGGGTGCGTCTCATGACGCAGCAGTCCGAAGTGGAAACCGTTGGTGGCCGGATCGCGATCGCCGATCTGGGTGTCACGCTCATGCACGAGCACGTGTTCGTCCTGTCCCCGGAGATCATGGCGAATTACCCCGAAGGCTGGGGCGACGACCAGGCCCGCGAGGATGCCGCGGTCGAGAAGCTCAACGCACTCAAAGCGATCGGCGTCGACACCATCGTCGATCCGACCGTTATCGGACTCGGCCGCTACATTCCCCGGATCCAGCGGGTGGCCGCCCGAACCGACTTGAAGATCGTGGTGGCCACCGGCGTCTACACCTACAACGACGTTCCGATGTACTTCCACTTCAGCGGACCCGGCACCGCACTCAACGGGCCGGAAACCATGACCGACATGTTCGTGCGGGATATCAACGAGGGCATCGCCGACACCGGGGTGAAGGCGGCGATCCTCAAATGCGCGACGGACGAACCGGGGCTCACGCCCGGCGTCGAACGGGTATTGCGTGCGGTCGCCCAGGCGCACCGTGCGACCGGAGTGCCGATCACCACCCACACCCATGCGCATTCCCGACGAGGCCTCGATCAGCAGCGCATCTTCGCCGAGGAGGGCGTCGACCTCGGCCGGGTGATCATCGGGCACAGCGGCGACACCACCGACCTGGACTATCTGGCGGAACTGATCGCGGCTGGGTCCTATCTGGGCATGGACCGCTTTGGTTTGGACAACATCCTCAGTTTCGACGACCGGGTCGACACCGTGGCGAAAATGTGTGAACGCGGCCATGCCGACAAAATGGTCCTGGCTCACGACGCGTCCTGCTTCATCGACTGGCTTCCGGAGGCCGCGCTGCCCGTTGTCCTCCCGAACTGGCATTACCTGCACATCCACAACGATGTGTTGCCGGCACTGCGGCAGCGCGGCGTCACCGAGGAACAGATCACCACAATGCTGGTGGACAACCCCCGCAATATCCTCGGCCACCGGGGCGCCTACTAGTGGCGGACCTGGAACCCGTTGCGTCGATCGGGATGCAGATGAGCCAACTGGCAGCCCAGGCCCCCGATGCCCCGGCGGTCACGCACAACGGGCACACGGTGACCCGCGGCCAGTTGGAGTCGATCACCAATCGGCTGGCGCGGGCTTATGCCGAACTCGGCGTGAAACAAGGCGATTACGTCACCATCGCCCTGCCGAACTCGATTGAATGGGTGCAGGCGGTGGTGGCAACCTGGAAACTCGGTGCTATTCCGCAACCGCTGTCATCGCGGCTACCCGACACCGAGTACGCCGACCTGCTGGATCTGATGCCCCGGGCGCTGCTGGTCGGTCGGCCTGATCCGCGCGGGAAGGTGCACTCGGTCTCCGGCGACTTCACACCCCGCACCGAGCTGTCCGACGCCCGATTGCCCGAGGCGGTGTCACCGTCGCTGAAGTCGATGGCATCGGGGGGAAGCACCGGTCGCCCCAAGCTGATCGAGGCCGGCACCGACAGCCGCTTTCAAGGCGCACTGGTGGCGGCGATGATGGGGAACCTGCCGAGCGACACCCAGCTGGTGTCGGTGCCACTGAGCCATAACACCGGATTCACGTCGGCCACCATGGCGCTGGCGACGGGCCAGCACCTGGTGCTGATGAAGCGTTTCGACCCGCTCGAGTTCCTGCGACTGATCACCGAGTACCGGGTCGACTACCTGGCGACCGTACCGACCATCATGCAGCGGCTGCTACCCGTCTACCGCGCCGATCCGGGCAGCTTCGACCTGTCGTCGGTGCGGCGGTGGTGGCATCTGGCCGCACCGTGCCCGCCCCATATCAAGGAAGCCTGGATCGAGATTCTCGGCCCGGAGGTGGTGTGGGAACTCTACGGCGGCACCGAACTTCAAGCACTGACGTTCATCAGTGGCACTGAGTGGCTGAGCCATCGCGGTTCAGTAGGCCGGGTGGTGTCCGGAGAGATGAAGGTGCTCGACGACGACGGCAACGAATGTCCGCCGGATGTAGTCGGTGAGATCTACCTGCGTCCTCGCCCCGGCAGCAGACCGACCTACCGCTACATCGGCAGCACCGCCAAGAACCGTGACGGCTGGGACTCGCTGGGCGACCTGGGCTGGTTCGACGTCGACGGGTATCTGTACCTGGCCGACCGCCGGGTCGATATGTTCACCGTCGGCGGCCGCAATGTCTACCCGGCGGAGATCGAGAACGCACTGTCCGAGCATCCGGATGTGCTGTCGTGTCTGGTGGTTGGTATCCCACACGAGGACCTCGGGCAGGTTCCACACGCACTGGTTCACACCCAGGCAAACAAACTGGACGAAGCCGGCGTTACAGCGTTCGTGGCCGAGCGGCTCGCGGAATACAAGGTGCCGCGCAGCGTGGAGTTCGTTGACACCCCACTGCGCGATGACGCTGGAAAGGCGCGCCGCACCGCAGTGCGCGATGACGTTATCGCGCGGCTAAAGGCTCAAGCGCGATGAAGTTATCGCGCGGCTAAAGGCTCAGGCGCATCGGTGACCGAACTGTCCAGCGGAGGCACCGGCACCGACGGGCGTCCGTCTGCCCGGCCCGGTTGAGCCCGCCGGTATTCCCAGCGGCGCAACGCATTCCGGCACGGTGACTCGATCAGCGCGTAGCTGACTGCTGCCATGGCGAATCCGAGTACCAGCGTCAGACCCAGCACCACGAAGAAGTTTCCGTTGAACATGAACTTTCCCACCATCGGGAAGACCATCACCAATGCCGCCAGATGCCAGACGAATAGCCCGTAGGACCACCGACCGAGAACCACCATGGCCGGGCTGCCCAGAATCCGGTGCGGGGTATCGGGACGATCGAGTACCAGCGGAGCCAGTAGCGCGCCGGCGACGACGGCCCCCATCGAAGTGCGCACCACGAACTGACCGAGCGTGGCCGGAACCAGATCCTTAGGACCGGCCAGCGGCGATGCTGAGATGAGGTAGGCCACCACTGCGATCGTGGTGATGGCTGGCCGGTTGCGGGCCAGCTTGTGCGCCCAGCCAATCGGGCTGACTGTCCATTCGGCGAGCAACATCCCGGCCGCGAACCAGGACGCGTAGGCCGGCGGCCAGTTGAGGTAGTTGACCCCCGCGGGGGTGTGGATGGGCAGCAGCCCCCACCCCAGGCTGATCACCGCCACCGCAGCGATCACCGGTACCCGGGCACGCAACGGCAGCCGATAGGCGAGCCAGGCCAGGATCGGCAGGGCCAGGTAGAAGCTGACCTCCACCGAGAGACTCCACATCTGGGTGAGTCCGGCGGTCAATGTCAGCGGCACGTACACCTGGGTGAGTGTCAGATTGGCGAACCACACGGTCGGGCTGGCGTGGTTGGCCTCGGGCAGCAGGGTCAGGATCACCACCACGGCGAACAGGTAACCCGGCAGGATGCGAACCAGCCGGGACCGCAGATAGTGGCCGGTGGCGGGCCGGTGGCGCAATCCGCGTGCGGCCGCCGCATGTCCGCGCCACAGTAGGAAACCTGACAGCGCGAAGAACACCGCAACAGCCAGGTCGAAACGGTGCAGCAATCGGCCCACCACCGCGCCCGACGTGCCGGTTTGGAAGGCGACGTGGGTAAGCACCACACCCATGGCCGCGCAGGCCCGCAGACCCTCGACTGCCGGCAGGAAGCCCCGGGTCCCACCGACCTGCTCGGACTCGGGTTTCATGGCAATCAGTGTGCCGGTGCCGGGGTCGCCCGCGATAGCGGGTCGAGCAGAATCCATGCGGCGGGCGGTTTGGGCCTCGTTTCTGCTGTTAGGGTCAATCCCGTTTACAGGACAGCCCGTTTATTCAGGACAGCACTTTTTACAAGACAGCACTGAGGAGGCCGGGGCAGCGTGAACCGCGCAAGCGTGTTACGTCTCGTGGCGCTGGCCGTCATGGGCCTGGGAGCCGCACTGCTGACCGCCGCGGTACTGCTGACCACCTACACCGCCGGCAAGATCGAGAAGATCCCGCTCGACATCGACGAGACCCTCGTCAGCAGTGGCACCGGGACGGCTCTGGACCCGGCCTCGCTGTCGGCAACACGATTCGTCATCGACAACGACGTCCCACTGGTTTCCCAGCAGGCAATCACCGTCGAAACCCCCGCCAATGCCCAGGTGGTGACCTTGCAGGTGGGCACCTCCGTCCGGCGCACCGACAGGCAGCAGGAGAACGGACTGCTGTTGGCCATGGTCGACACCGTGACACTGAACCGCAGGACCGCGCAGGCGGTGTCCGACGACGAGCGTCCGGGCGGCTCAGTGCAGAAGCCACGGACGTTCGATGACGATAAGCCGTCGACCAACATCGCCCTGCCGCATGAGGGCCTTGCCTACCGGTTCCCGTTCAACACAGAGAAGAAGTCATATCCCTTCTTCGACGCGATCGCACAGAAGCCCTTCGACGCCAATTACGACGGCGAGGACGATGTGAACGGGCTGACGACCTATCGGTTCACCCAGAACGTCGGCTATGACGCCGACGGAAAGCTCGTCGACCCGATCAAGTACGCCTCGCTCTACGACCGGAACGAAGACGGCGAGGTCACGGCGCGGGCAGAACTGTGGGGCTTACCGGGCGACCCCTACGAGCCGATCACCATGACGCGGTTCTATGCCGCCCAGCGCACCTTCTGGGTCGACCCGGTCACCGGAGTCGTGGTCAAGGCGCAGGAGCACGCGAATCATTACTACGCCCGCGATCCGCTCAACCCCGAGATGGCACTGGCCGACTACAAGGTGACGTCCACCGAACAGACCGTCGAGTCACAGGTGGCTGCGGCCCGCGACGAGCGTGACCGGGTGGCGCTGTGGTCGCGCATCCTGCCGATCAGTTTCACCGCCGCGGGTCTGGTCGCCCTGGTGGGCGCGGGCCTGCTGGCGTGGTTCAGCGTGCGGGTCGAGTCAGCACTGGCCGGGCCGGGCGAGGACGATATCGAACTGGGAATCTTCGGTAAGGACGAGACCGGTCCCATGCCCGCCGCGCAGGCGCCGACCGAGAAGATCCCCACCCGGCGACCGGAGCAACCACCCGCGCAGCGGTGACATCGATGACTGTGGCGCACCGCCGAACACTGCGATGGGTGCCGTCGGGCTACGCCTTCGCGCTGACGTTGGCTGTGACCGCACCGCTGCTGACACCGGGGTACCTGCTGTTGCGGGACGCCGTTTCGACACCGCAGTCCTATCTGTCCGACTCTGCGATTGGTCTGGGTGAAGCCGCTCCGCGCGCGGTGCCGCAGGATTTCGCCGTCGCCGTACTATCGGCGATCCTCGACGGTGGTGTGGTCGTCAAAGCGGTGCTGATAGCCGGGCTGTTCCTGGCCGGCTGGGGTGCGGCCCGGTTGGCGGCACAACTGCTGCCCGACGCCGGCGTACCGGGCCAACTGGTCGCCGCGACGGTGGGGATCTGGAACCCCTATGTCGCCGAACGCCTGTTACAGGGTCATTGGAGCCTGTTGCTGGCCTACGGCGCTCTGCCGTGGGTGGCAGCGGCCGTGGTGCGGCTGAGAACCGGGCCGGCCGAGCGCTCGGCGTGGGCGGCGGTCGTGTTCTGGATCGCGTTGGCCGGACTCACCCCGACCGGCCTGATGCTCGCGGCCACCGTCGCACTGGTGTGCCTGGCGGTTCCCGGGGGCGGTGTCGGCCGGATACGGGCCGGCGCTGCGATCGTGGTCGTCGCCGTGCTGGCGGCCCTGCCATGGCTGACCGCCTCGGCGCTGGGCGGCGCATTGGGCGGATCCCAGTCCGCGGGGTTGGCGCCGTTCGCAGCCCGGGCCGAACCGGGTCTGGGCACCCTCGGCAGCCTGGCCGGCCTGGGCGGCATCTGGAACGCCGAGGCGGTGCCGCATTCGCGGACAACGGTGTGGGCGTTGGTGGCGACAGTGGTGCTGCTGGCGGTGGTGGCATGCGGGATTCCCGCACTGCTGCGCCGCCCGGCGGTGAAGCCGCTGCTGGTTCTGGCGGCGGTGAGTGTGCTGTTGGTGGCGACGATGGCCACCGGGCCGGGCCTGGCGCTGTCACGTGTGCTCGTCGACGGGCTGCCTGGATTGGCTGTGCTGCGCGACGGTCAGAAATGGGTGGCGTGTGCGATGCCGGGCTACGCGCTGGCCGGCGCCGGCGCAGTAGTCACCCTGCGCCGTTGGATGAGGCCCGGTGTCAGTGCTGCGGTGTGCGCCGCCGCGGTGATCGCCGTGCTGCCCGACCTCGCCTGGGGGGTCGGCGGAAATCTCACTCCGGTGCACTATCCGCAGGGTTGGGCCGCGGTCGCAGCCAGGATCAACACCGATCCGCAGAATGTCGCGGTGCTGCCGCCGGAAACCATGCGGCGATTCGGCTGGGCGGGGCCGGCGCCGGTACTGGACCCGCTGTCCCGATGGGTTCGCGCCGACGTTTTGTCCACCGGCGATCTCCTCGTGTCCGGGCGCACCGTCGCCGGCGAAGGTGACCGTGCCCGCGAGGTGCAGCGGTTGCTGTCGGAGGGCGCCGACCGCGCGGCGTTGGCCGCGGCCGGGGTGGGCTGGGTGGTCACCGAGTCGGGGGCGCAGTCACTGACACCGCTGCCGGTCGACTATGCCGATGCCGATCTGACGCTGTATCGGGTCGGCGGTATCAGTCCCGTTGTACCGCAGTGGAAACGGAATGCGGCGATGGTGGCCCACCTGATCTGGGCAGGGATGCTCGTTCTCAGCGCGACGGTACTGGGCGGCGTGACGGTGAGACGGCGCCCTCAGTCTTCAGAGTGACCGTGGCGTCGGCGGTAATCCTCGTGGATGTGGGCATCGCGCTGTCGGTCCGCCTCGTCGACGAGTTCGGGATCGAGGCCGTGCTGCCGCAGCCGGTGGGCGCGCCAGATCTTGTCCAGGGCGTGCGCGAAGTAGACGCAGGGGATGAGCAGCAGGGCCGACATCGCCAGATGCATGCCGAGGGTGGCCGGGATCAGCCACAACGGTGCGATGACCAGTACCGCCGGAATAGTGACGCGAATGAGGTTGCGCCGCCGCGCACCCCTACCGGCTAGATCGTTACGCACCCAGTCGTCGTACTCGGCGGGCAGCACCTTGCCGTAGCAGTAGGCGATGTACTCCAGCAGCCCGGGACGTGCGGCATGCATCTAGATCACTCCGCTGACGCGGCCGCCGGCGTGCACAGTCTCCAGCACACTGCTCATCGCCGCCGCGCTCTGTGGCCAGGAGAATTCCTGGCTGCGCGCCGCGGCCTTGTCGCCGAGCTCCGCACGCAGTACGGCATCACCGAGAAGTTGCTCGAGGCGTTGCACCAGTGCGTCGTAGTCGTCGACCAGCAGTCCGGTCACCCCGTCAACGACGGAATCATTGAGGCCGCCGGAGGATCGGTAACCGATGGTCGGCACGCCGTGCTGGGCCGCCTCGATAACCGCCAGGCCCCAACCTTCCTTCGCTGAAGGCAGCACATGAACCCAACAGCGTTGCACCACAGCGTGTTTGGTGATGTCATCGACGTGGCCGTGGAAGGTGACGGCATCGGCGATCCCCAACCGTTCGGCATGCCGTACCAGGCGGTCCTGCCACCAGCCGCCGCCGATAACGTCGAGGTGCAGGTCCGGCATCCGGGCACGCAACACCGCAACGGCATCCAGGGCGTCCTCGATCCGCTTATGCGGCACCAGCCGAGACAGCACCACCGCCCGCGGGGTCGCCGACCGTTGGCCGATCAGTGTGCTCGGCGGCGCCTCATCGAGACCGTTGCGCACGACGGCGACCCGGGCGGGGTCGATGCCGAGATCGGTGAGGTCGCGTGCTGACGGCAGCGACACCGTGACGTACTGGTTGTTGCGGTGCAGCCACGGGGAGAGGCGGGATTCCACAAACCAACCGAACCGGGCCAGGAAACGTCCGGCAACCGGCCATTGATCGCGGTGGCAGTGATGCACCAGCACGACGACTCGACGCCCGAAAGCCAACCGCGCCAGGAACGGCAGGCCGTTCTGGCTGTCGATCACCACATCGGGGCGCGAGTGCCGCAGCGGACCGAGCCCGAGCCGCGCAGCCACCATGGCCAACCCGGCCCAAATGTAGACGGTGTAGTGCCCGCCGCCGCGGCTGATTCGTACCCGATCGATGACCTCGCTGCGCGGCGCACCGTCGTAGTGGGCGGTTCGCAGGGTGACGTCGATTCCCGATTCGGCGAGCAGTGCGCCGATGCGTTGGAGGTAGGTCTCACTGCCCCCGCCCTGGGGGTGGCCGGTGTCGCGCCAGCACAACAGCAGCACGGAGCGAACGGGAGCAGACATCCGTCCCACCCTATATCTGGCAAGGTGAGCGTCGATGCGCGTCACCGACCTGTTCGCCCGGCGGGCAACCCTGGCCCGATCGACTCGGTTGCTCGGAGAGTTCCGGTACGAACAAAGCGACCCGGGCCGCTTCTACGGTGCGCTGGCCGCAGACACTGCGGCGATGGTAGGCGACCTGTGGCAGGCCGCCCGGCCCTCGGACCACCGCGGCCACACCATCCTGGACGTCGGCGGGGGTCCCGGCTACTTCGCGGCGGCATTCACCGAGGCGGGCTGGAACTACGTCGGCGTCGAACCCGACCCGGCCGAGATGCACGCCGCCAATATCAGCCGCGGCGGGCCGGGGGAATTCGTGCGGGCCTCGGGTTTGGCGCTGCCGTTCGCCGACCACAGCGTGGACGTGTGCCTGTCGTCCAATGTCGCCGAACACGTGGCGCGGCCCTGGCAGCTGGGCGCGGAGATGCTGCGGGTCACCCGGCCCGGCGGTCTGGCGATCCTGTCCTACACCGTCTGGCTGGGTCCGTTCGGTGGTCACGAGACCGGCCTGTGGCACTACCTCGGCGGTGCCCGCGCGGCCGCGCGCTACACCCGCCGGAACGGCCATCCGCCGAAGAACAACTACGGGTCGTCATTATTCGACGTCTCGGCTGCCGAGGGGTTGCGCTGGGCCGACTCCACCGGGGCGCTGGTGGCCGCATTCCCCCGCTACCACCCGCGTTGGGCGTGGTGGCTGACCTCGATTCCCGGTGTGCGGGAGTTTCTGGTGAGCAATCTGGTGATGGTGCTGCAATCACCGACTGAAACAGGTTCTCGTCGCCGCTTCTGATCGGTACTGTGGCGACCATGACGCAGACCGCCTACAAGACCGAATACGACAAGCTTTTCATCGGTGGCCAGTGGGTCGAGCCATCGACCGCTGATGTCATCGAGGTGCATTCACCGGCCACCGGCGAGTACGTCGGCAAGGTGCCGATGGCCGCCGCCGCCGATGTCGACGCCGCCTGCGCCGCGGCCCGCAAGGCTTTCGATGAGGGCCCGTGGCCTCGAATGACACCGCAGGAACGTCAAGCGGTGATCAGCAACGCGGTCAAACTGATCGAGGACCGCGACGACCTTTTCAAGTTTCTGCTCAAGGCCGAGACCGGCCAACCGCAGATGATCGTCGACATGATGCAGTACGGGGCGGCGATCTCGGGCCTGCAGTACTACTCCACGGCCGCGGACAAGTTCACCTGGTCTGACATCCGCGACGGGATCTATGGCCAGACCCTGGTGCTGCGCGAGCCGATCGGAGTCGTCGGCGCGGTGGCGGCCTGGAACGTCCCACTGTTCCTGGCGTGCAACAAACTGGGCCCGGCGCTACTCGCGGGCTGCACCATGGTGCTCAAGCCCGCCGCCGAGACCCCGCTGAGCGTCAACGCGCTCGCGGAGGTGTTCGCTGAGGCCGGGCTTCCCGAGGGTGTGCTGTCGGTGGTGCCCGGTGGGGCCGAGACCGGACGAGCGCTGACCGCCAATCCCCTGGTGGACAAGTACACCTTCACCGGCAGTTCCGCGGTCGGCAAAGAGGTCGGCAAGCTGGCGGCCGAAAAACTCAAGCCGTGCACCCTGGAGCTGGGCGGCAAGTCCGCCGCGATCATCCTCGAGGACGCCGATATCGACTCCACCCTGCCGATGCTGCTGTTCGCCGGTCTGATGAACTCCGGGCAGGCCTGCGTGGCGCAGACCCGGATCCTGGCACCGCGGTCACGCTACGAGGAGATCGTCACCAAACTCGCTGCGGCGGTGGCGGCGATGCCGGTGGGCCTGCCCGACGATCCGGGTGCTTTCATCGGGCCGCTGATCACCGAGAAGCAGCGCGAACGCGTTGAGGGCTACATCAAGAAGGGCATCGATGAGGGTGCTCGACTGGTCACCGGCGGCGGGCGTCCCGAGGGCCTGGACAGTGGCTACTTCGTGTCGCCGACAGTCTTCGCCGATGTCGACAACTCCATGACCATCGCCCAGGAGGAGATCTTCGGGCCGGTGCTCTCGGTGATTCCCTATGACACCGAGGAGGACGCGATTCGGATCGCCAACGACTCGGCCTACGGCCTGGCCGGCAGCGTCTGGACGACCGACAACGACAAGGCGATGAAGATCGCCTCGCGAATCCGCACCGGCACCTACGCGGTGAACATGTATGCCTTCGATCCGGGCGCGCCGTTCGGCGGCTACAAGAACTCCGGCATCGGTCGCGAGAACGGGCCCGAGGGGATCGACGCCTACGTCGAACTCAAGAGCGTGCTGCTGCCGTTCGGCTACACACCGGAGCTCTGACCCCCCACCCGCTTGGCACCCGCGCGAGCAGACACAAACTCGCATAAAAAGTCGCCCACGAGTGCGACTTTATGTCTGCTCGCGGGGTGAGCGGGACCTAGAAGAGCACCCGGGCGATCATCTCGGCCACCGCGGCGGGTTTGTCCACACCGTCGATCTCAATGGTGTGCCGCACGGTCAGGTCGACGGTGCTGTCGTCCTTGGCAACGGCGTCGGCCAACTCCGAGCGCACCCGGATGCGACTGTCGACCGGCACGGCGGACAGGAACCGCACCTTGTTGAGGCCGTAGTTGATGACAAGTTTGGCGTTCTCGACGCGGAAGTTGTCCTTACTCAATGCGGGGATCAACGACAGCGTGAGAAACCCGTGCGCGATCGGCGCGCCGTAGGGGCTTTCCTTCTTGGCCCGTTCGACGTCGATGTGGATCCACTGGTGGTCGCCGGTGACGTCGGCGAAGTCGTTGATGCGCTGTTGGTCGATGTCCAGCCAGTCGCTGACGCCGAGTTCGGAGCCGACCGTCGCTACCGCGTCGTCGATGGAGGTGATGAGCTTCATGTTTTGCAGCCTAAACGCAATAAAGTCGTTTTCCCCGCTGTCAACCCAAGACTTGCTAGCGTCTGCCTGGTAACTCACCCAGCAGGAAATGACGAGTTGCGTCCGGTGTCGACTCCTGACGCCACCGAAAGCTGAGGAGCAATTCTGTGGTTAACGTCAGAGCTCTGCTCACCGAGTTGATCGGTACCTTCTTCCTGGTCTTCACCATCGGTATGACGGTAATCAACCCGTCCGAGTACATGCAGGACATGACGCCCGACCCCGGCGTTCCCGCCCTCGTTCCACTGGCGATCGGCAGCGTCCTCGCGGTGATGGTCTTCGCTGGTGGACATATTTCCGGCGCCCATTACAACCCGGCAGTCACGCTGGGCATCCTGTTGCGGGGCAAGATCGATATCGCCTCCGCAGCTGGCTACTGGGTGGCCCAGATCATTGGCGCCGTTCTGGCCTGGCTGGCGGTCACAGCCCTCAAGCCGGCGATGCCGCCCAGCCCGCGGCTCGCCAACCTGAATACCGGCCCGGCGCTGCTGGCCGAGTTCCTGTTCACCTTTGCCCTGGTTTACGTGGTGCTCAATGTGGCAACGGCCAAGGAGACCGAGGGCAACTCCTACTTCGGGTTCGCGATCGGTTTCACAGTGCTGGCGGGAGCATTCGCGGTGGGCGGCGTCAGCGGTGGGGCGTTCAACCCGGCGGTCGCCATCGGCGCAACGTTGATGAACATCTTCGCCTGGGGCAACTTTTGGATCTATCTGGTCGCCGAACTGACAGCAGGTGTTGCTGCAGCCGTCACGTTCAAGTTCCTTCATTCCGACCGCGAGGTCATCGCCAGCTGATGCCGCGGGCAACCCCTGGGCTATGACATTGGCCATAGCCCGGGGTGTGAATACCCGTGTAGCACCAGTTCAGAGAGCCGTTATCAGTAGGTGACCGACCGCTGCGGCGCGTCGCCGCTTGCATACAAAGTGCGCCGCCCATAGCTTCGTAAGCAGAGTTATGGTCCGGTATTCGGGCATTGTCTGTGAGGAGACGACCGTGTGGCTGATTGAGATCAGTGTCGCGGGCCGCACGATCACCCGCCGGGTACCCGGCCCGCGCCGTCTGCTGTTCGGTCTGGGCCCACGCCTGCTCCCGCACCGCCCGACCGAGCTTCGGCAATCCGCCTGAACGTGATCGTCGCGCCGAACCAGGGCAACGGGCTGGACCCTGAAACCCCCATCAGCATCCTCAGCCGGTTCGCTATCACCACCATCGAACGCGACCTCGCCCAGTTCACAGTCGTGGGCGCCATGCCCATCGGCGGGACGTGCAACCCGTTCACCGGGCTGCCGACCGTGGCCGGCCTGGCCGTTCTGGTCGACGACGTCGCAGGCCGGGTGAACTACGACCGTTGCGGTCGGGGTCAGTGGACGGTATCCAGCGAACTGGTCGTCGAAATGAGTCCCGGCGCAATCGACAGCATCCTCGCCGCTCCCGATGAGCCCGTGGTGGCCAGCGCCCGGCCACTCGGCCCCGGCGGCGCCACCCTGCTCGCCGTGTGCACACTCACCCACCGCGGAACCATCATCGGCGGCGGAACCGTGCGGACAATGCCGTTGGCCGGCGGACCGGACGAACCACTGCGGCGCGGTGATGACCCACTGGAACGCACACCCACGACGTCACTGGCAGAACTGATGGCGGTACACCCGATGGCGGTCGAGGACGGCACCTACCGCTTGCATCAGCAGCCGGATCCGATGATCAACAATCTGATCGGGATCGTCCACGGTGGCGTCAGCAGCGCAGGCCTGGAACTGGTGGCGGCGGCAGCCATCAACCACGACCAGGCCCAGCCCTTCCGAACCGCCTCAATTCGAGTCAACTTCCTGCGACCGTTCGTCGCCGGTGCACAATCTGTCTATGAGGGAACAGCCCTGCGGATCGGACGCACGTCGGCCATCGCTGATTCCCGGGCGATCGGTGACGACGGGAAGACCTCCGTCATCGCACGCGTCACCGGCTACCGGTAGCCAACATGGCTGACGACATGGCTGACAACTTTGCGGCGCTATGCGCCAATGAACCG
>JBMOKE010000187.1:0-4225 GCA_049315425.1 Mycobacterium sp. | reverse complement strand
CGGGGTGGCTCACGCCGATGACACCACGTCGGATTCGTCGGTGGGTGGTCCTGCGAGCCGTGGTGTATCGGCGACCGCGACCGGTGGTGTAGCGCAGCGGAATTCGGGTGCGCCGGCCAGCCGGGCGGCCCGTCAGACTGCGGTTCGGTCGGTGGGTGTGTCGGGTTCGCGCCCGGCGGCAGCGCTGTCGCGGAGCGCGGCGGGTGTGGCTGCCCGAGTGGCGGTGCACCCGACGGCGAGTGCGATCAAGGCGGGCGGTTCGGGGTCGACCGCGGTGGGTGCGCCGGCGGCTTCTGCGTCTGCCTCGGCGACGTGGCAGCCGGGCAGCGTTTTGCAGGCCCTTTTCGGTAATGGCACCGAGGACAATCCGAACGCGGGGTTGTTGGTGGGCAACGGTTTCTCCTACGACTCCACCACCTGCCCGACGGGTTCCTGTAACGGCGGCAACGGCGGCCTGATCGGCAACGGTGGGAATGCCTACAACGGCGGTTTCGGCGGTAACGCTGGCTGGTTCGGCCACGGCGGTCGTGGCGGGGATGCGGTCTCGGCGGCTGATGGCGGCACGACGGCTAATGGCGGCAAGGGCGGTTCGGGCGGGTTGTTCCTCGGCTCTGGCGGGGACGGTGGATCGGGCGCACTTGCTTCGGGCGGCTTGGGGGGCCGTGGCGGTAGCGCCGGTGCGATCTCCCTGTTCGGTAACGGCGGGGCAGGTGGGGCAGGCGGGACCGGGGCCGACAGCGTCGTGGTTGTTCCTGCCGGCATTAACTGGACTCCCCGGACCTCCGCCGCAAGCAATGTTTGGACCTCGGTGGCCTACGGCAATGGCCTGTTCGTGGCGGTGTCCTTTACTGGAGACGATCGGGTGATGACTTCGCCTGATGGCATCACCTGGACTAGTCGGACCGCCGCCGCGAACAACCTCTGGCAAGCGGTGACCTACGGCGGCGGCCAGTTCGTGGCGGTGTCTCACGATGGTGCTGAGCAGGTGATGACCTCGCCTGATGGCATCACCTGGACCGGTCACACCGCCGCTGCAGCTCAGACTTGGGCCGATGTGAAGTATGGCAATGGGCAGTACGTGGCGGTGTCTTCTGACGGTGCCAACCGGGTGATGACCTCCCCGGATGGCGTCACCTGGACGAGCCAAACCGCCGCCGCCGCCGCTGACAGCGCATGGAACTCACTGATCTACGCAGGCGGCCAATTCGTGGCGGTGGCTAACGCGGGTGACAGCAACGGGGTGATGACCTCGCCGGACGGCATCACCTGGACCGCCCAGACGGCTCCAGTAAACAAGAGTTGGCATTGGGTGACCTATGGCGACGGGCAGTTCGTGGCGGTGGGCGACTTCGGTAACGAGGTCGGCGACCAGGTGATGACCTCCCCCGACGGCGTCACCTGGACCAGCCAGACCGCCGCCGCACCTTCGTTCTGGCATTCGGTGGGCTACAGCGACGGCCTGTTTGCGGCGTTGTCCTACGACGGTTTCGGCCAGCAGGTGATGACTTCCCCGGATGGCATCAACTGGACCATTCGAGAATCCCCCGAGGCAGGCGTTTGGCAGGCGTTGATCTATGGCGACGGCAAGTTCGTGGCGGTGGCCGACACCGGACAGGTGATGACCAGTGACGCCTCCACCATTCCCTTCGGTGACGGCGGTAACGGCGGTGGCGGCGGCAACAGTGGCCTCATCGGTCGCGGCGGCACCGGTGGCATCGGCGGCACGGGCGCCACGAGCACCACCCTCAGCATCCCGAACGGCACTAACGGCACTAACGGCACCAACGGCCGGTAACAGGCCTTCGGGTTTCTCACCGCAGTTGTTCGACCTGTTTCACATCTGTCGTTGTGAGTTTCGCGTAGCGAGCAGCAATCCCCGCCTGTTCAACCCGCGCTGAGGGCCGGAACTGTCTCTGTATCATTCGTCCGCGAGCGGGGACGACTGCATCACGGCGATCAACCACTTCCCGTCGCCACGCTCAAGCATCAGCGAGGTCGGTGCAACGAGTGAACCCTGCTGGCCGTTGAGCACATAACTCTGAGTGAGCATCAGGGTGACCGTCGCGCGGTCGGCGGATTCGCGGATGACGACATCACTCACGGCTGAGGTGATCGATTCGACTGCGGCGAAGGTATTCGCTACGAACTCTTGGATTTGGGCCTTGCCGCGAACCCAGCCTCTCGACATCTCATCAGCCATCGCCGCGTCATCGGTGAGCAATTCGGCCACGGCAGAAGCGTCCCGAGCGTCGATGGAGCGGAACAACGCGTTGACGATCCCGCTTTCGGCCACCGCGATCTTGGTCATGCGAGTCTCCCCTTCGGTTTCAGGATGTTCATGCATCCTCCTGCTGACTTCAACGATGCGGCAGGCCCTCGCGGAATGCCGTCCGCTAACCGGGGCGTTGTTGGGTGGATGGTTGTGTCCACCAAACGGTGGACTGTGCATCCTTGTTCGCAAAGGGCGACGTCCTCCCCAGCCAGTTGCGAGCCGACGTAACCGTGGCCCCGGGCCCGTGCCGAACGCTTTGCCCGGCCGGTCAATCCCCACGACCTGATTTACGGCGTGGCGTCACGGTATTCGGCCGCCAGAGCGGTAAATTTTCCCTCAGTGATAACAGTGTTCCCACGTTAGCTGAACGGGAAATCAATCCCGACTCGTGTTCGCCAGGAGGGCTGCACCGATGGATCAGTCAAGCACCGTCATGTCGGAGTCGTTGATCGCGGCTGCTCAGTCGGATACCGAGCCCCGAAAGGCTCGGGGCCGGGCGAAGGCTCGTCGGATTGCTCCCTATTCCTGGCTCGGGGTCGGTGCCATCGGTCTTGGGGTGGGAGCGGCGTTGGCCGGTGCGGCCCTGACTGGCGGGTCGGGTGTTGCCGCCGCGGACACAAGCACTGATACCCACGTCTCGAGTCCCGGCTCGGCTCGCGAGGGCGGGCGCTCAACCGCGTCGCACCCGGCGGCGGCTGTTTCGGGGTCGAAGCGGACACCCGGGCCGGCTGCCAGAAGGCCTGCCACCCCCGCTGTCGGTGCGCAGATGGGCGCGGCGAGAGCAGCGTCGGCAATCCGCTCGGCGCACAGGGTCACATCGCGTGAAAAACCCAGCGCCCCAACGGTTGCGGCGAGCGCTGACGTGCAAACGGCCGCGGTTCGTTCGCCATCGGCCTCGGCCGCGACGGTGTGGCAGCCGGGCCAGATTTTGAGGGCCGTCTACGGGATCTTTGTGTCGAACGGCACCTCTGGTAGTCCGAACGCGGGGTTGTTGGTGGGCAACGGCTACTCCTACTCCTCATTTGATACGCAATGCGTGGGGTCGTTTGTGTGCGACGGCGGCCGCGGCGGCCTGCTGCTGGGGGCCGGCGGAAATGGGTACAACGGCGGCAACGGTGGCAACGCCGGGTTGTTCTTTGGCACCGCCTTCCTCCCCGGCAATGGCGGGGCCGGCTCCTCAACGTGCAGCGGTGCCGCGTGCACCACCGGCAGCGGCGGTAATGCTCTGCTGATCGGTCCCGGCGGGTCCGGCGGCAACGGTGCCGATGCCGTCTACGACAGCACGACAGGGGCCTTGATCTCGGCGGCGACCGCCGGTGGCACTGGTGGCAACGGCGGGTTGATCTGGGGTATCGGCGGTGCGGGCGGATACGGCGGTGCCGACAATGGCAGCGCGACGGTGTCCGGGGCGACCGCCGCTAATGGCGGCGACGGCGGTAGAGCCGGCCTGATCTTCGGCACCGGTGGCGCCGGCGGCGTGGGCGGGTATGTGTCGTTCGCGGTCAATGGCAATGCGGTGGGTGGCAACGGCGGTAACGGCGGCCGGGCGGTATTGTTCGGCGACGGCGGCGCCGCTGGCGACGGCGGTTCAGCCACCCAGAACTGGGATGGCAGCGTGACGGGGGCGGTGGGCTCGGCCACCGGCGGCAACGGCGGTACCGGCGGTCGTGGTGGTCTGCTGATCGGCAGCGGCGGAGCGGGCGGAAGCGCATTCGGCGGCTCCATTTTCAGCACCTTCGGCGCGGCGACCGCCGGTAACGGTGGCACCGGTGGTGACGCCACCATCGGCGCCGGCGGCGCCGGCGGGATGGGCGGCATGGGTGCCTCGGCCAATATCGGCGACGATGGTTTGGGTACAGCAGGCTCGGGTGCGGCGACCGGCGGCTCAGGAGGCCTCGGTGGCTCGGTGCTGTTCATCGGCATCGGTGGGGCAGGCGGGGACGCGAACTTCCC
>JBMOKE010000186.1:0-4244 GCA_049315425.1 Mycobacterium sp. | reverse complement strand
CCGAACCCATCGGTGCCCAGGGTCACGTAGGTGTTCGGCACCCACGGCCGGATCTGTTCGGGCACGGCCCTTATCCAGTCGGAGACCGCCACCACCGGGCCCGCACTCTTGCTCAGTAACTGCGTGACGACAGGAACTGCCGCCGCGCGCTCCGGGTGACGCAGCATGGCTTTCTCGACCGCCAGTCCGTCGCGGTGCAACTCGTTCCAGCTGGTCACCGACCACACGTCGGCGGCCACGTCCCACCGTTGCGCCAGCAGGTCGGCGGCCCTCAGCGCCGCGGGCATCGAGACCCCGGAGGCCAGGATCTGTGCCGCGCTGCTGCGCTTCTCGGTCGCTTTTCGGTAGCGGTACATCCCGCGCAGGAGGTTCTCGACATCGAGGTGTTCGGGCTCGGCCGGTTGCGGATAGGGCTCGTTGTAGATCGTGATGTAGAAGTACACGTTCTCCGGGTTCTCCCCGAACATGCGCGACAGCCCGCTTTCCACGATGTGGGCGATTTCGTAGGCGAAGGCCGGGTCATAGGCGACCACAGCCGGATTGGTCGATGCCAGCAGCAGGGAGTGGCCATCGGCGTGCTGCAATCCTTCGCCGGTCAGTGTGGTGCGCCCGGCTGTCGCGCCCAGCACGAAGCCACGGGCCATCTGATCGGCGGCGGCCCAGAAGCTGTCGCCGGTGCGTTGGAAACCGAACATCGAGTAGAAGATGTAGACCGGGATCATCGGCTCGTTGTGTGTCGCGTACGACGTTCCGACGGCGGTGAATGACGCAGTCGAGCCCGCCTCGTTGATGCCCTCGTGAAGGATCTGGCCCTTCTCGCTCTCCTTGTAGGCCAGCATCAGCTGGGCGTCGACCGCGGTGTAGAGCTGGCCGTTGCGGTTATAGATTTTCAAGCTCGGGAACCACGAGTCCATACCGAAGGTGCGGGCCTCGTCGGGGATGATCGGCACGATGCGGGGTCCGATGTTGGAGTCGCGCAGCAGTTCCTTGAACACGCGCACGGTGGCCATGGTGGTGGCTACATCCTGGGCGCCCGAGCCTGACTTGAGCGGCTTGTAGATATCGCGGGGCGGCAGCGTCAGCGCCTTGGACTTGGTCCGGCGCTCCGGTAGGAAACCGCCAAGCGAGGTGCGCCGATCCAACAGATAGCGGATCTCCGGCGACTCCGAACCGGGGTGGTAGTACGGCGGGAGATACGGGTTCTCCTCCAGTTGCGCGTCGCTGAGCGGGATCTTCATCGCATCGCGGAAGTCCTTAAGGTCTTGCAGCGCAAGCTTTTTCATCTGATGCGTAGCATTGCGCCCCTGGAAGTGCGAGCCGAGAGTGTAGCCCTTGATGGTCTTGGCCAGGATCACCGTGGGCTGGCCCTTGTGCTCCATTGCCGCCCGGTAGGCGGCGTAGACCTTGCGGTAGTCGTGGCCGCCGCGCTTGAGGTTCCAGATCTCCGCGTCGGTCATGTCTTTGACAAGTGACTTGGTGCGCGGGTCGCGGCCGAAGAAGTGCTCCCGAACATAGGTTCCGTCGTTGGCCTTGTAGGTTTGGAAATCGCCATCGGGCGTCGTATTCATCAAATTCACCAGTGCGCCGTCCTTGTCGGCATGCAACAGCGCATCCCACTCGCGGCCCCACACGACCTTGATGACGTTCCAGCCGGCACCGCGGAAGAAGGATTCCAACTCCTGGACGATCTTGCCGTTGCCACGCACCGGACCATCGAGTCGTTGCAGGTTGCAGTTGATGACGAAGGTCAGGTTGTCCAGTCCCTCCAGCGCGGCGACATGGGCCAGTCCGCGGCTCTCCGGTTCATCTGTCTCGCCGTCGCCGAGGAACGCCCAGACATGCTGATCGGAGGTGTCCTTGATACCGCGATCGTGGAGGTAGTGGTTGAACCGGGCCTGATAGATCGCGTTCATCGGGCCGAGGCCCATCGATACCGTGGGGAACTCCCAGAAGTCGGGCATCAGCCGGGGGTGCGGGTAGGACGGCAGCCCGCCACCCGGGTGGCTGTGCTCCTGACGGAATCCGTCCATCTGGTCCGCGGATAGGCGGCCCTCCAGGAAGGCGCGGGCATAGATGCCGGGGGAGGCGTGGCCCTGGACGAATATCTGGTCACCGCCGCCGGGATGCGATTTACCCCGGAAGAAGTGGTTGAAGCCCACCTCGTAGAGCGACGCCGATGAGGCATAGGTGGAGATATGTCCGCCGACACCGACGCCGGGACGCTGGGCGCGGTGAACCATGATCGCGGCGTTCCACCTGATCCAGCGGCGGTAGCGGCGCTCGACCCCTTCGTCGCCGGGGAACCAGGGCTCCAACTCGGTGGGAATGGTGTTGACGTAGTCGGTCGAAGTCAACGCTGGGATGGCCACCCGCTGTTCGCCGGCCCTCTCGAGCAGGCGCAGCATCAGATAACGGGCCCGGGCCGGCCCGGACCGCGTCAGCAGGTCGTCGAACGATTCCAGCCACTCCGAGGTCTCGTCGGCGTCGATATCGGGCAGATACGAGGCCACGCCGTCGCGGATGACCCGAACCCGATCGGATTTGTTCGGGGTCCCTGAGCTTTGACTCCGGTCGTAGCGTTTGAACTGGGCCGTCAACGTCCGCTCCTCGGTAGCCGATGCAGGGAATGCCTGTCCTATGGTGCCGCACCCGCTGCACTCGCGATGCAGAGTGGTCCCACACGGCACGTGAAATTCATGCCACACGCCAACTGGGCCGGTCAGGCGGTAACGTCTGCGTCTGTGCTGATCGGATCTGGGCGCCGGTGTCGCATTGCCGCACTATGGGTCGCTGGCACCGCGGTGCTCGTCATACCGGTGGCGGGGTGCACCGCCGTCACCGGTGGCGACCCGATGGTCAATGCCTCCGATGCCCCGGCCTACCGCACCTCGATGTCGGTGTCCTCATCGCAGTCAGTGGCCAGTAGCAGCGCCCGCGAATCCGAGCGGCAGGCCTCGCTGACCACCGCTGCGGTGCGCTCCAGCTGCGACACGTTGTCGACCACCAGTGCCGATGCCATCGATGCGGTCAACGCCTATGTCAGCGCGTTCAACGAGAAAGACGGCGATGTCGCGGCCACCGAGGGTCCGGCCGTTGACGGGCTGAACCAGAGCGCGGAGGCAGTGACCGGCAGCATCAGCGATGTCATGCCTCAGGAACTCCAGGATGCATTCGCCGCGTGGGTCGGCGGCGCCCAGGCTGCGGCTGATGCGATCAACAACCAGGCATCGCCGAGCGAGTTCAACCAGATCATCGGTGAGCTCAATGACGCGAGGTCTGCGGCATTAAGCCTTTGCGACGCGACGTACTGAGACGCGGCGTGCGACGATATGGCAAAACACAGCCGGCTAAGAGATGAAGGAGGTTCCCACGGTGGTCACCGGGGGTGACAGCGGGCGCAGTTCTGCCCAGAGGTTGGGTATCCAACATGATCAGATCGTCCAGGAGTTGGGTTGGGACGAAGACTCCGACGACGAGCTGCGGGCCGACGTCGAGGACGCCTGCGGCACCGAACTCCTTGATGAGGATGCCGACGAGGTCATCGACGTGGTTCTGCTGTGGTGGCGCGAAGGTGACGGCGATCTGGTTGACCGGTTGATGGACGCTATCGTTCCGCTGGCCGAAGACGGCGTCATCTGGGTGCTGACACCAAAGACGGGTAAACCGGGCCACGTACAGCCGGCAGATATCGCCGAGGCGGCGCCCACTGCCGGGCTGATGCAGACGTCGTCCGCAAACCTGGGTGACTGGAGTGGCAGTCGGCTAGTGCAACCGAAATCGAAAGCAGCTGGGAGACATTCATGACACTGGCAGTCGGTACCAAGGCTCCGAACTTCACCCTCAAGGATCAGGACGGCCAGCCGGTCACACTCAGTGACTTCCTGGGCAAGAAGAACGTGCTTCTGGTGTTCTTCCCATTGGCGTTCACTGGCATCTGTCAGGGCGAGCTCGATGAGGTGCGGGACAACCTGCCCGACTACGACAACGACGACACGGCCACGTTGGCCGTCTCGGTCGGTCCGCCTCCGACGCACAAGATCTGGGCCACCGAGAGCGGGTTCACCTTCCCGGTGCTGTCGGATTTCTGGCCGCACGGTGCGGTGGCCCAGGCCTACGGGGTGTTCAACGACGAGGCCGGCTTCGCCAACCGCGGCACCTTCGTGATCGACCGCTCGGGCGTGGTCCGTTTCGCCGAGATGAACCAACCCGGCGAGGCCCGCGTTCAGAAGGTATGGACCGACGCG
>JBMOKE010000185.1:0-4257 GCA_049315425.1 Mycobacterium sp. | reverse complement strand
CACATCATCTTGCCGACTGGCGAGCCGTTGCCACCCGGCACCGGGGGGCCGAACAACAGCATCATCGGGCTTGTTGATCTCACGCCTGCGCAACTGCCGCCCGTCGTGCCGTTCTCGGGCTTCTCCGCACCTCCCCTGCCGGGGTTCGCCGTCGAGTCGCTCGGTGGCCCACCGGAATCGGGCGCAGGGCTCGGGCAGACTCCTCCGGCGCCCCAGGGGGAACCTGACCGCGCGGCGGCGCCCGCGGTACCGCCTGCGGCCGCTCCGTTGGCCGGTGGAATCAATCCGCCGGCGGCGCCGGTGCCGCAACGTCCGGAAACCGGTGCACCACCGCCTGAGAGCCGGTTGGGGTACCCGGCATACCTCCGCAATGCCGACTTCGCTCAGGTCGCCGCGGTCGCCTTATCGGGACTCGCCGGCTTTGTCGCCATCACCGCACTCGGAGGATTCCTCGGTTATCGCCAAGCTAAGGCGGGCTATGTTCTCCGGGCCACCGGTATCGCACGGTTCCTGCAGTGACGGAACGGCGGGTCGCCGAGGCGGTGAACGACATTCTCGCTTTGTCGCCCCATCACGGCGAGGTGTCGCTGGCCGGCCTGGTGGCAGCTGTCGGCGTCCACCGGGCACGGCCCATCGAGGTGAATGCGGCTGAGTTGCCCCCGGGGGTGTCAGGGCAATGGCGCCAGTACGCCGATCACGACGAGTTCCTGATCCAGGATGGCCTACCGACAGCGGATCGCACGCTGGCGCACGAACTCGGCCACCTGGTCCTCGGTCATGACGGCATGCCGGTCGTCGAGGCGGCCCGGGAAGCCGCTGAAGTCGCCGGCGACGATCTGATCAGCTACATGCTCAACCAACGCACCGGCTGTATGGGCCCCGGTGGCGAGGACGTCGAGCAGGAGGCAGAGGATTTCGCGGCTCTGCTGCTTTACCGGCTCGGTCGGCTACCGAGTGATCGCGCCTCGATCTTCCAAGTCCGCCTCGGAGAGGCATTTGGTTGACCATCTGGGTAATCGCCGGTCTGTTGGGGATGGCGACCGGCCTGCGGATCGGCTGGGCGCTAGTGAACCGGCAGTCGGTGGTCAGCAGTGCGATGATCGTCGCGCTCGGCAGCCTCGCCGTGCTGGCCCTGTTGAACTGGCCTCCCGTGACATTGCTCGTCGACACCGCTCTGGGTTGGCCCAACATTGCAATCGGGCTGAGCGAGGTGGCGTTGGTCGCCTCTGCCGCCGGCAGTTGCGTGATGATCACATCGGTCGCATCGACCCGAAACCCCTCGGCGATCCGTAATCTCGCTGTGATCCAGTATTGCGTTGCCGCCCTTATCGCGGCCGTCGCCGCGGGACTGTTCATCGTCAGCGGGCGACAGCCCGAGATGACACCCGAGGAATTCCTCGCCCGCAACCTCGGCTCGGCGAATACGGCGCTGCACTGGCTGGTTCCTCTGCTTTATGTGCTGCTGGCCTTGACGTTGGTGTCATGGGTTGGGATGCGCCTGGCCAATCCCACCAGGCGCGGGCGGGCACTGTTCGTCTTCACCGTCGGGATCGCTCTGATGGTCGCGTCAAGCGCCTTCGTCCTGATCCGTGCCGTCGGAACCACAAATCTCGTGGGCGTCGGTACCGCCGCCACCCTGCTGGCGGCTGCCATGGCCATCGTCGCCGCCGGATCAATGCTGCCCGCCGTCGAGGACTGGGTTGGTTCACGTCGCGAGCTACGGCTGATTCGGCCGCTGCGTGATGAGCTGATGCGTCGGCATCCCGATATCGGCATCGGGATACGGCCCCGCGGGCCGCTGGCATTTCGTGTCGCCGAACAACTTTCGCTCATCTCGGACTCGCTCTACCTGGAGGCAACTGTGGCCCAGTCGGCGCAGACCGCAGCCGCGAGTTCTGCTTCGCCTGGTCAGATTGCTGTCACTGGACCCCAGCAGGCGCTCGCCGTCGCCCGATGGGTTCACGGCGGTTGTGGCAACGGAGCCACCACCTTCCCCGGCCGGGGTTGGCTGCGACAGCCGGCGAGTTATTCCGATCGGGAGTGGATTATCGAAATCTCACGTCAGTACCGCGATCTTGACCGCAGCCCTCGCCAGCCGAATGCCGATGATGTTGCAGGACTCTCTGCGGGGCCCGTGGCTGGCTAACCGCCTAAGCGTCCAGGTGCTCTCTGCGGCGCAGTTCGTCGACCTTCTCCGCGATATCCTGCTGTGCTGCCGGGGAAAGGCCGACTGTGCGTGCCGCGATCCGGCGGACGCCGTCATCGCGCATGCTCGCCAGGAAAGTAAGTTCCTTGTCGAGCTTCTCGTAGTAATCGTCGTCGGTGAAGTACTCCGGCTTGATGCGGAAGAAGTTAGCAAGAGCAACCATCGTGGTGGTCGAGGGGTTCGTGCGGTTGCCCGAGCGCAACTGGGACAGGTACGGCGCCGACATGGTGACTCCCTCGGCTTTGAGAGCGGAGATCACCTCGGCGGAGGTGTGAGGCCCACGACCTGGCGGGTAAACAGTGTCGAACAGGCGATTCAGGCGCGCGGAGAATGTTGTGCTCATTAAAGAACCTCCAGGTGCGATAGTGCCCGTTCGAGATACTGAACGTGTTTGCTGCCTAATGTACCGGGTAGTTACCCAAACCGCCAAGCGCAAACTCTTGGGACCAGTAAACCGGCGTTTAAAATCTGTTGACGGGCAAACGAAAAAAGGTGGCCCGCCCCCCAGGCAGGCGTATTAAAGCTGTGCTTAGGCTGAGAAAACGCAGTATTGAGTCTCGTGGCGGGTAGTGGCGGCACGCCCAGATTACCTGTTCCCGATAGGTACCGCCGGTCATTTCCCGGCAACTAATCGTGCCCCCCGAACTACCCACGAATCAGTTTGCTGTGAACTTTCAGATAATACTAAGGTTGCTATCAGTCTCGTCGATTCTTCGGCGGCGCGGTGGAATGCTCCGGCAGGGAGTGCCGGGCCGGGGTGCGGCGCCCACAGGTGAGTCGCCCGGAGGCGTGTTGGCCGAGAACGACATGGTCGCAGTCGTCCCGCTTTCGGGGCGAACTTATGCGGCAAGCAACATCGCGAGAATCGCTGTATCCGGATGGCTGATCGGGTCTACCCCTACCCGGCTGATCATGCCGGTGACCGTGCCGTCAGCCTCGGCCTCCACCCAGGCGGCTCGATGCTCCAGTCCGAGGTGGGGCAGCCCGGGCAGCAGTACGCATCCGGATGCAGCGCCTGAGCACTCCGGCAGTGACGGTGTCGTTTCCGAGGGCGGATGCAGCAGGATCAGCGCCGGTGGCTGCCTCTTGGCGAAATGGCCCGGCGGAATCGCGGTCTCACCAACGACCGTCCCCTCCGCCAGTACCAGCCCGACAGTGCCGGGTTGCGGGCGTTCTGGAAGCTCCTCGCGCACCCCGAAAATCGTTGTGGTTGAGAGCAATCCGGGCAGCGAGGCAACACGGACCGCGACCATCAGAAGCTGAGCCCACTCCTTTGTCGAGTTTGGCCAGCGACCCGAGACGACGAATCCCTTCAGGCAGCCATGGGAATGGAAGGGGGCGATTTCCACCGCACGCCCGGAGTTGCTTTCCATTTCGCCTCCGCGACACCTCGTGCATCCCAGCGCGACACGACAGGGGCCGATCGGATCAGCATGAGGTACCAGGAGCCGGTACACAACGGGACACGACTGCGGTGCGGAGAGCAATCTGAAAAAAATCAGGGGCGCCGCGTTGGTGCGCGACGCCCCTTCCTCGAGAAGGACCCCTCAGCCGAAGATCAGGCCCTTGGTTTTTGTGGTCGCTGCGGCGTAGCGCTTTTGAACGTCGGCCCAATTGACCACGTTCCAGAACGCCTTGACGTAGTCGGCTTTGACGTTCTTGTACTGGAGGTAGAAGGCGTGCTCCCACATGTCCACCTGCAGAAGTGGGATGATGCCCAGGGGTACGTTCGCCTGCTGATCGTAGAGCTGGAAGGTGAGCAGTCGGTCGCCCAGGCTGTCATAGCCGAACACCGCCCAGCCCGATCCCTGCAGGCCGTTGGCGGCCGCGGTGAACTGCGCCCGGAACTTGTCGAATGAGCCGAACGCGTCGTCGATCGCGGCGGCAAGATCGCCGGTCGGTTTGTCACCGCCGTTGGGGGACAGGTTCTTCCACCAGATCGAGTGGTTGACATGACCGCCGAGATGGAAGGCGAGGTTCTTCTCGTTGAGGAAAATGGCGGCGTGATCGTCGTTAGCGCGCGCCTCCTCGAGTTTGGCGACGGCGGCGTT
>JBMOKE010000036.1:0-18933 GCA_049315425.1 Mycobacterium sp. | reverse complement strand
CACCGATTGATTCCGTGGAACGCCCGCGGAGAAAAAGGCGTCGAATAGGACATGGATTACTGCCTGGACGCCGGGGACGGGACGGCGTCGATCTGGACCGGCCCGATTGACGTCGATATCGACGGTGACGGTGTACTCGATGGCCTCCGAATGGATTTCGACGGCGACGGTGCATTCGACGATGCCCTCGCTGACTTCGACGAGGACGGCCTGGCCGACCACGCTGCCCTGGACCTTGATGACGACGGGATACCCGAAGCCCACTACACCGACGACGGATCCGGTACCTGGTCGGTGAGCGGGGGTGTAGCGCACAGTTGGCCACTGCGGTGGTTCGGCCTCGATGGGGTTGAACGTGACGGCTCGGGCGCACCGGTCGATGTCGATGGTGACGGCGAACCCGACCGCCTCCTGGACGTCAATCGCGATGGTCTGGCCGATCGTCTGCTGCGCGCCGACCCGGACGGCCGGTTCGCCAACGGGTATGTGGACGTGGACGGCGACGGCCGCTGGGATATCGCGCTTACCGACAGCGATGGTGACGGCGCCGCCGACGGAGCGGCCGCGCTATAACACTGCGCGTGTGAGCCCGTCGCGCTCAGCGCCCCAAGCCGGGCGGGCCCGCGAAGGCCTGGGCGATCTCCAACCACTTCTGTGCGTCAACGCCGTGCGCGACGAGGCCCAACTTCGCCCGCGACCGTCGCTGGGTGACCAGATAGCAGAAGTCGAGGGCCGACCCGCTGACCCGTTGCCCCGCATCCTCGGGACCCCACGTCCACAGGCCGCCATCGGGTGCTGTCAGCTCCACCCGAAACGGGTCGGCAGGCGGCGTGAGGCCGTGCACGGTGAATGCGAAGTCACGCGTGCGCACCCCGAGGTGAGCGATCGACTTCAGCCGCATCGACGGGGAGGTCTGCACGCCGAGCGCGTCGGCCACGTCCAAGCCGTGCGCCCACGTCTCCATCAGACGCGCGGTCGCCATCGACGCCGCGCCCATCGGTGGCCCGAACCACAGCAGCTTGCGACCGTCCGGCACGGTGCGCAACGCCGCATGCAACGTGTTGCGGGTGCGCCGCCAGTTAGTCAGGAGGTCGGCCGGCGGCAGCGCGGCTAGTTCGGCGGCGGCGGCGTCGACGAATGTGTCGATGGCGGATTGGCTGGCGTCGACGATTTCGCCGAATGCCACCTCGTCGGTGATCGACGTCAGCGCCACCTGATCGGTCCACAGCAGGTGTCCGATCTGATGTGCGATCGTCCAGCCGGGGGCCGGCGTTGCCATCGCCCAGCGTTGGGCATCAAGCTGACCGACCAGTGCGTCGAGTGCTTCGCTCTCAGCGTGCAGATCATCGACCATCGGGTCGGCACCGGCCATGTGACTCAGCCTAGTTCGTCGGCAACCGGCGTCTACCGATGCGCGCGTGGGCGACCAGCCCGGCCAGATAAAGCATCGAACCGGCCAGTGCCAGCGCCGGAGACCGCCCATCGGCCGGGATCACTAAGGCCGCCGCGCTCACCGCGAGAATGAATGACATCCAGAACAGCGAGTCCTGAACGGCGAAGACATGCCCGCGCATGGTGTCGTCAACATCGATCTGCATCGCTGTGTCGGCGCAGAGCTTCACCACCTGACCGGCCAGGCCGAGGAAGAAACCGCATGCCACCATGATCACCAGATGCAGGGTCGCACCCGCGAGCTGAACTGCCGCCGCGAAGGCCAGCGCGGTATTGGCGCTGGCATAGCGCCCCCACCGCCGAACTGCTGCCGGAGTCAGCACATTGGCCAGGAATGAGCCGCTGCCGGTGGCGGCGACGAACGCGACCACGGCACCCAGCCCGGCGAAGCCCGCGGCGCCAGCCTGGCGAACGATCACAAGCACCAGCAGCGTATTGATGCCGAACACCATGCGGTGGGCGGCCAGACCGGACAACGTCGCCGCCACAGTCGGTATCGATCGCACCGTCCGGGCGCCATAGGCCCAGCCGGTGGCCACCGTGTGTAGGGCCGAGCCCCCCGCGGCGGCGCGCATCGGCCCGAGTGCGCGGGGCCGGAAACCTAGCGATAACAGCAATGCGATCGCTACCGGCACGGCGACCAGATAGATGACCGTCCCCGCCCCCGCATCGCCGGAGCCGAAAATCCACCGCGGAAACAACATGAAGTTGGCACCCAGGAATGCGGCGGTGGCACCGAGTGCGGTGGCCAACGAATTCATGGTCACGACCCGCTCCCTGGGCACCACGTCCGGCAGCGCGGCACCCAGGCCCGATGTCACGAAACGGCTGAAGCCATTGGCGGTCAACGCGGCGCATAGCACGAACAAACCCCGGGCACCCGCCGCCAGCAACGCAGCGACACTGATTACCAGCACCAACCTTGCCGCATTCGCCACGATCAGTACCACCCGGCGGTCCCAACGATCCAACAGCGCACCGGCGAACGGTCCCACCACCGAGTAGGGCAGGAAGAGCACCGCGAACGCTCCGGCAATCGCCAGTGGGTCGGCTGCGCGTTCGGGATTGAACAACAAGCCCCCGGCCAGACCGGCCTGAAACAGACCGTCGGCGAATTGGCTTGCCATCCGCACCTGCAGCAGCCGCCAGAAGTCCGGCATGCTGCGCACCGACCGCAAGAAAGCGGCGGCTCGACTGTCGATCACTGGCTCACAGTACAAACATCCCCGTGACACGTGCCCGTTCGGCGCAGAGCTCCATGCCATGATTGTCGGGTGGCTCAGCAGGAGGAACCTGAGGACTTCATAGCCCCCGCGGCAAATGCGGTGCGGGCGGGAACCTTGTTGCTCGCTAGTACTGACCTGTTGGAACCCACGTTCCGGCGCAGTGTGATCTACGTCGTCGAGCACAACGACGGCGGCACCCTGGGGGTGGTGCTCAACCGGCCCAGCGAGACCGCGGTCTACAACGTATTGCCGCAATGGACGGACCTGGCTGCAAAGCCCAAGACGATGTTCGTCGGAGGACCGGTGAAGCGGGACGCCGCGCTGTGTCTGGGCACACTTCGGATAGGTGTCGACCCTGACGGGATGTCGGGCCTGCGCCACGTCGCCGGTCGTATCGTGATGATCGACCTTGATGCCGATCCGGAATCGATCGCCGAATCGGTCGAAGGAGTGCGGATATTCGCCGGCTATTCGGGGTGGACCATCGGCCAACTCGACGGTGAAATCGAGCGTGATGACTGGATCGTGTTGTCGGCCTTACCTTCTGACGTTCTGGTGGAGCCCCGGGTGGATTTGTGGTCCCACGTGTTGCGCCGCCAACCCATGCCGCTGCCCCTGCTGGCGACGCATCCGATCGACTTGGATCGCAACTAGGACTTCGGGATTCGGGGGTTCAGCGGCACAGCTGAGTACACCCGGCGCAGCCGTCAGCGGAACCGCAGCTGGATGTGACTTCCTGCTGTGCGGCGTACCGGGCGGCGCGCCACGAGCCGGCGCCAATTGTCCCGATCGCGCCGGCGGCACCGATGATCAAACCGATCAGACCGATCTGCGCGGGGGCGGCCAACGCCACGAGCGCGCCGGCAGCCAGCATCACCGCGGCTGCGATTTGAGTGGGCGCCACCGCTCGCAGGACCCGTCCGGTGAGGTCGACACCGGGACGACGGGCCAGCGTCCAAAGCCCTGAGCCACCGATCAGTGCGGCCAGACACAGACAAAGAACTGCCCCGACAACCATGGAGTTCACCATACGAGCCGGGGACCGCCGTTATTGAGCGGGCACCGCCGCGGGTGCGGTTGCCGGGACCGCCGCGGGTGCGGTGACGGGCGCGGCCGCTGCTGTGGATGTTGATGCCGCGGGTGCGGTGGCGGCCACGGCCGGTGCGGTTGCGGCTACTGCGGGTGCAGCAGCAGCGGCGGCGGGTGCCGGTGTCGTGGTCGTGGTCGGCAAGGTGATCCTGAATCCGTTGACGATCCCGTCGGTGGCGCCTGACGTCGCGACCGCCTGGTTCGACGCCGTGGTGACCGTCAGCGTCACCAGGTAGCGATCGGAACCGGATTGCGCGATCACATTGCGGCGAGAGGTGTTGAGCGTCATATCGGTGTCGCGGTAGGTCCCTTCGATGATCGATGAGGGGAACCCGCCGAAATCGGCCATCGACGCGGATGTCGATTGCCAGGCGAACAGCTTCTGGTTCTCGACATAGCCGTGACTGATCGCCTCGCGAGGATCAAAATCCCCGATCAGCTTGTAGACCGTCAATGCGGCGTTGGAGCTGTACAGCCCGTCGCCACCCTGTCGGTCGGCGATCACGGCGAATGCGTTCGGGACGTTGGGATCGGGAATCGTCCGCCAGCCGGTGGGCATCGGAAGCACGATGCTCAGCGCGGTGAACCCGTCCGCCTTCTGCGGCTCCATCGCGACGCCCTTGTCTTTCAAGAACTGCGTCAGGGTTCCGGAAGTGGCTGGTGTCAGGGGTACCGCGGGCGAATCAGCCGGTGCGACCGCGGTCGCGGGGACTCCATCTGCAGTCACCGCCGCGGGAGTTCCAGTCGTCGCCGCCGCAGCGGTGGTCGCGGCCTGGGGGGTCGCCTGCGGGGTGACGGTGACGGTTTGGGTAGCGGTCACCGTGGCCGGCGCTGTTGCCGGCACGGGTGGCACGGGCTGTACCGGCTCAGCTGAAGCGCTGGCGCCAGTGAAACCGAGTACGGCCACCGACCCGGCGGCGACACCGCCTACCAGTACCCGCCAATTGCGGGCGATCCTGTTCATCGCAGATTTCCTCTTCGCACGTTTCAGGCCGGGGCGGCCCACTTGTCCATGTCGACTGTATGCACGTCAACAGCGCGCAGACAGGGTTGGAATCGACTTGGAACCAACCTCTGACCGGCATGAAACGCAACCGATACCGAGCCGTTGCCGTTGAGTGCGTCCCGATACCCTAGGGGCGTGACCGAATCCCCGACCGCCGCGACGGGCAACTCCGTCGGCCACGGGGAGACCGATCCGGATGTGCCGCCCTTTCGCTACACGCCCGAACTGGCCGGTCGCATTGAGCATCAGTGGCAGGACAACTGGCAGCAGTGGGGAACTTTCAACGTGCCGAACCCGGTGGGATCCCTGGCACCCGCCGACGGGTCACCGGTTCCCACCGACAAAATGTTTGTGCAGGACATGTTCCCCTACCCATCCGGCGAGGGTCTGCACGTCGGCCACCCGCTGGGGTACATCGCCACCGACGTCTATGCCCGATATTTCCGGATGACCGGACGCAATGTGCTGCATGCGTTGGGCTTCGACTCATTCGGACTTCCTGCCGAGCAGTACGCCGTTCAGACCGGTACCCATCCGCGTACGAGAACCGAAGCCAATATCGTCAACTTTCGTCGCCAACTGGGTCGGTTGGGACTCGGACATGACCAACGCCGCAGCTTCTCCACCACGGACGTCGACTTCTACAGGTGGACACAGTGGATATTTCTGCAGATCTATAACGCGTGGTTCGATCCGGTACTGAACAAGGCCCGGCCGGTTAGTGAGCTGATCGCCGAATTCGACAGCGGCGCAAGGCACCTCGACGATGGCCGGACTTGGTCGGGGCTTTCCGCCGGTGAGCGTGCGGATGTGGTGGACGGCCACCGTCTGGTGTACCGGGCTGAGTCACTGGTCAACTGGTGCCCGGGTCTGGGAACCGTGCTGGCCAACGAAGAGGTCACCGCCGATGGGCGTAGTGAGCGGGGAAACTTCCCCGTCTTCCGGAAGCGTTTGCGTCAGTGGATGATGCGGATCACCGCCTACTCCGACCGTTTGCTCGAGGATCTCGACGTGCTGGACTGGCCGGAGAAGGTCAAGGCCATGCAGCGCAACTGGATCGGCCGATCCACCGGGGCCGCGGTGCTTTTCGCCGCGGCCGATGCCGACGTCGAGGTGTTCACGACGCGCCCGGACACTCTGTTCGGAGCCACCTACCTGGTGCTGGCGCCCGAGCATGACCTCGTCGATCGCCTCGCGGCGACGCAGTGGCCCGATCACGTCGACGAGCGCTGGACGGCCGGTGCAGCAGACCCGGTGGCGGCGGTGGCCGGGTATCGCCGATCAATCGCAGCCAAGTCCGATCTGGAACGCCAGGAGAACAAGGCCAAGACCGGTGTTTTCCTCGGCAGCTATGCGACCAATCCTGCGAACGGCCAGCAGGTCCCGATCTTCATCGCGGACTACGTTCTGCTCGGGTACGGAACCGGAGCCATCATGGCGGTGCCCGGTCACGACTCCCGCGACTGGGAGTTCGCCACCGAATTCGGGCTGCCAGTAATTGAAGTCATCACCGGCGGCGACGTCGCAACGGAGGCGTACACGGGCGACGGTGCCCTGGTGAACTCCGACTATCTTGACGGGCTCAACGTGAGCGCCGCCAAAGAGGCGATCATCGCCAGACTCGAAGCCGGCGGCGGCGGCCGTGGCCGCATTGAGTACAAACTGCGGGACTGGCTGTTCGCCCGCCAACGATATTGGGGCGAGCCGTTTCCCATCGTTGATGACGCCGACGGCCGCGCGCACCCGCTGCCCGATTCGATGCTTCCGGTGGAACTGCCCGATATCGAGGACTACGCACCGGTGTCATTCGACCCGCAGGACGCTGGTAGCGAACCCTCACCGCCGCTGAACAAGGCCGACGAGTGGGTGCATGTCGAGCTCGACCTCGGTGACGGTCTGCGCCCCTACACCCGCGACACCAACGTCATGCCGCAGTGGGCGGGTAGCTCGTGGTACGAGTTGCGCTACGCCGACCCGCATAACGCCGAGCAGTTCTGCGCCCCGGAGAACGAGGCCTACTGGATGGGTCCGCGGCCGGCCGAACACGGCGCAGGCGATCCCGGCGGGGTGGATCTCTACGTCGGTGGCGTCGAACATGCCGTGCTGCACCTTCTGTATTCGCGGTTCTGGCACAAGGTGCTCTACGACCTCGGCCACGTCACGTCGCGGGAACCCTATCGCCGCCTGGTGAACCAGGGGTACATCCAGGCATTCGCCTACACCGATGCTCGCGGCTCCTATGTACCGGCCGCCGACGTTGTTGAACGCGGTGACAAGTTCTTTCTGCCCGGACCCGAGGGCGACGCCGAGGTCTTCCAGGAGTTCGGCAAGATCGGCAAGAGCCTGAAGAACTCAATCTCGCCCGACGAGATCTGCGACGGCTACGGCGCGGACACCCTTCGGGTTTATGAAATGTCGATGGGTCCGCTGGAGGCATCGCGGCCGTGGGCGACCAAGGATGTCGTCGGTGCGCACCGCTTCCTGCAGCGGGTGTGGCGGTTGGTGGTTGACGAAACCAGTGGGCAGACAAGGGTTTCCGACGAATCGCTGGATGATGAGACCTTGCGGCAATTGCACCGGACGATCGCCGGGGTATCTGAGGACTATGTCGGGTTGCGGAATAACACCGCGGCAGCCAAGTTGATCGAGTACACCAACCACCTGACCAAGGCCGGCATCAGCGCCCGGGAGGCGCTGGAGCCGCTGGTGCTGATGGTCGCGCCGCTGGCACCCCACCTGGCCGAGGAACTCTGGCACCGACTCGGTCACGAGCAGTCGCTGGCGCACGGTCCGTTCCCGGAGGCCGACCCCCGCTATCTCGTCACCGACACCGTCGAGTACCCGGTTCAGGTCAACGGCAAGGTTCGCGGCCGCATCACCGTCGCCGCCGACGCCGGACGCGATGTCCTGGAGGCGGCCGCGTTGGCCGAGGAGAAGGTGGCCGCTTTTCTGGCCGGCGCCACACCGAAGAAGGTCATCGTGGTGCCCGGTCGATTGGTCAACTTCGTCATGTAGTCGGGCGTCGCCAGGATTCAGTGCCGCCCGCGTGGGCGGATCACCACCTGGTGGGTGTGGGCGTCGGCCGGTGTGGCGACAACCGTGGCCACCACACCGGCGACGGTCTGCGGCGTGAGGAAATTGGCCGGGTCGTATTCACCGCCCTCGTAGGCAACGAGACCGTGCTGCATCTCGGTGTCGACTCGACCGGGGTGGATGCTGGTGACCCGCAGCAGCGGTTCATCGGTGCGCAATGAGTCGGCGAATGCCCGCAACGCGAACTTGCTCGCCGAGTACGAGGCCAGGCCGGGCGAGGCGTTGAGGCCCGAACCGGAGTTGATGAAGATCACCTGGCCGCGCGCGGCTCGCAGCGCAGGCAGCAGTGCGCAAGTGAGCGTGACCGCGCCCGTCACGTTGACCTCGAAGGTGGCCCGCCACTGCTCCGGTGTGGACTCGGCGACCCGGCCGGGAAAGGCCACACCGGCGTTGTGTACCAGCACGTCGAGTCTGGTGAGCACCTCCGCGGCGGCCTCGATTCCCTCGGGGTCGGTCAGGTCCATGGGCCAGGTGGTGGCGCCCAGCCTGGCGGCGACGGCATCGAGGTGTGTCGACGGCCGGCCGGCCAACAGCAGGCTGTGGGAAGGCGCCAGGGCCTCGGCGATTGCTTCGCCGATACCCCTTCCGGCTCCGGTGATCAGCGCCGTGCGCATGATGTGCCGCTCCTCCTGAGGGCTTCGCTGGTCATCGTCATCGGTGCGGCCCGGCATGTCGGCCACCCTACCGATCCGCACTCGGGGCCCGCGCACCGCAGAATGGGCCCGCGCACCGCAGAATGGGGGTGTGACGTTCGATGCCGGCTTCGCGCCGACCCAGCTCGCTGCCCGCGCGGCCTACCTGCTTCGCGGCAATGACCTTGGCGCCATGACGTCGGCGGCACCGCAGCTGTATCCGCATATGTGGAGTTGGGATGCGGCGTTCGTGGCGGTCGGCTTGGCTTCATTGAGCGTGGAGCGAGCGGTCGTGGAGTTGGACACCCTGCTGTCGGCGCAGTGGGCCAACGGGATGATCCCGCATATCGTGTTCGCCCCAGGGGTCGACGGCTACTTTCCCGGCCCTGACCGGTGGGCCTGTTCGGAGCTCGCCGCGGCGGCGCCATCAGGCCAGCAGACCTCAGGTATCACCCAGCCGCCGGTGCATGCGATCGCGGTCCAGCGCATCCTTGATCGGGCCCGCACCCGCGGACGCTCAACCCGTGCGGTTGCCGAGACCTTCCTGGACCGGCGCTGGAACGATCTCGTGCGCTGGCATCGCTGGCTGGCCGAGGCGCGCGACCCCGATCAGCGCGGCAGGGTGACGCTGTACCACGGGTGGGAATCCGGTATGGACAACTCGCCGCGCTGGGATGCCGCTTACGCACGCGTGGTCGCCGGTGGGATGCCGACGTATGAGCGTGCCGACACCCACATCATCACCGATCCCGGCCAGCGACCATCCGATGGCGAGTACGACCGCTACCTGTGGCTGTTGGAGGAGATGAAGTCGGCGCGCTACGACGATCACCTGTTGCCGAAGGCGATGAGCTTCGCCGTCGAGGACGCCTTCTTCTCGGCGATCTTCTCCCTCGCCTGCGATGTGCTGGCCAATATCGGTGAGGATCACAAGCGGCCCAAGGCCGATGTCCGCGAACTGTATTCCTGGGCCGAGCGCTTCCGTGGCGGCGTTGTCGAAACTACCGACCAACGATCAGGTGCGGCAAGAGATTTCGATCTCCGCTCCCACTCCTGGATCGCGACGGAAACCGCCGCCCAGTTCGCTCCACTGCTGTGCGGGGGCTTGCCGCACGGACAGGAGAGAGCGCTGCTTCAACTTCTGGAAGGCCCCAGGTTCTGCGGTTACCCCGATCTGAAGTACGCGCTGATCCCCTCGACCTCGCCGGTGTCGAAGGACTTCCGGCCCCGGGAGTACTGGCGGGGCCCGGTCTGGCCGGTGCTGACGTGGCTGTTCTCCTGGGCCTTCGCGCGGCGAGGATGGGCGGAGCGGTCCCTGATGCTGCGTACCGAAGGACTGCGACAGGCCAGCGACGGAACTTTTGCCGAGTACTACGAACCGTTCACCGGCGAACCGTTGGGCAGTATGCAGCAGTCATGGACGGCGGCCGCAGTTCTGGATTGGTTGGGCTGATCGGTTCGGGTTCAGCCGATTTCGACGCTGGTGAGATGTTCCAGCGCCTTGAGTGCGCGCACCAGGTCGGCGCGCTCGGTGTCGGTGAGCCGGTCCAGCAATTCGGCCAGGTGAAGCCGGCGGGCCTCAAGTGCTTCCCGGTATTGGACCAGGCCCTCGGGCGTCACTTCGACGAGCACTGCCCGCATGTCAGAGGGGTCGCGCGAGCGCTTCACCAGACCGAGCTTCTCCAGTCGCCGGATCGCGACCGTGGTGGTGGGTGTGCGCACCCGCTCACGGGCAGCCAACTCCGTCATCCGGATGGGTCCGCTGTCCAGCAGAGTCAACAGGATGGACACCTGCGCCAACGTCAGGTCGGGACGCGACCCGCTATTGGTGTCACCGCGGCGCACGACCGTGATCAGTTTGGACACCACCCGCTGCAGCTCACCGGCCAAGTCGATGACCTGCGTTTCGGGCGTTGACATAGTTTGCGAGTCTAACTGCTGCAGGTCGTCGGCTAATGAGAAGTTCATATGTCTGCCCGCGCGGGGCTCAGCGGCCGTCGCGCCAACGGACCAGCGTCTCGGCCGGCCCGAGGTTGTAATCGGGGCCGCCGCAGCCAACCGTCATCAGAGTCACGCCGAGGTTCGCCAGCGCCTCAGCATTGGCCACCAGGGTGTCGCTGTCTCGGCCCTCCACCCCCGACGAACGCTCCACCGTGTCGGGGTCGCGGCCGGTGTCTGCGCAATGCCGGGCCAGCACCGCCGACTTGCCCGGGTAGGTGGTGGCATTGGTGAAGGAGTGCCACATGTCAGCGTGTTCGGCGACCAGTCGCAGCGTTTTGCGTTCGCCCTGCCCGCCGATCAGGATCGGGATCTTCCGGGTGGGGGCCGGATTGAGTTTGGCCAGCCGCGAGTTGATCCGCGGCAGTGCAGTCGCGAGGTCATCGAGACGGCTGCCGGCGGTGCCGAACTCGTAGCCGTACTCGTCATAGTCCTTTTGCATCCACCCCGAACCGATACCGAGGATCAGCCGCCCGCCCGAGATGTGGTCGACGGTTCGGGCCATATCTGCGAGTAACTCGGGGTTGCGATAGGAGTTACAGCTGACCAGTGCACCGATCTCGACTCGCGAGGTCTGCTCGGCCCACGCGCCCAGCATGGTCCAGCACTCATAGTGGGCACCGTCGGGATCGCCGTAGAGCGGGTAGAAGTGATCCCAGTTGAAGACGACATCAACGCCGAGGTCCTCGCAACGGCGCACGGCATCGCGGATCTGGGCGTAATCGGGAGCGTGCTGCGGTTGAAGCTGGACACCGATTCGGATGGGAAAGGTCATGGCCACAGGTTAGGCCCGGGGGTCAAGCAGCGGGGGGTCGAGCGGCGGGGGGTCGAGCGGCGGGGGGCCAAGTACCGAACGCAGGATCTCCACCAATGCCCGCGGCTGGTCGCCCTGCACCGAGTGCCCGGCGTCGGGAACCACGATCACCTGCTGGAAGCCGGGTGCAACGCGGGCGAACTGAGCCGCATCGTCGTCGTTAACGAAAAACGAGTTTGCGCCGCGCACCAACGTTGTCGGCGCAGTGAGTGCGGCCGCGTCGTCCCACAGTGCGTTAAATCCGTCGCCTTTGCGAAAGGTGTCGTAACGCCAGGTCCAGCTGCCGTCGTCGAGTTTCTTGGAATTGTGAAAAACCCCGCGCCGCAACGATTCCCGGGACCGGTGCGGAGACGCCGCGACGGTGACGTCCACCATGGCGGCAAAGCTGGGAAAGTTCCGCTCGCCCTCAACCAGTGCCACCGCACCCATCTGTGCCTGGGTCATCTGCTCGTGGCGCTCGGGCGCGGACGGCGTGACGTCGACCATCACCAGTTTGGGCACCAATTCCGGTGCGGTGACCGCCAACCGCATGGCGGTCAGGCCGCCCAGCGACATGCCGACTACCAGGTCGGCATCCGATGCGAGCTCGCGCACCACAGGTTCGACCGCCGCCGCATTGAGCGTGGGCCCGTAATCGCCGTCCTCGCGCCAGGCGGATCGGCCGTGGCCGGGCAGATCGATCGCCAGTGCCGGCAGGCCCAGGCCGAGGATGACGGTGTCCCAGGTGTGCGCGTTCTGGCCGCCGCCGTGCAGGAACACCACCCGGGGTGGGTCGGTACCCCAGCGCAGGGCGCTGATCGGCCCGCGGTCCAGGCGGGCGACGGCCGGAAGCGGAGCCGCCACTGCGGCCTGGGCGGCGTTTTCGCTCAGCAGTGCGAATTCGTCGAGGGTGAGCAACTCGTCGTCAGAAATCACGGTGTCCATATAACGCGAGAGTGCGCCCAGATCGCGTTTCGGGGTGAAATCGCGATCTGGGCGCACTCTCGACGAGGGGAACTACCCGCCGGCGATGAACTCCTCGAGCTGGGCCCGGGCGATGTCGTCGGGAAGTTGCTTCGGCGGGCTCTTCATCAGGTAGGCCGAGGCGGCGACCACCGGGCCACCGATACCGCGGTCCTTGGCGATCTTGGCCGCGCGCACCGCGTCGATGATGACGCCTGCGGAGTTCGGCGAGTCCCACACCTCGAGTTTGTACTCGAGGTTCAGCGGCACGTCACCGAAGGCGCGGCCCTCGAGTCGCACGTAGGCCCACTTGCGGTCATCGAGCCAGCCGACATGATCGGACGGTCCGATGTGGACGTCCTTGGCATTGAATTCCTTCTGCAGGTTGGAGGTGACGGCCTGGGTCTTGGAGATCTTCTTCGACTCCAACCGTGAACGCTCCAGCATGTTGAGGAAGTCCATGTTGCCGCCGACGTTGAGCTGCATCGTGCGATCGAGTTGAACGCCACGGTCCTCGAAAAGTTTCGCCATTACGCGGTGGGTGATGGTGGCACCGACCTGGCTCTTGATGTCGTCTCCGACAATCGGCACGCCCGCGTCGGCGAACTTCTTGGCCCACACCGGATCAGAGGCGATGAACACCGGCAATGCATTGACGAAGGCCACGCCGGCATCGATCGCGCACTGGGCGTAGAACTTGTCGGCCTCCTCCGAACCCACCGGCAGATAGGACACCATCACGTCGACCTTGTTGTCCTTGAGTATTTTCACCACATCGACCGGCTGCTCGTCGGAGAGCTCGATGGTCTCGGCGTAGTACTTGCCGATGCCATCCAGCGTCGGTCCGCGGCGCACGACCACATTTGACGGCGGCACATCGGCGATCTTGATGGTGTTGTTCTCTGAGGCGAAGATGGCCTCGGAGAGGTCGAAGCCCACCTTCTTGGCATCGACGTCGAACGCGGCGACGAATTTCACGTCGCGCACGTGGTAGGCGCCAAGCATCACATGCATCAGGCCGGGGACCGTCGAGTTCGGGTCGGCGTCCTTGTAGTACTCCACGCCCTGAACCAGTGAGGACGCGCAGTTACCGACACCGACGATGGCGACGCGCACATCCGTCGACACTCCCGGCACGTTGTGCTGAGTCATGGACGTTCTCCTTCGTGTACTTCTGGTTATCGGGTTTTGCTTCAGCCTTGCTCCGAGTGGCTTTGGGCCACCCGTTCCGCGGCGATCAGTTCGTTGAGCCAGGTGACTTCCCGCTCGCTGGACTCAAGGCCCAGTTGATGCAGTTGCCGGGTGTAGCGATCCAGTGAGTTGCTCGCTCGCGCGATGGCATCGCGCAGACCTTCGCGGCGTTCCTCCACCTGACGGCGGCGGCCCTCGAGGATTCGCATCCGGGCCGCGGCGGGTGTCCGGTTGAAGAACGCCAGATGCACGCCGAAGCCGTCGTCGGTGTAGTTCTGCGGGCCGGTATCCGCCACCAACTCGGTGAACCGCTGCCGGCCAGAGTCGGTGAGTTGGTAGACACGGCGCGCGCGGCGTAACACCGCGGTGCCCTCGGGTGCGGCGTCTTCGGCGATTAGGCCGTCGGTCTGCATCCGGCGAAGTGCCGGGTAGAGCGACCCGTAGGAGAATGCCCGGAAGGCTCCGAGCAGTCCGGTCAGCCTTTTACGCAACTCGTAGCCGTGCATTGGGGACTCGAGCAGGAGCCCCAGGATCGCAAGTTCGAGCATCGAGTCACCTCCCTGTGCGTTGATTTTAGGGTGTTACAACATCTCCGCTAACAGTATCGGAGCGATATATTCGCCGCCAGTTTGGGGTGACCAAAGTCTTCTGAGCTGGAGAAACCCGTTTCCAGATAGTTGATCCGCTTGACCGAGCCGTCCGCGTTGAGCTCGTTGGAGCCGCCGCGGTAGTGGTCGCGGCGGTAGTAGTAGTAGTAATGCCGCCGCAGTGCCGGACGTTGTTCGGGTGTGTGGGCTGTCTGCAGATCGCGCACCAGCGAGCACAATTCTGCGAGCGCGGCGGCGTTCGTCGCGGTCTTGACCCGCTCAGCGTGCTCCGTCATCGAGAGCCGACCCCCGGACAGCGCGGTGTCGAGAATCTGGCAGGTGTCGGAGCGGTCGCACATCCGCGTCCCGGGCACCGACGTACTCTGGTCAGCGTGCGATTGCAGCGACAGGTGGTGGACTACGCGCTTCGGCGCCGGTCCCTGCTGGCTGAGGTGTACTCCGGTCGCACCGGTGTCACCGAAGTCTGTGATGCTCACCCCTACCTGCTGCGTGCTGCCAAGTTCCACGGGAAGCTCAGCGCGGTGATGTGTCCCATCTGCCGTAAGGAACAACTCACTTTGGTTTCGTGGGTTTTCGGCGACCACCTGGGTGCTGTCTCCGGGTCTGCCCGAAGCGCCGAGGAGTTGATCCTGCTGACGACCCGGTTCGATGAATTCTCCGTACACGTGGTGGAGGTATGTCGAACCTGCAGCTGGAATCACCTCGTCAAGTCGTACATGCTCGGTACGCCCCGCGCCGCGAAGGGCTCGCCCGGCACCCGGACTGCGCGCCGTACGGGCGCGCGCACGGCCAGTGAATAGCGACGAGGGCCAGGACCGCTCGGCCACCGGACCGCAGCACAGGGCTGAAGGTGACGAGCCGACGCCCGATTGGGCAGACGACGGGCGCACCGTCCGCCAGCCGATCCCGGCCGATGAGCATCTGACCTCTGTGATGCCCGCGCGGCCCGATGCCGCCGCACCCGCGGCACAGCGCGATCAGGTCCAGGCGGTCAAGGCGGCACTCGACCGACCGATGGTCAAGCCGGGCACGCGTCGGTCGGTGCCACCCGCGGGGCCGCCCCCCGCGCCGCCCGCCAAACCGTCCGGCGGTGGTGGTCAGGAGCCGCCCGCGTACCTGCGCTGGCTGCATCGGTTCACCGGCTGGAGTGTGCGCCGCTGGCTGGCCGTCGCCGCCACCGTCTTCGTCGCCCTGCCGATGCTGACTTTTGGTATGGCGTACGTGATCGTGGCGGTTCCCAAGCCGGGTGACATCCGCACCAACCAGGTGTCCACGATCCTGGCCAGCGACGGTTCCGAGTTAGCGAAAATCGTTCCGCCCGAAGGCAACCGGGTCGACGTTGATATCACTCAGGTGCCGGTGCACGTCCGCAACGCAGTGATGGCCGCCGAGGACCGCGACTTCTACACCAACCCGGGCTTCTCGGTCTCCGGCTTCGCCCGAGCGGTGCGCAATAACCTGTTCGGCCGTGACATTCAGGGTGGCTCGACGATCACGCAGCAGTACGTCAAGAACGCACTCGTCGGCGATCAACGTTCCGGTATCGGCGGCCTGATCCGCAAGGCCAAGGAGTTGGTCATCTCGACCAAGATGAGCCAGCAGTGGTCCAAAGACGAAGTGCTGCAGGCATATCTGAACATCATCTACTTCGGGCGCAGCGCCTACGGGATCTCGGCGGCATCGAAGGCCTACTTCGACAAACCGGTCGATCAGCTGACCATCTCAGAGGGCGCGTTGCTGGCCGCACTGATCCAGCGACCCTCGACGCTGGATCCTGCGGTTGACCCCGACGGTGCACTGGCCCGGTGGAACTGGGTCCTCGACGGCATGGTGACCATCGGCGCGCTGTCACAGGAGGAACGTGACCAACAGGTGTTCCCGGAGACCGTCGCGCCGGACAAGGCCAAGACCGAAAATCTGACCACCGGTCCCAACGGCCTGATCGAGCGCCAGGTCACCAAGGAACTCCTCGATTTGTTCAATATCGACCAGGACACGCTGAACACCCAGGGCCTGCAGATCACGACAACGATCGACGCACAGGCCCAGCAGGCCGCCGAGAATGCCGTTGCCAATTACCTGGACGGTCAGCTGCCCGATATGCGTTCGGCGGTGGTATCCATCGACCCGCGCACCGGCGGGGTGAAGGCGTACTACGGCGGATCGGATGCGGCGGGCTTCGACTTCGCCCAGGCCGGTCTGCCCACGGGTTCGTCATTCAAGGTGTTCGCTTTGGTCGCCGCACTCGAGCAGGGCATGGGTCTGGGTTATCAGGTCGACAGCGGACCGCTGAAGGTCGACGACAAGCTGACCATCAACAACTCCGAGGGCGAAAGCTGTGGCACCTGCAATATCGCCGAAGCGCTCAAGCGCTCGTTGAACACCGTCTACTACCGACTGATGCTGAAGCTGAAGAACGGCCCGGTCGATGTGGCTGACGCCGCGCACCGCGCGGGCGTTGCGGAGAGCTTCCCCGGCGTGGAACACACCCTCTCCGAGGATGGACTGGGCGGCCCTCCGGGGGCTGGTGTTGTGCTGGGCAAATACGAGACCCGGGTCATCGACATGGCCTCGGCCTACGCCACGATTGCCGCCTCCGGCATCTACCACCGCCCGCACTTCGTGGAAAAGGTGGTCAACGCCGGGGGAGAGGTGCTGTTCGACGCCGCCACCGAAGACACCACCGGTGAGCGTCGCATCGAGAAGCCCGTCGCCGACAATGTCATCGCCGCCATGCAGCCGATCCCCGGCTGGTCCAATGGCCACACCCTGGCCGGCGGCCGAACCTCTGCGGCCAAGACCGGAACACACCAACTCGGCGACACCGGCGCTAACCGAGATGCCTGGATGGTCGGCTTCACGCCGTCGCTGTCGACGGCGGTGTGGGTGGGCACCGTCAAAGGTGACCAGCCGCTGGTCAACAGATGGGGCGGATCGGTCTACGGATCCGGGCTTCCCGCCGACATCTGGAAGGCCACCATGGACGGCGCCCTGAAGGGCACCGACTTCGAATCCTTCCCCACGCCCGCCGAGGTGGGCGGCTATGCCGGTGTGCCGGCCCCGCCACCTGAGCCGGTGCGCCCGAGCCCACCGCCGAATGAGGGCCCCGGCGGAGTACCGCTGGACCCCGCAGCGCCGCCGCCACCGACGGGTTTTGAGATATTGCCGGGAATCACCATTCCCTTTCCGCCGCCGGGCAATCCACCGCCACCGCCCGGCGATCAGCCGCCACCGCCGCCGCCCGAGCCGGCTCCCGCTGTGGCGCCGCCGGCCGACGCGAACGTGCCTGTTGCGCCCCCTCCGCCCCCGTGACCGGAGGGGCTTCCGGTGGCTCGCTGATAGGCGGATGGTCACGCTCGACGGTGTCACCCGTGCCGCTTGCGGGCGATCTGCGCAGCGCCGACGATCGCGACCTGCCGAGCCGCAATGACGCACTGGGCGCGGCGCTCTCGCACGTAGCCGGTGGACCAGTGGGCCGCCACGCGCTGATTGGCCGCACCCGGGTGTTCACACCGCTTCGGGTCATGTTCGCAATGGCGTTGGTGTTCTTGGCGCTGGGATGGTCCACGAAGGCGCCCTGCCTGCAGACGGTCGGCACCGGCTGGCCCGACCAGCGGGTCGCCAATTGGGAGAACCAGCGCGCCTACTACGAATTCTGCTATTCCGACACGGTGCCGTTGTACGGCGCCGAGTTGTTGAGCCAGGGAAAGTTTCCGTACAAATCAAGCTGGCTGGAACTGGATGCGACCGGAAAACCCCGGGCCCAGTATGACGGCCGGAGCGCGGTGCGCTACATGGAGTATCCGGTGCTGACCGGTGTCTACCAGTACGTGTCGATGGCGCTGGCCAAGACCTACACCGCCGTCGCTAAATCAAGCGGACTGCCACTGCTGGCCGGGGTCGCAGAGGTGGTGATGTTCTTCAACATCTCGGCCTTCGGCCTGGCGCTGGCGTGGCTGGCGACGGTATGGGCCACCTCGATGCTCGCCGGGCGGCGGGTCTGGGATGGCGCACTGGTGGCGGCATCACCGATTCTGATTTTCCAGGCCTTCACCAATTTCGACGCTCTCGCAACGGCTTTGGCGACAGCGGGACTGTTGGCCTGGGCGCGGAGGCGACCGGTGCTGGCCGGCATCCTTATCGGTCTCGGGGTATCAGCCAAGCTCTACCCGGCGTTGCTTCTGTTGCCCCTGCTCCTGCTCGGCATCCGTACCGGTCGGTTCGGCGACGCCGTGCGCACCACGTCGGTTGCCGTCCTCGTGTGGAGCGCGGTCAACCTTCCTGTGCTGCTGCTGTATCCGCGTGGGTGGTCGGAGTTCTTCCGGCTCAACACACGACGCAATCAGGATATGGATTCGCTGTACAACGTGATCAAGTCCTTCACCGGCTGGCAGGGGTTCGATCCTGATCTGGGGTTCTGGCAGCCGCCGACCGCGCTCAACGCCGTCGTCGGTGCGCTTTTCGTAGTGTGCTGTGCTGCAATCGCTTTTATCGCCCTGACCGCCCCCCGCCGGCCACGGGTCGCGCAGCTTGCGTTCCTCGTGGTTGCGTCGTTCCTCTTGGTCAACAAAGTCTGGAGCCCGCAGTTCTCACTGTGGCTGGTGCCGCTGGCTGTGCTCGCCCTGCCGCATCGCCGTGTACTGCTGGCGTGGATGACCGTGGATGCGTTGGTATGGGTGCCTCGGATGCTCTATCTGTACGGCGAACAGAACAAGGGCCTGCCCGAGCAGTGGTTCACGGTGACAGTGCTGATTCGTGACCTCGCAGTGGTAGCGCTCATGGTCGTGGTGATCCGCCAGATTTACCGTCCCACGGAAGATCTGGTTCGGATGAGCGCTCGTATCGACGATCCATCCGGTGGGGTGTTCGACGGCGCGCCCGA
>JBMOKE010000003.1:0-61383 GCA_049315425.1 Mycobacterium sp. | reverse complement strand
AGACGAAGGGCGCCAGCCACACCACCCAGATGGATCCCCTACTGGGGGAGTTGGCAGCCGAGTTGCAGGGCATCACTGCTCATCCGCTGAAGATCGGCTACTTCTCCACAGTGCACGAGGGCGGCTATATCAGGCCGGGTGGCGAGCCGATCCACGGCGTCGACTATTGGAAGAAGGGTCTGCGGCACAGCGTCCACTTCACCCAGGGTATCCGCAACGCCGTCGACAACGGGTACACCACCTTCCTCGAACTCGCGCCGAATCCGGTGGCACTCATGCAGGTCGGCCTGACCACGGCCGCCGCCGGACTTCATGATGCTCAGCTGATCGCCACTCTCGCCCGCAAAGAGGATGAGGTTGAGTCGGTGGTAGCGGCGATGGCGCAGCTCTACACCTACGGTCACGACCTTGATTTTGCGACGCTGTTCACCCCGGCGTCGGGCCCGGAAGACTATGCGGACGTACCGCCGACACGTTTTAAGCGCAAGCCGCATTGGTTGAACGCGCATTTCTCAGCGGACGGTTCTGGGATTCTTCCCGGCACCCATGTGGCAATGCCGGATGGTCGGCACGTGTGGGAGTACGCGCCGCAGGGCGAGACGGATCTGGCCGCGCTGGTGAAAGCCGCTGCGGTACAGGTGCTTCCGGATGCTTCCCTGACTGCTTCTGAGCAACGCGCGGTCGCAGGCGATGGGGCCCGATTGGTGACGACACTCACCCGTCACCCCGGTGGGGCCTCCGTCCAGGTGCATGCCCGGATCGACGAGTCGTTCACCTTGCTCTACGACGCCATTGTCAACCGGTCCGGTGCGGTGTCGAGCCTGCCTGATGCGGTGGCCACCGGTGTCGCGGTGAGCTCTTCGACGGCGGTGGTCGAGTCGGTCGACGAGAGCCCCGACGCCGATATCCTGCACGACAATCTTGCCGCCGGCGCCGGAATAACCGCCAGCCTGGGCAAGTGGTCCAAGGATTCCGCAGAGACGGTGCACGACCGGCTGTCGACGATCGTCGGCAGCGCCATGGGTTATGAACCCGAGGACCTTCCGTGGGAGGTTCCGCTGATCGAACTCGGGTTGGACTCGCTGATGGCGGTGCGCATCAAGAATCGCGTCGAGTACGACTTTGATCTGCCGCCGATCCAGTTGACCGCGGTCCGTGACGCGAACCTCTACGCCGTCCAGAAGCTGATCGAGTACGCGATCGACAATCGCGAGGCGGTGTCCGAGCTCCACGAGCACCAGAAGGCGCTCACCCCGGATGAGATCGCCGCTGAGCAGGCCGCGATCGCCGCCGGCGAGGTGCCGCCGGAACTGGCGGCCAAACTTGCCGCGAAACATCCCGAACTCCATTCGGATGTGCCGCCGCCGCCAACGAATCCGGCTGGTCCCGACGCGCCAACGGAACCCCCTGCTGACTCCGCGGCTGCTGCCGTTGGAAGGGCGCTCAGCCAGCAGGCGGTTGTCGAGGCCCTCGGCACCGACGTCCCGCCACGGGAGGCTGCCGAGCGAATCACCTTTGCCACCTGGGCCATCGTCACCGGTAAATCACCGGGTGGCATTTTCAATCAGCTGCCGAAAATCGAGGACGAGACTGCGGCCAAGATCGCCGCGCGACTCTCCGAGCGGGCCGAGGGCACCATCACCGCCCAGCAGGTGAAGGCCGCCACGACCATCGAGGAACTGGCTACCGACGTCCGCGAGTACCTCGAGGCTGGTGAGCTCGAGGGGTTCGTGCGCACCCTGCGGGCGCCCAAAGAAGGCACCGACAGCGTGCCGATATTCGTGTTCCACCCGGCCGGTGGTTCAACGGTCGTTTACGAACCACTGATCAAACGACTGCCGCCGGACAACCCGGTATACGGACTCGAACGGGTCGAAGGTTCCATCGAGGAACGGGCCAGGCAGTACGTGCCCAAGCTTCTGGAGATCGGCGGCACGGGCCCGTTCATCCTGGCCGGCTGGTCCCTGGGCGGGGCGCTCGCCTACGCCTGCGCGGTCGGACTTAAACGCGCCGGCGTCGATGTGGCGTTCGTCGGGCTGATCGACACGGTTCGTGCCGGAGAGGAAGTTCCGCAGACCAAAGAGGAGATCCGCGCCCGCTGGGACCGCTACGCGCTGTTCGCGCAGCGAACCTTCAACGTGGAGATCCCGGCAATCCCCTACGAGCAACTCGAGAACCTCGACGACGACGGGCAGGTTCGGTTCGTGCTCGACGCCGTCAAAGCCAGCGGTGTGAACATTCCGGGCGGCATCATCGAACATCAACGGACCTCGTATCTGGACAACCGCGCGCTGGACACCGCCAACATCGAACCGTTCGACGGGCATGTGACTCTCTACATGGCCGACCGCTATCACGATGATGCGATCATGTTCGAACCGCGCTACGGCATCCGTCAGCCGGACGGCGGATGGGGCCGGTTCGCACCCGATCTGGAGGTCGTGCCGATCGGCGGTGAGCACATTCAGGCGATCGACGAGCCCTACATTGCCAAGGTGGGCGCCCACCTCAGCGAGGCAATCACCCGTATTCAGGGCGAAGCGATCGAAGTGCAGCAGAAGATCCCAGCGCAGGAGAAGTAGCCGCAGTGACCGAGAAGACGAACGTCGAACTGCTAGCCGAGTTGCGCGAAAAACTCGAGCAGGCATCCGAACCCGGCGGTGCGGCCGCGGCCGCTAAGCGCGACAAGCGTGGCATTCCCAGCGCCCGAAACCGGATTCACGCACTGCTCGACCCGGGCAGCTTCCTGGAGATCGGCGCATTGGCCCGCACCCCGGGTGACCCTAACGCCCTTTACGGCGATGGTGTAGTCACCGGGCACGGCACCATCAATGGTCGGCCGATCGGCGTCTTCTCACATGACCAGACGGTGTTCGGTGGCTCGGTGGGCGAGATGTTCGGCCGCAAGGTTGCCCGTTTGATGGAGTGGGTCGCCATGGTCGGCTGCCCCATCGTCGGCATCAACGACTCCGGCGGAGCCCGCATCCAGGACGCGGTCACCTCGCTGGCCTGGTACGCCGAACTGGGCGCCCGCCACGAACTGCTCTCCGGTGTGGTGCCGCAGATTTCGATCATTCTCGGCAAGTGCGCCGGCGGTGCTGTGTACTCACCGATCCAGACCGACCTGGTTATCGCGGTGCGCGACCAGGGTTACATGTTCGTCACCGGACCTGATGTCATCAAGGACGTCACCGGAGAGGACGTGACTCTCGACGAACTCGGCGGCGCCGACTATCAGGCCCGGTACGGCAATATCCACCAGGTCGTCGATTCGGAGACCGAAGCGTTCCAATACGTACGGGACTTCCTGGAATTCCTGCCGCCCAACACCTTCGACGACGCGCCGGTGATCAACCCCGGCTTGGAGCCCGAGGTCACCCCGACCGATCTCGAACTCGACACCATCGTGCCCGACGCCGACAACACGGCCTACGACATGCACGACATCCTGCTGCGGATTTTCGATGACGGCGACTTCCTCGACGTCGCAGCCCAGGCCGGTCAGGCGATGATCACCGGGTTCGCCAGGGTCGACGGACGGCCGGTCGGTGTGGTGGCCAACCAGCCGATGATGATGTCCGGGGCGATCGATAACGAAGCCTCCGACAAGGCGGCCCGCTTCGTGCGGTTCTGCGATGCGTTCAACGTGCCCCTGGTGTTCGTCGTCGACACCCCGGGTTTCATGCCTGGCGTCGAACAGGAGAAGAACGGGATCATCAAGCGTGGCGGCCGGTTCCTCTACGCAGTCGTCGAGGCCGATGTTCCGAAGGTGACGATTACTGTTCGCAAGTCCTACGGTGGAGCGTATGCGGTGATGGGGTCCAAACAGTTGACCGCCGATCTCAACTTCGCCTGGCCGACCGCGCGCATCGCCGTCATCGGGGCCGACGGTGCCGCGCAGCTGTTGGTCAAGCGGTTTCCCGATCCTGCGGCGCCCGAGGTGCAGAAGATCCGCGCCGACTTCATCGAGGGTTACAACCTCAATATGGCGATCCCCTACATTGCCGCCGAACGCGGCTTCATCGACGCCGTGATCGAACCGCACCAGACCCGGCTGATGCTACGTAAAGCCATGAGGCTGCTGCGGGACAAGCAGATTCAGCGCGTTGCCCGCAAGCATGGACTGATCCCGATCTGATGACCACCGATTCGGCCAACCCTGTCGAGCCCAGGCTGTACATCTTTCCTCACACCGGCGGTTCGGCAGAGTTCTACCTGCCGTTCGCCAGGGCATTCACCGGCGGTACGAAATGCGTTGCGGTGCAGTACCCCGGCAAACGTGCCGGCAAGGATCTCTCGCAGTACACCAGCATCCCGGAAATGGCCGATCGCCTCTGCGTGATGCTCAAACCCGAGGAGACGCCGGCGGGTGACGTGGCGTTCTTCGGCCACAGCATGGGAGCACTGCTCGCCTTCGAGGTCGCGCTGCGCTTCGAACAGGCGGGCAATCCCATTGCCGCGCTGTTCGTCTCGGCTGCTGCTGCCCCCGGACTTCTGCGCCGCATCGCCAATCTGCAGGGCTCGGATGCCCACCTGTTGAGCACGGTCAGCAGTGTCACGGGTGCCAACCCGGAATTCCTCAACGACGAAAAGTTCGCCGCGACGCTATTGCCAACGTTGCGTGGACTCAAGGCCGTCACTGGCTACGAGAGCCCGCCGGAGGCGAAGGTTTCCTGCCCGATCCACGCGATGATGGCCGACAACGACGAATTAGGCACCGAGGAACTGATGTCGCCGTGGCAGCAGCGGACCACCGCGACTTTCGACCTAACGGTCTTTAGCGGCGGTCACTTCTATATGAACGACAACCTGCCGCAACTGGCCCAGTGGATGGAGGAGCGGGTTCTACAGGGGTGCGCGCGCAGCCAGGGGCGCCCCAGCTGAGATTTAGCTAAGAGCATAGGAGGTGCCCGTGAATCGTTTGCCATGCAAGTCCATAGATAAACGGTCACCAGGCTGTGCAGCCCGTAAGTAGGAGATAAAAAACCAGTTCAGATCGTTTTTCGGCACCGGCCGACCATTCAGTAATTCACATCGCAGCAAACATTATCAGTGTGCTCCAAAGCCGTTCAACGAAGGTAATCTTGCCGCCCGGCCGGGCGAGTATTACACTAGGCTGATAGATTGGGGGAGCGACGAGCACTCAGGGTTGAGTGCTTTGAGCGCTGAGTTTTGGCTTGCGACCGGCCTTGATGTGTTCGTCAGTCTCCGGATCTGCGATCCACGGGTACCCCACCCGGACCGGTACATCGATAGCGAAGAGGTTGATCAGCATGTTGCAGACCGATCTATCCCTACCTGCTCTGCTCCTGCGTCGTGCCACTGAAGAGCCGGACGCCCCTGCGTATATCTTCATGGACCCCGAGGTGACCGGCACCGGCGAGGCCGAGGTGCTCACCTGGGCTCAGCTATACCGCAGAACACTGGTCCTGGCCGAAGAGTTACGTCTACGCGGTGCCCCCGGCGATCGGGCCGCGATTATGGCCCCCCAGGGCTTGGACTACATCGTGTCTTTCCTCGGAGCGCTGCAGGCCGGTTTCGTGGCGGTCCCACTGTCAGTGCCGCAGTTCGGCGTGCACGACCAGCGGGTGGCTTCTGCGCTAGAGGACAGCCAGCCTGTTGTGTTGTTGACCACTTCATCTAACGTCGCTGACGTCAACAAATACGCCTCAGGCCAGGGCGGCCGTCCCGCGCCGGCCGTGATCGAGGTCGATCTGCTCGATTTCGACGAGACCCGCGTGCTGGACACGACCGACCACTCTCGCTCGGGACCGGCGTACCTGCAGTACACGTCTGGCTCGACCCGCACGGCGGCCGGTGTGATCGTCTCGCACCGCAACGTGACATCAAATGTCGAGCAGATCATGCTCGATTACTTCGGCACCACCTCGCTGCCGGAGGAGACCACGGTCGTGTCGTGGCTGCCCTTTTTCCACGATCTCGGGCTGATCATGGGTGTCTGCTCACCCCTGGTGACCGGGCGCAAGGCGGTGCTGATGAGCCCGCTGGCGTTCCTGCTGAAGCCCGCCAGCTGGATCCAGCTAATGGCCAAGCACCCACACTGCTTCTCGGGTGCACCGAACTTCGCCTTCGAGCTCGCGGCGCGGCGAACCTCTGATGCCGATATGGAAGGGCTCGACCTCAGCCGCGTCCACGTCATCCTTAGTGGTGCCGAGCGTGTGCACTCTGCAACGGTCAACCGTTTCGTCACCCGCTTCGCCAAGTTCGGACTCAAGGACAGGGTGGTCCAGCCGTCCTATGGTCTGGCTGAGGCGACGCTGTACGTGGCCACGCCCGACGTCGCTGATCCGGTACGCACTGCCCACTTCGACCTTACGAAACTGGCCGCCGGTGTCGCGCTGCGCTGTGCGGCCGGCCAGGAGGCCAGCACTGAACTCGTCACCTACGGCCCTCCGCGGGCCTACCCGGTCCGCATCGTCGACCCGGAGACCGGGATTGAGATGACCGAGGGCTGCATTGGCGAGATCTGGGTTAGCGGCGACAACGTCGCGCTGGGCTACTGGCAGAAGCCTGAGCTCACCGCCAGTGTCTTCCGCGCTCAGATCAACAATCCGTCCGCGGGCACCCCTGCCGGGCCGTGGCTGCGTACTGGTGATCTCGGTGCACTTTCCGATGGTGAGTTTTTCATCATGGGCCGACTCAAGGACCTGCTGATCGTCGATGGGCGCAACCACTACCCCGATGACATCGAAGCCACCATCCGGGAGATCACCGGGGGGCGCGTCGCCGCGATCGCCGTCGAGGACGACTCCAGCGAGAACCTCGTGGCGATCGTTGAACTCAAGCCGACGGACGCCGACGAACAGGACTCGCAGCTGAACACTGTCAGCCGCGCGGTGAAGACTGCGATCTGGAAGGAGCATAGCCTTCGCGTCGGCGACCTCGTTCTGGTGTCGCCCGGCTCGATCCCCATCACTACCAGCGGCAAGATCCGTCGGTCATCATGTGCTGATCTTTACCGCGGCGGCGAATTCAACCGGTTAGATATAGCGGTATGACCTCAGAGGCAGACGCCCAAGCCGAACTTCGTCACTGGCTGGTCGACTACCTCATCACGAATCTCGGATGCAGTCCAGAGGAGATCGACCTCGACGCTCCATTCAACGAATTGGGTGTCGGATCACGTGATGCCGTCGTCCTGTCCGGTGAACTGTCCGAGCACCTCGGTCAGCCGGTCTCCCCGGTCGACTTCTGGCAGAACCCCACGATTAACGCGCTTGCCGCTGCGCTGCTGGCCGGAGATTCGGAGGCGGTCGGCACCGTTCCCGGTGTCACCGCCGGCATGATGAACGAGCCGATCGCGATCATCGGACTGGGTTGCCGGCTGCCGGGAGATATTCACGGCCCGGACGCGCTGTGGGATTTTCTGGCCGCTGGTCGCTCGGCAGTCGGCACTGTGCCCGACGGACGCTGGCAGGCGTTCGACGACGGTACGCCGAAAACGGCAGCGGCGTTAGCGCACACGACCCAGTGGGGCTCATTCCTCGGCGACATTGACGCCTTCGACGCCGAATACTTCAGCATCACGCCGCGGGAAGCCGACCGGATCGATCCGCAACAACGGCTGTTACTCGAGGTCGCCGTGGAGGCATTCGAGCATGCCGGTATACCGGCCGAAACGCTCCAGCGTTCCCAAACCGGTGTATTCGTCGGTTCTTGTGTGAGTGAATACGGCTACCTCGCCTCGCGTGACTTGAGCAAGATCGACGCCTGGACCGGAACGGGTGGTGCCCTCAGCATCATCGCCAACCGGCTGTCCTACTTCCTCGACCTGCGTGGTCCGTCGCTCACCGTGGACACCGCGTGCTCGTCGTCACTGGTCGCGGTGCACCTGGCATGCCAAAGCCTGCGTACAGGTCAATCGGAACTTGCGATTGCCGCCGGGGTGAACCTAATCCTTTCGCCAGTCGTGACGCGCAGCTTCGATGCGGCCGAAGCGATGTCGCCCACCGGCGCCTGTCACGCTTTCGACGCAGCCGCCGATGGATTCGTCCGCGGCGAGGGCTGCGGGGTCGCCGTGCTCAAACGACTCTCCGACGCGATTCGCGACGGCGACCAGGTCCTCGCGGTCGTACGTGGCTCAGCGGTTAATCAAGACGGTCGATCCAACGGTTTGATGGCGCCGAACCCCGCCGCCCAGGCTGCGGTGTTGCGCGCCGCATGCGCCGATGCCGACGTACAGCCGCTAGAGGTCGACTATGTCGAGGCACACGGCACCGGCACGCTACTCGGCGACCCGATCGAAGCCCGTGCCCTCGGGGCGGTCTACGGACGGGGCCGGCAGCCGGATGCGCCACTGCTGGCCGGCGCGGTCAAGACCAATCTCGGCCACCTTGAGGCAGCCGCGGGCATTGTCGGCCTGATCAAGGCAACCCTGGCGGTCCAGCGTGGCACGATCCCGGCGAATCTGCACTTCGATACGCCGAATTCCCATATTCCTTTTGACCAGCTGCGCTTGAAAGTTGTTGCCGAAGCGACAGATTGGCCGGAAACCGGCCGTCCGCGTCTCGCGGGTGTGTCATCGTTCGGCTTCGGTGGCACGAACGCCCACATCGTGCTTGAGCAGGCACCCGAGATGAGCGAGCCGGAGCCGGCGACGATCTCGCCGGTAAGCACTTTGGTGGTCAGCGGAAAGAGCGCAGTGCGCATGGCCGAGATGGCCAACACCCTGGCTGACTGGATGACCGCTGCGGGCGCGCAGGTGCCACTGGCCGATATCGCGCACACACTTAATCACCACCGGACTCATCACCCGATTTTCGGCACGGTATGCGCAACCGAACGTGATGAGGCAGTGGCTGGCCTGCGTGCGCTGGCTGCAGGGCAGCCCGCAACCGGTGTTATCGGCCCGCATCCGGGAAAGTGCGGTTCGGGCACGGTTTTCGTATACTCCGGCCAGGGTTCGCAGTGGGCGGGAATGGGACGGCAGTTACTGGCTGACGAACCGGTATTCGCGGCAGCCGTCGCGGAGTTGGAGCCCGACTTCGTTGCGCAGCTAGGGTTTTCGCTCCGTGATGTTTTGGCCAACGGAGAGCCGGTGGAAGGCTCGGTACGGGTCCAGTCGGTGTTGGTCGGTATCCAGTTGGCGCTGACGGCGCTGTGGCGCTCCTACGGTGTTGAACCTGATGCGGTCGTCGGCCATTCGATGGGCGAGGTCTCCGCTGCAGTGGTTGCCGGCGCGCTGAGCCCGGCCGAGGGATTGCGGGTGATCGCCAGCCGATCGCGGTTGATGTCTCAACTCACCGAAAAGGGCGCGGTAGCGCTGCTCGAACTTGATTCTGCGGCCACCGAGGCACTGATCGCTGATCACCTTGGAGTGACGGTGACGGTCTATTCGTCCCCGCGCCAGACCGTCGTTGCGGGTCCGACCGAGTCGGTCGAGGCCGTCATTGCCGCAGCCCGCGAGCAGAACGTGTTCGCCCGGAGGGTGAACATGGAGGTGGCCTCCCATACCGCGATGATGGATCCGATTCTGGACGAGCTACGAACCGAGTTGGCTGCTCTGGCGCCGCAGGTGCCGCGGATCCCGGTGTTCAGCACAGTCGACCAGGCTGACCCCGCGGCGCTATTCGGCGCCGAACATTGGGTGGCCAACGTTCGCAACCCGGTCAGGTTCAGCCAGGCGATCGCGGCCGCCGGTGCGAACCACTGCACCTTCATCGAGATCAGCCCGCACCCCGTTCTCATCAAGGCGATTTCGGACACGCTCGATCACCCGGACACCGGCAATGCGCATCACCACAGTCTTGGCACACTGCAGCGTGACGCCCACGACACGGTCGCATTCCACACCAACCTCAACGCAACACATGTGGCGCGGGCACCGCTCGGTGCACACCCGCCGGAGCCCCACCCTGGGATCCCAACCACTCCCTGGCGTCACACCCGCCACTGGATCGATATGGCACCGGCGTTACCCAATGCCGGATTCGGTGGATCCAGCCGGAACGGAAAACGTCTGCTGCGACCGGAGGACAGCCCCGTCCCGGCGGACTGGCTGTACGAGCCGACGTGGCAGGTCCGCCCGTTGCCGGCAGCCGATGCCGCTATTGCCGGGCCCTGGCTCGTTATCGGTGATGCGGACCTAGGCACCGAGCTTGGTCGGGGATTGGCGCACTGCAGCGAGAGGGCTGCGCTGCGCGCCGCGCTCACCGAAGTCGACAACGTGGCGTTCGCGCCGCCCTCCACCGGTACCCTGCTCGACATCGAATCGGCCTACGACCTTTTCAACGAGGCCAGAGCCCTTGTCGAAGAACTCATTTCGATGTCTTCGCCGCCGAAGCTGTTCATCATCACGCGCAACGCCCAGCCTGTTATCGAAGGCGACCGGGCCAATGCGACCCACGCTGTCCTCTGGGGGCTGGGCCGCACGCTTGCGCTGGAGCACCCCGAAATCTGGGCGGGCTTGATCGATGTCGATGAGTCGATGCCTGCGGCGTTAACTGCTCGAGGTGTCCTCGCCGAGGCTCAGGCCGGCGACGGTGAGGATCAAGTGGTGTATCGGGCAGGCGCCCGCCATGTGCCACGTTTGGAACATGTCGCGCCGTGGTCGGCACCGACGGAGGTGACCGGCCCCGACACCAGCCATCTGGTCATCGGAGCCACCGGCCATATCGGTCCGCACTTGATCCAGCAACTCGCTGACATGGGTGCGCAAACGATCGTGGCCGTGTCGCGAAACCCAGGTGGGCGGCTCAACGAACTCGCCCAGCGACTCTCGTCGGCGGGGACGACCCTCATCGAGGTCGCCGCTGACGCCACAGACGAAGTTGCTATGTCGACGCTCTTTGAACGGTTCGGTTCCGATCTCCCGGCCCTTGAGGGCATCTACCTGGCGGCCTTCGCCGGCGGACCCGCGGCGTTGGCCGGCATGACCGACGAGGACGTCGCCACTATGTTCCGTCCGAAATTGGATGCCCTCGGTGTAATGCACGCGCTGTCGCTGAAGAGGGATATCCGCCATTTCGTGCTGTTCTCGTCGATCTCCGGTCTGCTTGGATCCCGCTGGCTCGCCCATTACACCGCGACGAGCGCCTTCCTCGATACCTTCGCCTATGCGCGTCGGAATCTTGGACTGCCCGCCACCACCGTGAACTGGGGGCTGTGGAAATCGCTGGCCGATCTGCAATCGGACACCAGCCAGGTGACCTCTGATTCAGGTCTCGTGCCGATGTCCGATGAGGTGGCCGTTCGCGCGCTGCCGATGTTGATCAGTCCGGATGCGCCGGTGCGGACCACTGTGGTGGATGCTAACTGGCCGTTATTGGCCGCGGCATATCGCACCCGAGGTGCGCTGCGCATAGTTGACGACGTATTGGCCGAAATCGATGCATCGAATGCGGACCTGCCGGAGAGCGAGTTCGCGAAAGCGCTCCGCGAATGCGTACCGGAACGGCGTCACGAGTTACTCGGCGACCACATCGAGACATTAGCCTCGGAGGTGATGGGTCTGGCGCCCGCGGGGAAGCTGGATCCGGAAGTGGGGTTCTTTCAGCTCGGTATGGATTCGCTGATGAGCGTCACGCTTCAGCGTGGCCTCAGCGCGAGCCTCGGCATTACGCTGCCCGCGACGGTCATCTATGAGTACCCGACCATCTCCGCTCTCACCGACGCACTGTGCGAGCGGATGGGTTACCCGCCAGCGGATGATTCGCCGGCCGCCGGCCGACCCGGCCTCGGGGCGCGTGCCCAGCAACGCGCCCGAGCCCGCCAGGGAGCCCAGGCGGGTAGACGGAAAGGACGTGTGGTGTGACCACGGAGAACGCCAACGCAGGCGCGTCGAATGAGTTGCCGCCCAACGCGATTGCGGTCATCGGAATGGCTGGCCGCTTTCCCGGCGCGGAATCGCTGACCCAGTTCTGGGACAACCTGTGCCACGGTGAGGAATCGATCACCACACTGTCCGAGGAGGTACTCACCGCCGCCGGGGTCAGTGCTAAGACGCTTGCCGATCCCGCCTACGTCCGCCGTGCGGCCATGCTCAACGGGATTGACGAGTTCGACGCCGAATACTTCGGGATCACCCCGTACACCGCGCGAATGATGGATCCGCAGCAGCGGTTGTTCCTGCAGACCTCCTGGCATGCCCTGGAGGACTCCGGATACGACCCTGCCACCTATGACGGGACGATCGGCGTTTTCGCCAGCAGCACCTCCAGCGGCTACCTGATGGACAACCTGATGTCACACCGCGACACCAGGAAGCTGGTCGGTGAGGGAATCACCGTCGAGATGTTCAACCTGGTGCTGCTCAACGACAAGGATCACCTGGCAACTCGGGTGTCGCACGAACTGAACCTGCGCGGGCCGAGTCTGTCGGTGCAGACCGCCTGTTCGTCGTCGCTGGTCGCTGTGCACCTCGCATGCCAGAGCCTGCTGGCCGGCGAATGTGATTTGGCGCTGACCGGTGCCTCGGCGATCCGGGTTCCGCATCACGTCGGGTACACCTTCGAGCCGGGTGCGATGGTGGCTCCCTCGGGTCACTGCCGACCATTCGACGTTCGGTCCGATGGCACCATCTTCGGCAGCGGCGTTGCCGCGTTGATCCTCAAACCATTACAGGCCGCACTTGAGGACGGTGACCGGGTCCACGCAGTCATCCGCGGCTCAGCGATCAACAACGACGGCTCGATGAAGATGACCTATGCCGCGCCCGCCGTCGCAGGTCAGGCCGAAGTAATCGCCGAAGCGCAGGCTGTCGCCGATGTCGACTCCTCGACCATCGGTTTTGTAGAGACCCACGGGACCGGTACCCCGCTGGGCGACCCGATCGAAATCGAGGCGCTGCGACAGGCTTTCGAGCTCTCCGCAGTCACACGGTCGAGCCCGTGCGTTCTGGGTTCGGTGAAGTCGAACATCGGCCATCTCGATGCGGCATCCGGAGTCACCGGCCTGGTCAAGGCCATCCTGTGCCTGAAGAACAAGGCCATTCCGCCGACTGTGCACTACACCGCACCCAATCCCGAACTGCACCTTGAGGACACGCCGTTCGTGGTGGCGAACGCCTATACGCCATGGGAATCTGACATTCCCCGCCGGGCCGGGGTCAGCTCCTTCGGCGTGGGCGGCACCAATGCGCACGTCGTTCTCGAGGAGGCGCCGGAGCCCGCCCCAGCCGCCGCCGGCCCGGACGGTCCGCAGGTTCTGCTGTTGTCGGCCCGCACCCCCGGGACACTCGACGATGCCAGGTCCGCACTGGCCGCCGAACTCGCCCGCGACGAAAACCTGTCACTGTCCGATGTCGCGTTCACCCTGGCCAGCCGGCGGCAGCATGAGGTCAGGATGGCGGCCGTGGTGGCCGATCACGCCGATGCATGTGTCGTGCTGGCCGCCGCCGAGCATGAGAACGTCTCGATCGGCCACTGCCCGGCGGGTGCGACACCGGGTGCGGCGCAGGTGGCGTTCCTGTTTCCCGGTCAGGGCGCCCAGCATGTCGGCATGGCACGCGGCCTGTACGACACCGAGGCCGTGTTCCGGGAGAACTTCGACCGCTGCGCCGTCGGCTTCGCCGAAGAGTTGGGCATCGATCTCAAATCCGAGGTGTTCGACGGGGACGGCCTGGAACCCACCAACCTGGCCCAGCCGGCACTGTTCGCGGTGGAATACGCGCTGGCGCAGTTGGCCATGTCCTTCGGCGTAGCTCCGACGGCGCTTGCCGGACACAGCATCGGCGAACTGGTGGCCGCCACCCTGGCGGGGGTCTTCGACCTGGACACGGCGATCAGGGTCGTCTCGATGCGGGCACGCCTGATGCATGAGGCACCTCCCGGCGCCATGGTGGCCGTGGCGGCAAGTCCCGACGATATCGCCGCCCAGATGACCGCCGACGTCGACCTCGCCGCCATCAACGAATTCGGAAGTTGCGTGGTTGCCGGTCCCGTGGAGGCCATCCGCGACTTCACCAATCGCCTTGCCGCCGAAGCCATCGTGGCCCGGCGGGTCCGCACCTCGCACGGGTTCCACTCCCAGGCGATGGATACGGTCCTGGGACCCTTCGCCGAATTCCTCTCCGGTCTTACTCTGCACGCGCCGCGAATCCCGATGCTCTCCAACGTGACCGGTACCTGGATGACCGACGCGGAGGCCACCGATCCGAATCGCTGGGCCCAGCACATCCGATCCACCGTCCGGTTCGCTGACAATGTTTCGGCATTACTCGATGATTCCGATCGGGTGCTTGTCGAGGTTGGACCCGGCGGAAGTCTCACCGGTTCGGCCGTGCGTCTGCCCGGATGGACCCAGACCCACCGCGCGGTCCGCCTGATGCGCCACCCCGTACAGACCCGCGACGATCGGGACGCCTTCCTGCTCGCGCTGGGGCAACTGTGGGCTGCCGGCGTCGAGGTGGACTGGACCAGGTTGTACGGCGAGCACCCGCAGCGCGTCACGTTGCCCGGCTATGCCTTTGCGCGCCAACAGCATTGGATCGAACCGGATACCGCCGCCGTGCGGACGACCGGTTCGGGCGGCCAGGGCGGCGCATCAGCCACCGAGGCCCCGTCGGCCAACGGTCAGGTCGGTGCACCGGTGGACGCCCGTGCACAGATGCAGGCGACCCTGCAGCGGATCTGGTCGCAGTGCCTTGGGGTGGAATCGGTTGCGCCGGGAGACAATTTCTTCGAGATCGGCGGTGACTCGCTGGTTGCGATCGGCGTCGCGATGACCGCGTCGCACGAAGGTGTCGAACTCACCCCCCAGGACCTCTACGACAATTCCAGTCTCAGTGCACTGGCCGACACCCTGGTCGCACGCCACGCCGCCGGCGGACTGGCCAGTCAGGACAGCGGAGATCTGGATCCGCAGGTCCCGCCGAACATCCTGCGCTTCCTCGACAACGGACTTGCCGAGCCTGGTCGCTGGCGGGTGCCTTTGGTGCTGCGCCTGGATTCCCGGGTAAGTGCGGCCGATGTCACGGCGGTTCTGACCGCGGTGGTCAATCACCATGACGCACTGCGCATGCGGGTGGCCGACAACGCTGGAATCTGGGAGCAGCAGATCAGTGATCCCGACGATTTCGCCGACCTGACCGAGCGGGCACTGCCCGCCGCGGCCGGGCCGGGTAGCAGTGCGGAGCGGGACGCGCTGCTGGGGATCGTCGAGGACATCATCGCGGCCCAGGATCTGAGCAGCGGGCCGCTGACGGCCGCCTATGTCGTCGACGCGCAGGCAGAGCCACGGTTCCTGGTGCTGACTCTGCATGCGATGATCGACGACCCCACCTCGCGGGAGGTCTTGGTGACCGACCTGCTCACGGCGTTCGGGCAGCAGTTAGCCGGCAGCGACATCGCCCTGGAACCAGCGACCACGAGTTGGCGGCAGTGGTCGCAGCGCTATGCGGCGCTGGCCTCCCATCCCGCGGTGCTGGAGCGGCGAAACTATTGGATCGATACGGCGAGGATGGCGTCGTTGCGGTTGGCCGGGGCAGGGGAAGCCGGCTCGCCGGGGTCCGGCGATCTGATCAGAGTGCCGACGGCGCTGACCCCCGATCAGACGTCGCAGATCGACAACGCCCGGCGGCTGCTGCAGGCCTCGACCGAGGAGATCCTGCTGGCTGCGCTGGCGCGCCGACTGGCGGTCACCCTCGGCGACGGTGTCGCTGCGGTTGACCTTGCCGGCGCCGGACGGTCGGTGCTACGTCCGGAGGTGGACTTCCGCCGGACAGTCGGTGGGTTCTCCACGATCTACCCGATCGCATTGCCGGTGATGGACGCGGCGAGTGCCAGCTCGACCCAGCTTCTCGCCGAGGTCAGCCAGATCGTGAAATCCGTTCCCCACCAAGGGATTGGATATGGGCTGCTGCGTTATCTGCACGCCCCGACCGCCGCGGTGCTGGCGGCCGCAGGCGACGCGGATATCTACCTGTGCTACCTCGGCATGGTCCCGGAGTGGCAGCAGGGCGACGGGCCCGTGCAGTTCGACAGCGATTCCGAACTGACGGTTCGCCAGACCCTGCCCGGCCTTGGCCATCCGCTGGAACTGCGGGCCTATCGGCACGGCGGCGTGCTGCACGTGGACTGGTGGTACGACAGCCGGTCAGTGCCTGCCGAAACCGTCGCGGACCTCGCGGAGCACTTCCCGGCCACCCTGATGACGCTGATCGACGAAGCGATTGCGGGTGGTGGGGACAGCGACGACAGCGACGACGAGGACGAGGCGCTCGCCCTGATTGACCTGTCGGCAGCCGTTTTCGACGATGGCAAATAGGTAGTCAAAGCCATGGCAGAGTCTGGCAAGGGCGTTGATGTCGAGGGCATCGGCAAATCGTTCGGGTCAGTGGATGCGTTGCGGAACATCTCCTTCGATGTCGGCCGCGGCGAAGTCGTCGCACTGCTCGGCCCCAACGGCGCCGGTAAGACGACAACCGTGGAGATCCTGTCGACGTTGACCAAACCGGACCGGGGCCGCGCCCGCGTGGCCGGCTATGACGTCGTCACCGACCCGGCGATGGTGCGTCGCTCGATCATGCTGACCGGTCAGCATGTGGCACTCGACGAGATGCTGACCGGGTACGAGAACCTGGTGATGTTCGGTCGGTTACAGGGACTCGGCAAGCCCGACGCGCGCGCCCGCGCCCGCGATCTGCTGCGGGAGTTCGATCTCGAACGTGCCGCCGGACGGCGGGTCGGCACCTACTCGGGCGGTATGCGCCGTCGTGTGGACATTGCCTGCGGGTTGGTGGTTCGCCCCGAGGTGGTGTTCCTGGACGAGCCGACCACCGGGCTGGATCCGCGCAGCCGGCAAGCGATCTGGGAGTTGGTCACCACCTTCAAGGCCGCCGGGATCGCCACGCTGTTGACCACTCAGTACCTTGAGGAGGCCGACGCGCTCAGCGACCGGATCATCGTGATCGACCACGGCAGCATCGTCGCCCAGGGAACCGCCGACGAACTCAAGGAACGCACCGGCGGCACCTTCTGCGAGATCGTGCCGCGCGATCCCGCTGACGTCCACGCCGTGGCCGTTGCGTTGGGACCGCTGCTCCCGGAGTTCAGCCGGGCCGCTCTGACTCCGGAGTCGGACCGCGTGAGTCTGCCCGCCCCCGAGGGGCCGCGCACGTTGAGTGCCGCGCTGGCGCGGTTGAGCGCGGCGAACATCGAGCTGGCCGATATCGCGTTGCGCCGACCCTCTCTCGACGACGTGTTCCTGTCGCTGACCGGATCTCCGGTCGGTGACCGCGACGGAGAACATACATCCAGTGAGGTCCTGTCGTGACGGCACTGACGACGGCGCGACCGGTCCCGTCGAGCCTGCAGCAGTGGTGGGTGCTGACTTCCCGGCTGATTACGCCTTCCCTGCGCAACGGCGAGGTGGCGGTGGGCGTGGTCGTGTCGGTGGCTGCGACGGCGAGCCTCTACATCCCGTTGAATCGGCTGATGGACGGCCCTGACCTGAAGATGAGCAGCTACGCGCAGTACCTGTTGCCGCTGATCGTGTTGCAGGCCATCGCCTTTGCGTCGATCTCGACCGCTTTCCGGGCCGCGACCGATTCCGTTCAGGGGATCAACCGCCGCTTTCAGTCGTTGCCGATTGCGTCGCTGACGCCGTTGACGGCCCGCATCACCGCCAGCGTCTACCGCTGTGTGATCGGTCTGGTGGTGGCACTGGCGTCCGGATACGTCATCGGCTTCCGGTTTCACCGTGGCCCGGTGTTCGCGCTGGGCTTCTTTGTGCTGACCTTGCTCACCGGCCTGGCGCTGGCACTGCTGGGCGACACCCTCGGCACGAAGTCACGCGACCCCGCGGCGACCGCTCAGTGGCTGCTGTTGCCGCAGCTCATCTTCGGGTTCCTGTCGGTGGGAATCCAGCCCCTGCAACGGTTTCCGGAGTGGATCCAGCCTGTCGTCGACAATCAGCCCATCTCCCGGCTGGTGTACGCGCTGCAGGCGCTGGCCGGCGACTCGGGTGACGGCGTCCCGCCGGTCACCTGGTCGGTGATCGGGCCCGCGCTGGGCTGGGTGTTCGGCATCATGGCAGTGACATTGCCGTGGGCGGTCGTGGTGTATCGGCGGAGAACCTGATGACGGTTCTGGATGCTGCGGCCGTCGGGACGACCTCGGCCGGTCAGGGCAGTCTGCTGGCGCAGACCGGGGTGCTCACCCGGCGGCTGTTGGTCAGGTCGGCCCGCACCCCCATGACCCTGGTCCACGCGGTGTTGTTACCGGTGGCCTTCCTGCTCACCCTCAAGGTCGTCTTCGGCGACTCGATCACGGCGATCACCGGCGAGAACGCGCTGTACCGAAGCGTGCCACTGGTGGCACTGTTGGCGACGATGTCGGGCTCGACGACCGGGATGGTCGGAATCAATGCCGAGCGGCTCGACGGGTTCCTGGCCAGGATGTGGTCACTGCCCATCCATCGCGCCGCGGGACTGCTGGCCCGTCTGGGTGCGGAGACCGTACGCCTGCTCTTCACGACGCTGATCATCCTGGCGACCGGCTTCATCCTCGGATTCCGGTTCCACGCCGGGGTGGCGGCTGCACTGTTGTGGGTGGCCATCCCGGTAATGTTCGGCATCGCGTTCGCGGCGGTTGCCACCACGGTCGCGCTGTACTGGCCCAAAACCGTGATGGTGGAGGCGATGCAGCCGGTGATCATCCTGGGTTCCACGTTCTGTACCGGCTTCGTGCCGGTGGACCGGTACCCGGACTGGGTCCAGCCGGTGGTCCGGTACCAGCCGATGTCCCCGGCCGTGGATGCGATGCGCGGACTGTCGGTGGGTGGACCGGTGCTGTCGCCGATGATCAGCACACTGATCTGGTGTGCGGCGATCTTCGCGGTCTGTCTGCTGCCGCTGACAGTGGGATACCGCCGGGCCAGTACGAGCCGATAGCCGTCGTGCAGTGACCATTCGTCGAAGGGAAGGTTAACCACAGTGTTTGGCTCAACGCCGATCCGCTATCTGTCGCCCAGTGAGGAGTTCTACGCGAAATCCGGGAGCTTCGTCAGTCTCACCGTCACTCTGCGCGGTCCGGTGGACGTGGGCGCGATGGCGGATGCTTTCGAGACGCTGTTGCGAGTACACCCCGTCCATGCCGGTCACCTCGAGCGGAGCGCCGACGGCAGGCACCAGGTTGTGGTCGACGAATACGAGCATGAAGGAATGTGGCTCGAGAAGATCGACGGCACGTCCACCGGGCGGCTGCCGACGCAGTCCGAGGCACTGGTCAACCTGCGACTCAGAACAGGCGAGGAGCGGTCCGAACTCACCCTTTTCGCAAACCATGCGCTGTCCGACGCTCACCACGCGTTTGCGCTGCTGGATAAGGTTTTCGGCTGGTATACCGACATCGTCGCCGGCACCGGCGTCGGGCCGGTCAAGACTGAGCCCGTTCCGGAGTCGTTGGAGGCAGTACTTGCCGAGCGTGGCATCGTCAAACTTCAGCGGTTCGGCCTGGAGCGCTTCCTGCCGGCGATGTTCGCCTACGAGCTGCCTCCCTCCAGGCGGAACGCCGGACGGGTTGGCGCCCAGTCGGTTCTGGTGCCGTCGGCCTGCTGTCGACTCTCCCAACAGGAGACCCAAGCCCTGGCCGCCATCTGTGCCGATCGCCGGGTCAGTCTCAACTCCCTGACCGCCGCTTCGATCCTGCTGGCCGAGTGGAAGATTCGCCAGACCCCACACCTTCCGATCCCCTACATTTACCCGGTCGATCTGCGCTTCCGCCTAACCCCGCCGGTCGGTGCTACCGAGGCCACCAACCCGGTGGGGGTAGCGATGTACCTGGCCGAGATCCATTCGGGCACCGACATCTTGGACTTGGCCCGCGACATCGTCGAGGCGTTCCGCGCTGATCTGGCACAAGGCGTGATCCAACAGTCGTTTCTGCACTTCGGCCTGGAATACCATGGAAATCCGCCCGGACTGCCCGACGTCGTCATGGCCACGGACGGCGGGAAACTGCCCCCCCTTCGAACTCCGCCCGATCTGGCGGTCGAGCAGTACGAGCTCGATTTGCTGTTCGCGTCGACATCGGCGGGAGTCGACATGTATTCGGTCGGTACGTTTGGTGGTCGTCTGATGGTCACCTATCACAGCCACGGACCCGAACCCGAACGGTATGTCGCCGAGATCCACAAGATCCTGGCCGGCGTGCCGTCCCGATACGAGCAGGTGACCGACTAGCGGAATTCCACTACACCGCGGCGGAAGCTGTTCCAGCGTCACCGATCGCAGTGAGCAGTTCCTCCAGGCCCGTCGCCAGACCGTCGGCCAGCTCCGACAGTGCGGGTATCACACCCGGCGTGGAGATCAGCCCGATGTGCAGTATGCCGTTCACCGACCACAACGTGAAGTTGATGCCCGCACCGAGCAGCACCGGCCCGAAGGGGTACATCGCCGAGACCCTGGCGCCCAGGAAGTAGTGGGCCGGATCCGGGCCCGGCACGTTGGACAGGATCACGTTGTACATCGGGCGGTACTGGGTCAGCCGGGCGTAAACCCGTTTCGCCATGCCGAGCAGAACCGATCCGACGACCTCGCCGAAGTCCTGCAGCAGCATCGGGCTGATCGCTGAAACCTGTTCCTTGGCGTATGCGTTCGCCGTCGCAACGGCTCTGAGTCGGGCCACCGGATCTGCGATCTGGGTCTGCAACGCGACGAGCATGCCGGAGACCTGATTGCGCGCGGTGCGATCAGACATCCCGTGCACCGATACCGGCTCCAGAGCCACCAGGGAGGACGTGGGCAACTCGCCGCGGTCGAGCAGGAACTGGCGCATCACCCCGCCCACCAGGGTCATCACCACGTCGTTCACCTTGACCCCGTAATGGTCCTTGACCCTTTTGACCTCATTCAGATCGAGTCGGGCGAACGCGACACAGCGCTGGGCGTTGAACTTGGCGTTCAGTACCGTGCGTGGGGCCGTGAACGGGGCTGCCATGGCGCGGCCGGCGGATGCCCGTCGGATGGCATCGACGACGGCGCGCGCGGCCGCAGGCAGTACCCGGGCCACCAGGTAAACCGGCCGGTTCGCGAATCGGGCCAGACCGTCGATTGCCTCCCGCAGTGGGCCGATCGACGCCGGCGCCTCGACCGTGGCCGACGGCGGCGGTACGGGTTCGGAACCAAACAGTCGCGACACCAGGTTTGCATAGGTCACACCGTCCGCCGCGGCGTGGTGAACCTTGAGCAGTACGGCCAGCCGCCCGGTCCCGAGAGACTCATCAAGTCCTTCGATGACCCACATCTCCCACAGTGGCCGGCCGCGATCCAACGGCAACCCGGCTAGCCGGCCGCAGACCTCGGTCAGCTCCGTCCGGGTGCCGGGAGCGGGCACGGTGATTCGGTGCAGATGCCGGTCGATATCGAACTCGTCGTCCCGGACCCATACCGGATGGCCGATGGTCAGCGGGCGGGCCGAGAGCTTCTCCCGGAACTCCGGGACCGCCCGGATCCGCTCCGCGAGCGCGTCCCGCAGACGCTCAAATCGGTAGCCGCCGGGAATCGTCGTCGTATCCAACTCCAATACCGAAAACACTTGCATTGGCTGCGTTGCGGTTTCGAGGGAGAGGAAGCTGGCATCGAATCCGCTGACTCGCTGCGGATGCTGCACATCTGCAATGATACCTGGCTCGCGACGGGCCTCTACGATATCGCTCGTGGATGAATCTCGGCGAATGGCGACCCTGATCACCGGTGCTTCGACCGGCATCGGCGCCGAGTTCGCCAGGCAATTCGCCGCGCGGGGCCACGACCTCATTGTGGTCGCGCGCAGTGCCGACAAGCTCGACCAGCTCGCCGCGCAGCTGCGGGAAGCGCACGGCGTGGAGGTCACCGTCGTCCGTATGGACCTCTCGGCACCCACCGCTGCCGATGACCTGTGGCAGCAGACGAACAGTCTGGGCCTCGAGGTCGACGTGTTGGTCAACAATGCCGGCTTCGGAACACACAACGACGTCGCCGACGCCGACCCACAACGCCTTGAGGAAGAGGTCCGGCTCAATTGCCTGACACTGGTCGGCACGACCGCGCGCTACCTGCCGCAGATGCGGGCCAGGGGGGCGGGGGCGATCATCAACATCGCCTCCACCGCGGCATTCCAGCCGTTGCCGAAAATGGCCGTTTACGGTGCGACGAAGGCCTTCGTGCTGTCCTTCACCGAGGCAGTCTGGGCCGAGGAGCGCAAGAACGGAATCCGGGTCCTCGCGGTGTGCCCCGGACTGACCGACACCCCGTTCTTCGAACTGGCCGGTGAGGGCGCGGCCGTGGCCGCGTCGGGCGTGGCTGCGAAGGCCTTTACCCGCACGCCGGAGCAGGTAGTCGCCCATACGATTCGTGCACTGTCGGGCCGCAAACCCAGCTTCGTCGACGGCATTGCCAATGCATTCGTTGCGCGTGGGCTGAACCGGGTGTTGCCGAAGCGGCTGGTGATCGCTATCTCCGGGCGGTTGCTGGGCGGCTGAGGTCAGGCTTCGGACGTCAGCGTCTCGCTCGATCATCCTGCGGAGCCACCGCCGGTGCAGCGTTCGTACAGCCCGGGTGGCTTATGCGCCCCTCGGGAAAGTGCGAACCTCCGATTCAGCCGTACCATCAAGGATCACGAAGCTCTCTGAGGAGAACGAAGCCCGGCGACGGCTTACTGGCCGAGCGAGGATATTGCGGTGACCACTCATCCCGACCCGGAATTACCGGCCCCACTGCCCGCTGTCGCGTCGCCGCGCATCCCGTCGGGCACCCGACGCGAACTAGGCCTTTTCGGGTGGTTGTTCTGCAAGCTGACCGCTCGCGTCTGGGGCGTGCCCGAATTCCATCTGTTCACCGCACTGGCTCAGCACAAGCGGCTGTTCTGGTCGTGGATACCGTTCAGCGGTGTGCTGTTGTACCGAGGCCGACTGCCCAAGTACGACACCGAGGCCGTCATATTGCGGGTTGGGCACCTGCGCGGCTGCGCGTACGAACTTCAGCAGCATCGCAGGCTGGCCCTTCGGCGCGGAGTCGATGAGACCACCCAGGCCGAAGTTTTCGCCTGGCCGAACGCAGACGGGTTCTCCGAACGCATGCGGGCGCTACTGACCGGGGTCGATGAACTCGTCGCGAACCGCACGTTGTCGGATCAGAGCTGGCAGCTACTCAGCGGGTACCTGGATCGCCGTCAGTTGATTGAATTCGTGACGCTGGTGGGCCAGTACGACGCACTGGCGATGACGCTCAGCACGTTGGGCGTCCCACTGGACTAGACCGGACCGAGGATTGGCGTCCGAGGTTTATCCGAACCGCGGCGGGCGCAATCCCGGCGATCTACCGTGAGCCGGTGACCACCGAGCATGCGCGGCCGGCCGCCACCGGTCAGGATGGCCGCCACCTCTATACCTGTCCGTTGTGTGAAGCCATGTGCGGCTTGGCGATTGAGGTCGCTGATGGCCGGATCGCCGGAATCCGCGGTAACCCCGACGACACCTGGAGCCGTGGGCACCTGTGCCCCAAGGGTGCGTCGTTGGGCGCCATCCACGAAGACCCGGACCGGATCCGCACGCCGATGATCAAGGTGGACGGGCAGTGGCAGGAGGTCAGTTGGGACGCCGCATTCCAGCGGTGCACCGAACTGCTGGCGCCGGTGATCGCCGAATACGGTATCGGTGCGGTCACCTGCTATGTCGGGAACCCGTTGGCGCACTCGTTCTCGCTCGGTCGCTACACCGGTGTTCTGCTCGGGATGTCGGGCATCCCGGTCAGTTATTCCCCCGGCACCGTCGACCAATGGCCGAAGAACCTCTCGTCGCATCTGATGTTCGGCAACTGGTGGGGCTTCCCGGTGCCGGATATCGAACGCACCGATCTGTTGGTGGTGATGGGCGCCAATCCGGCGGCCTCGCAGGGCTCGCTGCTCGCAGCCCCCGATGTGATGGGCATCCTCGGTCGCATCGGCACCGTGATCGTCATCGACCCGGTCCGGACCGCCACCGCAGCCAAGGCCGACGAATGGCTGCCCATCAACCCCGGCACCGACGCCGCACTACTGCTTGCGATGGTGCACACGCTGTTCGAGGAGAACCTCGCCACCGTCGGCCGTCTCGGTGAGCACATTGACGGCATCGAGACGCTGCGTGAGGTGACCCGGGGCTGGTCACCGGAACGGGTTGCGTCGGTCACCGGCATCAGCGCCGAGCGAATCCGGGAGCTGGCCCGCCAACTTGCGGGTACCGAGAAGGCCGTCGTCTACGGCCGAATCGGCTTGTGTAACCAGGAATTCGGCAGCCTGGCCAGCTGGCTGGTCGACGTGGTGAACATCCTCACCGGTCATCTCGACACACCGGGCGGTGCGATGTTCCCGCGCCCGGCGGCCTGGACCGTCACCTCCCAACCGCAGCCGGGACTGGAGGGTGGGCTGCCGGAGTTCGGCCGGTGGCACAGCCGGGTACGCGGCGCCAAGGAGGTCCTGGGTCAGGTACCGGTGTCCTGTCTGGTGGAGGAGATCGCCACCCCGGGTGAGGGTCAGATCAAGGCGTTGATCACCGTTGCGGGAAACCCGGTGCTGTCCACCCCGGGTGGTCATCGCCTCGACGACGTTCTGCCGCAACTCGACGCGATGATCGCAGTGGACCTGTGGCTCAACGAGACCACCCGACACGCCGACGTGATCCTGCCGGGGCCCTCGCCACTGGAGACGCCGCATCACGACGACCTGATCTTGGCATTCGCGATCAATTCGATCGCCAACTACTCCGCGCCGGTCTTCTTCCCCGACGATCCCGACCGTCCCGAGGAGTGGGAGATTCTGATCCGGCTGACCGGGTTATGCGCGGGCACTGCGGCCGAGGACGTGGATGTGGCCGCGATCGACGACGGGTTCTTCGACTACCTGTGTTTCACCCAGGGTTTGGACGGGGCCCAGATCCGCAGCCACTACAGTCGCGGCGGCCCGGAACGCATCCTGGATCTGACCCTGCGTACCGGCCCGTTCGGCGACCGCTACGGCGAGGTTCCGGACGGGCTGACGCTGGCCAAACTCAAAGAGCAGCCCAACGGAATCAATTTCGGGCCGATGATCCCTCAGATACCGGGCAACCTCGGCACCACCGACAAGAAGATCCGGCTGGCTCCGCAGTACCTACTCGACGACCTGCCTCGGCTGGCTCACCGGCTGGACCGCGAGCCTGAAGATCTCGTCTTGGTGAGTCGTCGGCACCTGCGGTCGAATAACTCATGGCTGCATAATGTTTCGGCCCTGATGAAGGGTCGTGACCGCTGCACTTTGCTCATGCATCCCGATGATGCGACCAAGCGCGGAGTGGTGGCGGGGGACACTGTCAGGGTCGTCTCGGTGGCGGGTCAGATCGAAGTCCCGGTGGAACTCACCGAGGCGATCATGCCCGGGGTGGTGTCGATGCCACACGGCTGGGGCCACGGCAAGTCGGGCACCCGGATGACGGTCGCCAACGGCTCACCCGGAGTGAACACCAACATCCTGTCACCGCCCACCTTTCTCGACGAGCCATCCGGTAACGGGGCACTCAACGGCATCCCGGTCACCGTCGCGCCGGTGACTGAGTAGCGTCACACCCAGGTAAACATCGAAGCGTGAGGAACGGTGCCATGAGCCATGCCGAAGTAGACCAATCCGTCCGTGATGTCGGCGCGGCCATGGGGGAGGCTCTGAGCGTCTTCATGCTGCACCCGGAAACATTCGGCGAGAGCATCGCCGCCGGTTATGCCAACCCGCTTGCCGGCTATGTCGCCGGCCGCGGTGGCGTGCTGGGAGATGCCACCGGCACCGCGGTGAGTTCGGTGTTCACCGTCTTCGAACCCACCTTCACCGGCGCGTGCTGGGACGAAGGAGTTGCGGTGCGCGGCGCGAAAGGTGCCGCCGAGGTGTACTGGAACCAGATCGCCGGGTTCGGCCGCAGGTATCTCGCCGGTGCCGAGGGTCTCGACCGCATCGCCGCGCTGGGGGAGAAGGTCATCGCCGCGACACCGGACGGCGGACTGCCGCTGTACGCCGGATGGCGCATCATGCCGTTGGCCGCCGATGCCCCCGCGCGTGCCCTGCAGGTGATGTTCATCCTGCGCGAGTTGCGGGCGGGTGTTCATTTCGGCGCGCTGACTGTTTCCGGTGTCACCCCGGTCGAAGCGCACATGCTCCACGGCGGCAAGGAGTACACCCAGATGTTCGGCTGGCCCGAGCCGTTCGCCGACGGTGTCGGCAAGAAGGACCGCTACGCCGAGGTCGAGACGGCCACCAACCGCCGGATGGCCGAGATCATGACTGCGGCTCTGGGTCCCGATGAGTTGGACGAACTCGCCCGGTTGAGCATCGGGGCGTTGGCCACGCTGAAGGCCAATGTCCCGGGGTGAGTGGCCGGAAGCTTAAGCTGCGCAGATGCCGTTAGCGGACGGCCAGACTTTTGCCGGCTACACCATCGGGCGCGTCCTCGGCGCCGGCGGCATGGGTGAGGTCTACCTGGCCCAGCACCCTCGACTGCCCCGCCAGGACGCCCTCAAGGTGCTCGGAACTTCGGTCAGTGACGATGCCGAGTACCGACAGCGCTTCAACCAGGAAGCCGAGATGGTGGCGACGTTGCGCCACCCGAATATCGTCACGATCTACGACCGCGGTGACTGCGACGGCCAGTTGTGGATCGCCATGGAGTTCGTGGACGGCACCGATGCCTCCCGGCTGCTGACCGAGAAGTATCCGAAAGGTATTCCACCTGCCGAAGTGGTGCGCATCGTCACCGCTGTCGCTGACGCGTTGGACTACGCCCACAGTCGCGGGCTGCTGCATCGCGATATCAAGCCGGCGAACATCCTGCTTGGTCATCCTGAGTCCGGTGATGATCGAATTATGTTGGTGGACTTTGGAGTTGCCCGCTGGATTGGCCAGTCCAGTGATTTGACGGGTGCCGACATGACGGTCGGTACGGTGAACTACGCGGCACCCGAACAACTCAAGGGCGAACAGATCGACGGTCACGCCGACCAGTACTCGTTAGCGGCCACCGCCTACCACCTGCTCACCGGAGCAGCGCCGTTCGCGAATAGCAATCCGGCCATCGTGATCAGCCATCATCTCGACACAAAGCCGCCTCCCATCGGCGCCGGGCACCCGGATCTCGTCCGGCTCGGCCCCGTCTTCGCCAGGGCACTGGCCAAGGACCCGGCGAACCGTTTCGACCGGTGTCGGGATTTCGCCATGGCGATGCAGAGTGCGCTCGGATCGGCAGGCGGCGTCATGGCCCGGCATCGCAAACCCGAGGCTGTCCCAGGCAGGAAGCGCCTGCTGGTCGCGGCGGCGGGTGCCGTGCTCGTCGCCGGTGTTGTCGGAGCAGCGGTCGCCGTGGTCCGCACTCACGTGCCCACCCAGGAAGATTCCGGCGGGGGATCCTCGAGTCCAGCACGGCCCACCACGCCACCACCGCCGGCGGTATCCGCCCGGATGGATCTGCCCGTAGTGGTCATCGGCGCCGAATGTGCGGTGCTCGGCGCGGCCGCGGTCGACGAGTCCGGGGCTGCCGCCTATTGCGCGCGGGTGGACTCCCAAAACCAGGAGACTGTGTGGTCGGTACAGCCGGAGCGCTTACGCCCGAGCGCAGCGCAGCCGTCGCCTACACCCTAGAAACTATGCCGTGGTCAGCCGACGGGGTCGATACCGGATTTGGAGATGGTGAAGCCACGTCCCGAGGCAGCGACGGTGCAGTTCATTCCGTCGGTTTCCGACACGCAGATGAACGGTCCGAACAATTTGGATTCGCCGTAGGGAAGTTCCGGTTCGATACCGTCAGCCATCGGATTCCCCATGCATGACACGTCACTACAAACGGTGAGAAGGCCCTGAGAATCCATGGATACGGTTTGCGGCGGCGTATTGGATTTGCAATAGGTGGTCCAGGCGGCTGCGGTTGAGCCGTTGTCCAAGCCGTTGGTGATCGCGCAGTAGATGTTGCCAGACGGGGATCCGAAGATTTGCGTGTTGGGCGTATCGCACACATCGACATATCCAGTTTGTCCTGTCGCACACCCGGTGTCGGCGGTTGCTTGCGGCAGGAAGAACGCCGACGAAATCGATATCGACGTCGCCGCGCCCAGAACCGCGGCCGCCAAACCAACCAATGGGCCTCTCAACGTTTCGCTCCCCTCGAGGTTCCCGTAGCCGACCGCTTCCGTTCCACGACGGATGATAGCGAACGGGTAAACAACTCTGGTGGGTTATTCCAGAACTCCGCAGCACCGTTCACAACCCGCAATCCGGACCGGCCCGGGGAATCTGGGCGTTGCCGCACGAATTCGATCCGCTGCTGGTCCCAACGCCGATACCATCGCTTCACCTCGACCCGCCGGGCTCGAGTCGCTTCGCGGGAGGACTGGGACCTGATGTCTTCGAATACAGCTGCCGAGATCGTCAACAAACTCGGCGGTCCGGCGAACATTGCGAGCCTCTCGCACTGTGCCACCCGATTGCGGTTCACGCTGCACGACGCCTCGGGGGTCGAGCAGTCCGCTCTGGAGTCCGTGTCCGGCGTCATGGGCGCCGTTCCCCAGGCCGGTAACCGCTACCAGGTGGTGATCGGCGGAGGCGTGCAGACCATCTACAACCAGATCAAGGCACTGCCCGGGATGGTTGCCGGTGCCGGCAGCGACGATGCCGACGCCATCAAGGCGGCCGCCCGCGCCAAGGGACCGCGCGGTAAGTTCGCGTGGCTCGACGGATTCTTCGAGTTCCTGTCCGACTCGTTCCGCCCTATTCTCGGTGCGCTATTGGGTGCCTCGCTGTTCATCACGTTCATGGCGCTGATGAGCACGCTGAAGGTCATTCCGAACTGGGCAGACCCGCGCACCGAGTTATCCCCGTCCTGGCAGTTCGTCAACCTCTGCTGGCAGAGCGTCTTCGTATTCCTGCCCCTGATGGTCGCGTACAACGCATCGAAGAAACTCAATGCCGACCCGTGGGTCGGCTTCGCCATCATGGCGGTGGTGATGCTGCCGGGGTTCGCCGCGCTCAAAGACGTTGCTTCGCCTCAGAATGTCTTCGGTTCGACCGTCGACGTGGTGCAGATCTTCGGGTTGCCATTGACGATTTTCAACTATAGCTCGCAGGTGTTCCCGCCGTTGCTGATGGCCGCCGTTCTCGGACCGCTCTACAAGTTCCTGAAGAGGATCATCCCCGAGAACGTTCAGCTGATCTTCGTGCCGTTTCTCTCGATGCTGATCATGATTCCGCTGACGGCCTTCGTGATCGGTCCGATCGGCGTGTACACCGGGGCTGGCCTGGCTAACATTCTGAAGTCCATCAATGACTTCTCGCCGCTCATCTTCGCCATCCTTATCCCACTGGCCTACCCGTTCATGGTGCCGCTGGGCCTGCACTGGCCGATCAACGCGATCATGCTGCTCAACATCCAGACCCTGGGTTACGACTACATCCAGGGTCCGATGGGAGCGTGGAACTTCGCCTGCTTCGGCGCCACCGCAGGCGTGCTCTTCCTGGCCTGGAAGGAGCGCGACAAGGCGATGCGACAGACTGCGATCGGCGCACTCGCCGCAGGTCTACTGGGTGGTATCTCGGAGCCGTCGCTATATGGAATCCATTTGCGCTTCAAGCGGATCTATCCACGAATGCTGGTCGGCTGTCTTGTGGGCGGCCTCATCATCGGCCTCGGTGGCGGCGTCAAGACGAGTGCCTTCGTATTCACCTCGCTGTTGACAATCCCGGCGTTCAACAGCATGGCGCTGTATGCGACCGCGGTGCTCGCGGCGTTCTTCACCGCGATGATCCTGGTGATCTTGTCTGGTTATCGATCGCCGGAGGAGGCTGCGGCAGCGGCTGCGGCCGGGGTATCAGTCGCCGACCTGGAGGGGCCGATGTCTGCGGCCAGCACCGGCACTCTGATCGCCGCCGCGGCGACCAAGGCCGCCGGCGATGCGGGCCTCACCACCGAGATCCAGTCGCCTCTGGCGGGCACGGTCGTTGCTCTCAGCGATGTGCCCGATCCGGTGTTCAGTAAAGGCATTCTGGGCCCGGGTATCGCCGTGATCCCCTCCGGGGACACCGCCTACGCCCCGGGTTCGGGCGTCGTCGTCGCCGCCCAGCCGACCGGTCATGCCTTCGGACTGCTTCTCGACAGCGGTGTCGAGGTGCTGATCCACATCGGTATCGATACGGTCAAACTCAAGGGTTCCGGCTTTGATGTGCATGTCGCCAAGGGGCAGCGGGTCACTGCCGGAACCCCGCTGGTGACCTTCGATCGCAAGGTTATCGAGGACGCCGGCTACCCACTGATCACCCCGATCATCATTCTCAATGCGAAGAAGTTCGGCTCGATTGAACCGACCGACTCCCACGAAACAACCGTCGGCGCGACGATTCTCACTGTTGCGCCCGCACCGGTACCTGCGGAGGTTGGACTGTAGGCCTCGCCCGCTAGGCCTTGATCCTGATCCGACCCGGTTTCCACAGACCACTGCGCGTCGCGGTTCCCAACTCGATTTGTGCGGGCTCGGCGTCGATGATGGTGTCGAACTTGCGCAGTGAACCCCAGTCCCGGCCCCAGTCATGGGACAGGTAGGTCGCCAAGACGTGCGCGCGCAGCATCACGTCGCTTACCCCGAGCAGGCCGCCGTTGCGCCCGTCCTCCCAGGTGTCGGTGTCCTGTTTCTTGGCGGTGTAGTCCGGCGTGATCCGGAACTTCGGCACCTGGGTGACACCGTTGGCGTGCAGCATCGGCTGCTGGCACGGGAAGGCCAGCCCCACAGCCCAATCCATCAGGACCGGTTGGGTGGAGCCAACGTATTGCTGGAGGGTCTGTAGCTCCGGCACCCTGGGCGGGGTGACTGCGATCCAGTCGCCCAGTGACAGCGAGCGGTCTTCGGCCACGATCCGCACCGCGGTGGCATCGGTGGGAATCTCCGACCGCGGGTAGCGAAGATTCCGCCACGACGGCGCCGGGCCCAGGTCGTAGGGCTGCACGCGGCCGGCGGGCACAAGCGTGCCGTCGGGACCGGCTTTGCCATATTCCAGCTCAACGGTCTGACCGTCGGTGTGCCCATTGAGAACACTGTTACCGGCGATGGTTCCGGCGGCGGTGACGACGACAATCGGGTGGCCGGCGTCGCCGGGTGGCAATTGGTACCACGCGGATGTCAGCATGCTTTCCTGCTGAGCTGTGCTGACATAGCTTCCGGCCACTGCAACGCGGCTCGGGTCCAGTCCGTAGGGCAGCGGCACGGTCGAGCCGTCGATACCCGGTTTGTCGAGTTTGACCGGAGCTTCCCAGTCGTAGTCGATACCGGGCGTCGCAACGAGGACCCGAATCGCCTCGGCCACGATATGTTCCGGCACACCGTTAGGTGTGAATCCGACAGGTTTAGCCCCGCCCAGTGGGCCGAGCGGTCCGTAATCACCGGGTAGCGGGGTCATGAATCCGGCGTTGGCGTCGGGCTCGACCAGGACATCGTCGGCCAGCCCGCATCCCCCGGACAGGGCCCGCAGGTTCGCCGACGCATTGGAGTAGGTCGGATACTGACGGATCACGCCCGCAGCCATGGATGCGATGAACACGACAACCATGAAGCCTGCAGCCAACGGGATGGGTGCAGCGGTCAGTGTGCGGGTCACGCGGCCCTCGCCCCGACTCCGGGCAGCGAAATGCAGCCAGAAGGTGTAGAGCGCTGAGATCACGAACAGCGTGAAGAACATTGCGCTGACGCTGATTCCCGCGAACCGCGGCATGTCGTTGTTAAACGGCACTCCGTAACTGGAGACGTACCACCAACCATTGGTGGTGGCGAAGCATAGAGCGAGCACGAACAGCACCGCCGTCACCACGGTCATCCGGTTGCGCGACCAGCCCAGCACATTCCGTGACACCAGCACGGTCGCAAGGGCGGCCATCGCCGCGCCGACGGCGGCGAACAAGCCGAAGTGGTGAACCCACTTGGTCGGAGTGAACATCAAGGTAAACATCGTCGCGAAAATGACACCCATCAGGCGCCAGGCCGGCCCGCGTGCAACGCCGGGAATCCGCTTGCGGCGCAGCATGATAAACATCGACACGAACAGCGACAATGCGGTGATGAGAAAACCGAACCGGCGCGACAATGACCCATCGACCGTCGGCAGAATCAGATAGTAGTAGCGCAGATTCTCGGTGTACCACGCCTGGCTCGGGCCGATATCGGTGCGGATCCGAGTCGCCTCCAGCACCGTCGCAAGCGTCTGATCGGCGAACACCACAGTCAGCACTATCGTTCCGGCGGCCAGCAGGGGGGCCACCAGGGGCCAGGTGCCCACCACCGCGCGGCGACGCGCCAGGATTCGAAGAATGGGTCGGCCGCCGGCGATCAGCGCTGCCACGGCGATCAGCCCGGTCGGTTGGATACCCAGGGTGAACGCAGCGGTGAGGATGGCCAGCGCCGCCGGAGTGAGCCGACCGGAACTGATCGCCCGTTCGATCAGCACATAGGTGATCAGTGCGCCGGTGGCGATCTGGCCTTCCGGGCGCAGACCGTTGTTGAACGGCATCCAGGCGGCCAGTAACACCAAACCCGCTGCCCACAACGCGGCTCTGCTGCCCGTCACGGCCGGACCCAGCCGGGGCAGTACCTCGCGTGACAGCAACAGCCAGCACACCAGCGCACATACCAGGTCCGGTAACCGGATCCAGATACTCGCATCGCTGACATGGGTCATCAGCGCCAGCACGTTGTAGTACCAGCCGAACGGATCCTCAGGGCTGCCGAACCAGCGGAAGTAGTTCGACATGTAGCCGGCATGGTCGGCGACCCGGGCCATGCCGAGGATGTAGCCGTCGTCAGATGAGTTGGCGCCCATCACATGCCAGACCAGGAAGCTGGTCACCACGGTCACATCGACGCCGGTGAATGTCCGCCATCGCTGCGGGATCAGCCTCCGCATCCGACGGCCGTCGAGGCGATCGAGCCGCCACAGCGCCGCCAGCGCGACCACGGTCGATGCCATGGCCAACAGCATCGCGGCCAGCTTCACTATCGTTGGTCTCGTGGAGAACCGGGTGTCGATGGTGGCCGAGAGGTTCAACCCTGGCGGTGCGGCGCCGGTGAGGTCGGTGAACACCCCCACGATCGCCGGACGCAAATTGGGGTCGGGGAACCCGCTGCGAAGATCCCGGTAGCCGCGCTGGGCGGAGTCCTCGCCCTGATCCTGCGCGGCGATGCTGGGCGGCAGGCCGACAAAGGTGGCGAAGGTCCCGGCGTCGGTCGAGTTGATCTCAATGCGCTGACATCCGCTCGCCTGGGTTCGCGCCACGCTGGCGATCACCACGTTGCGGTCGGTGATATCCACTCGCTCGGTGGTGGCTGTGACGAAGAGCGAATTCAGCGCCGCATCTTTGCCTTTCGGTGGCGCCAGACCAAGAACCAGGCCACCGTTGGGTGGCATCGATCGGATCACCTCGCACGGCACCGTGACCGTGAGCGATACCGGCGCCTGCGAGATCAGTGGTGCGGTGACGTTGCTGAGTTGTCCGTTTTGTGGCCAATTCAGAGTCGCGGTGGTCTGCACCACCGGCAGTAATGGGGTCAGCACCGACAACACGAACCCGAGTAGTCCGGCGATCGTGGCCACCCAGCGAATGACCTTCACGTCGTCGGCCGCATCGCGGGCGCCGGCTTCGAGTGTCTGCGTCATGGCAGCGCCCTGATCGGTCCGTTGCGGCTCCAGCCGAACACTCGTCTGGAACCCTCGTCGATCACCGCATTGGGTGACTGCGCCGCGGGCACGACCCGGATGTAGCGCTCCAGTGCGCCCCAGTCGCGATACCAGTCGTCGCGCAGGTAGGTCGGTACCGTCGCCGTCGTCAACAACGCCTGGATGAACAGGAACGGACCGCCGGCCCGCGCCGACTGCCACATATTCGACGACACCACCACCTGCTTGAGGTTGGGCAGGATCCGGTACTGCGGCAGTTCCGCCACCCCCAAGTGCTCCGAAAACGGCCGCTGACAAGGAAAGTTCGCCGCGGTGGCGATGTCCATGAGAAGGGGCGTCTGGGTGCCCAGGAATTCCTGCGCGGTCTGCAAGGGCGGCACCCGCGGCGGAGTGAACCCGAACCACTGATCAGTGCTGAGGTTCGGATCGTCGGCCACGATTCGGGCCACGTTGGCCTCCGGTGGCGCCCAGGCAAGCGGGAAACGCAGGTTGCGCCAGGCCTTCTGCTCGATGGTGTCGATCGGTTGCACCTTATCGAGTGCGGTGAAACTGCCGTCCGGGTTTCGAACCCCCCATTGCAGTTTCAGCGACTGCCCGTAGTGGAACTCGCCCTCGTCGTCGTCATACCAGATCGCGCCTGCGGCGGCGACGGTCACCAACGGGCGATTCGGCGATCGGGGCGGCAGGTCGTACCACGCCGAGGTGACCTTGGCAGCGAGTGTGTCCTGCTTGTAGCTACCCATCACCGGGGTGGTTCTCGGGTCAAGTCCGAACGGCAGGAACACTTTCGACCCATTCACACCCACGGGTCCGTAACCGCCCCCGGTACCGCCGGAGAAGGCGATCCCGAAGCTGGGTTTGTTCGGTGATCCATCGGAGTTGACGGTGCCGGGGTTGGCGATGAATGGAGCGATCGGGTCGAGATTGTCACTGATGCCATTGGGTGTGAAGCCGATTGGGCTCTCCCCACCCAACGGGCCGTACTGCGCCCACTTCTGACCCGGGGCGGGTTGGAGCATGCCGGCATTGGTGTCGGCTTCGACGAGGACATCATCGGCCATGGCACAACTTGTCTTCGACAACCCGGAAGTCAGCGCCGCCAGGTTCGCCTTTCCGGTGGTGTAGGCCGGGTAGCGCTGCGCGAAACCTTTTGCCATCGACCCGACCGCCAGTAGCACCATGATGAGCGAGAGCACCAGCAATGGAGTGGAGGCCAGCATGCGGTTGCGGCGGGTGTCTTTGACCTCGGTGTGCCCGGCGTAGTCCAAACGAAAGTGCAACCACCCGGCGATCAGGCCACTAACAATCGCCATGGCCAGGAACATCGATGTCACCGGTTGATGCATCAGCACCGGTGCCCGGTCGTACCAGGGCACCCCGTAGTTGCCGACGTAGAACCAACCGTTGATACCAGAGGTCGCCCAGGCCACCACGAACAGAAGTGCGGTGATGTACAACGCGAGATTGCGTCGGCTGTGCAGGCCTACTCTGGCGAAGGTAAAGGCGGTCACCGCACCTAGCGCCGCCGTCAACCCGGCGAATGCACCAAACTGCACTGCCCACTTGGTGGGTGTGAAGGTGAGCAGTAGCAAGCCCAGTGCGGTGCTGCCGATCAGCCGCCACAGTGGCCCGCGGGCCAACCCGGCGACACCGCTACGACGTAGCAGCACCGTCAGCATTGCGAATAGGCATAGCAGCATGACCAACACCGCGAAGCGTCTCGTCAGCGAGCTCTCCACATGCTCTTCGACAGTGAGGAAGTAGTACCGCAGGAAGTCTTGATACCACGAGATCGTGGGGCCGACAACGTATTTGATTCGGGCTGACTCGGCGACCGTGGCCAGGGTCTGGTCGCGGAATACGATGACGAAGATCACCGACATCGCCGCCGCCAGTGCTGCCAGCGGAGCCAGTACACCGTCGCGTGCGCGGCGTCCGCCGATGATCCGGCCGATGGCCCGTGCACCGACCAGCAGCGGTGCTACCGCGACCAGTCCCTGCGGCGCCAAGGTCACGCAGAAGACTGCGACCACGATCGCGGCTGCCGTCGGAGCGAGTCGCCGAGTTGCAATGGTGCGCTCCACGAGCATCCACACCGTCAGAACGCCGAAGGCGATCAGTGGCTCGGGGCGCAGACCGTTGTTGAATGGCAGCCAGGCGGCTAGGAAGACCATTCCGCCAGTGGCGACGGCGACCCGGTTATGCGACAGGCCGCCGACCGCGGAGCCCAGACGGGGCAACACCCGGTGGCTGAGGATTAGCCAGCTCCCGATTGCCGCCGCGGTGGCCGGCAACCGCATCCAGACCCCCGCGGTACTCACCGACGCCAGCTGTGCGAGGACCGACTGGTACCAATCGAACGGCGCTTCGGTGGTGCCGAAATAGCGGTAGTAGTTCGTTGCATACCCGGCCTCTCCGGAGATGCGCGCGATGGTGAGGTTGTAGCCGTCGTCGGATGAGACAGCACCGATGACATGCCAGAGCACCAGTGTGCCGATGACGCCGAGATCGACCGGCCAGTGCTGCAGCAGACGGCGGCGAGCATTCACCACCCACCCCCCGCGGTCACGGCGATCAAGGAGCGCAAGCGCCATGATCGAGATGATCACGCACGCGATGCCGGCGATCATGACCGCTAACTTGAGGGCCGTCGGTCTGGTGATAAAGCGCGTGTCGATATCGATCCGGGCCGAAAGTCCCTGTTGAGAGGGAACTTTCAGCTCGGTGAAGATCCCGGTCACCTGAGGTTTCTTGTCTGGGGCCAGCGTGCCCGCCGCACCGGGGATGCCGATGAAGTCCGCACCCACCCCGCCGGGATTAGCCCACGCCCGCAGCGTGCTGCAGGAGCCGGACGTGACCTTTGCCCGAGGCGCCACTGCCGCGACCTTGTCGCGGAACGCCACGAAGACCGAGTCGGTGTTGGCGCGAATGAAGAGACCGTTACGAGAGGCGTCGATGCCATCGGGGGGATTGGTGGCGAATACCACTCCGCCGGCCGGTGGCAATGTGGCGATTACTGAGCAGGGGATCGAGACCTCAAGCGCCTCTGGTGCACCGGAGACCAGCGGTGCGGTGATGTTGCCGACCAGGCCACCCGGTCCCGCGCCCTGCGGCCACAGGATGGTGGCGGTGGTTTGCCGGACGGGCAACAGTGGAGTCAGGGCGCACAGCAGAAAACCCAGGACACCCGCCAGGATCGCGGCCAGGCGAACGGATCTCAATTTGTCGCTGGACACGAAGGTCGATGGTAGGCGACGAGACCGCGGGCACACCGAACAGCAGGCCGGATTTCGCCGGAATCTCTGCCGGGCGCGATTGGGCCGGAATCTAGGTGGGCCTCAGCGGCGCGGGACTCCACAGCCCACTGCGGGTCGCTGTGCCAAGCTGCAGACGGGCTCCGATGGCGTCGGGATAGAACTGGGCCAGTTGTTGCAGTGCGCCCCAGTCCCGGAACCAGTCGTCCTTGAGGTAGGTGGGCAGCGTGGTCGCCCGGAAGAGCAGCTCGCTGATGCCCAACGGACCACCGCCGATGTTATCCATCACCGGGGAATTGGCGTCCGCGCCGAATCGGTCGGGCAGAATCCGCCACTGCGGCACCTCGGCGACGCCGTTGGCGTGCCCGAATGGCCGTTGACAGGGGAAGGCCAGGCCGACCAGCCAGTCCAGCAGCACCGGATCGTCGGATCCGACCACCTGTTGCAGGGTCCGCAGCCGGGGGATTCGTGGCGGGGTGACGGCGATCCAGTGCTGCGGCGCCAGGTCGTCGTCCTTGGCGACCACCCTCACCACGGTGGCCCCTGCCGGGATCGCGGCCAGCGGTGCCCTGAGGTTGCGCCAGGCCGGCGTCGGGCCGATATCGGCGAAGCCCACGGTGCCGCCCGCCCTACCGGCGGCCGCCTGCTCGGCGGTGGCCCACTGGATCTGAACCTCGCTCTGGTCGAAGCGACCTGCGGCCGACACGACGAGCAGGGGCGCGGATGCGTTGCCCGCGGCCTCCCGCGGGGGCAGCCGGTACCAGGCCGAGCGCAGCAGCGCCGGTTGCTGGACGCCGGCTCGCCAACTGCCTAGAACCGGGGTGCTGGCCGGATCCAGGCCATAGGGCAGGCGGGCCTCCGAGCCGTTCACACCGGTCACGGCGGTGCCGCCGGCATCGGTTCCCAGTTCGCCGGCCGTGACGCTCTTGTCGGCGGCGTCGATGAAGTTGCCACCGCCGGGCGGCTCCTTGACCGGATCTGCCGCGATATCGGCAGGAATACCGTTGGGGGAGAAGCCTTCTGCGGTGACCAAGCCCAGTGCCTCGCTGACCGCCGAACCGTCCGGGGTCAGCATGCCGGCGTTGGGATTCTGTTCGACCATCACGTCGTCGGCGAGCCCGCAGCCCTTACCGGTAAGCGCCTCCAGATTGGAGCGGCCCACCGACCAAGCCGGGTATTGAATGACCATTCCCAGCGTTAACGAGGTCACCTCGAAAATCACCAACGCCCACGAGGCGACGGCCAATGGCGAGCCCGCGATGCCCGACCATCGATATCGGGTGGCGTTGTCGTCGCCGGCATTGGCGAAGTGAATCCATGCGGCCACAAGTAGGGCGACCACAGTCAGGCCCAGTAGCGCGGTGGTGAAGCCGAAGTGCCACGCGGGGAACTGGTTGGACCACGGGACGCCGAAGCTGGAGACGTACCACCAGCCGTTGACGCTGGCGAACGACAGGGCCGTGATGAACAGCACCACCGCGGCGAACACCGCGCGGTTGCGACGCGACCTCAACACGTGCGGCGTGACGGCGATGGCGGCAAGCGCACCGAGGGAGCCGGCCAGACCGGCGAAGACTCCGAAATGGTGGGTCCACTTCGTCGGGGTGAACATCATCGCCAGGAACGAGATGGTGGTGATGCCGATGATCCGTCGGCTTGGTCCTGCCGCGGTGCCCGGAATATGGCCGCGGCGCAGGGTCATCGCGACCGACACCATCAATGCAACCAGCAGTGCCAGTACCGCGAACCGGCGGGCGATCGACCCGTCCGGGGTGGCCATGAACAACCGTTCGTAGCGCAGGTGTTCGTCGAACCAGCTCAGACTTGGCCCGACTGCACGCTTGAGTGCAGTGGCTTGGACCTCCCCGGCGAAAGTCTGGTCACGGAAGATCAGGATGATCGGCACCGTGGCCGCGGCGAGGATTGGTGCCAGCAGGGGCAACCGGCCGAACTGCCGGGCGCGCCGCCGAAGGATTGTGCGCAAGGGTCCGATGGCCACCAGCAGTGCGCCGATCGACGCGATCCCGGTGGGCCCGGAGAACAGGGTCAGAGCCCCGATGATGCAGGCCACCGCAACCGGCAGCAGTCGGCTGGTGGCCACCCCGCGTTCCACCGAGCACCAGGTGGCCAGGATGCCGAGGGCGATGATCGGTTCGGGGCGTAGGCCGTTATTCAGCGGCAGCCAGAAAGCGAGAAACATCCCTGCCGCGGTCCACGCAGCCACCCGGCTGATCTTGACGGCATGTCCGAGTCGGGGGATGACCTCCCGGCTGATCAGCCACCAGCAGGCAAGCGCCATCAGCAGAGTGGGCAGGCGCATCCAGATGCTGGTGGTCGACACGTGAGCCCACAGCGCCAGCAGGTCGTAGTACCAACCGAACGGCGCCTCCGGTGTGCCGAACCAGCGGTAGTAGTTGGCCATATAGCCGGCGTTTTCCGACACCCGCGCCATCGTGAGGATGTAGCCGTCATCCGAGGTGTTGGCGCCGACGAAGTGCCACCAGACCAGCACGGCGATCACCAGGGCGTCCAGTCCGCCTAACGACCACCAGCGTCGTGGCAGGAACCGACGGTGGCGGGCTCCGTCTGCGGTGTCCAACACATGCAGGGCGATCAACGCTGCGACGGTGAGTAGCACGCCGAGCACCATCGCGGCCATCTTCACTGTGGTCGGAGTGCTGCTGTAGCGGGTGTCGATGGTGGCCGAGAAGTTCAGGCCGGGCGGTGCCGGTCCGGAGAGATCGGTGAAGACCCCGACGATCTGCGGCCGGAAGTCGTAGCCACCGCGCTCGCCGCGCAGCGGTGCGCCCGGGTCGTCGCTGTCGAGGCCCTTGCTGAGGCCGACGAACTCGGCGCTGACCTTGTCGGCGTGGGCGGTGAATGTCAGCTTCTGGCAGGCCGGGCTGAGTACCTGGCTCATCGGGGCCACCACAACCGGTGTGTTACGCACGACTACGACAAGAGCGCCGTTGGCCCGCTGGATCAGCAGCCCTCGGTCGACGGCCTTGGGGGCCTGCTTCGGCACCGTGGATAGCAGGACGGTCTTATCTGCATTCGCCGCCCCGGCCAGACCGGCGGCCGCCGTGCACGGCACGGTGATGGTCAAATCCGTTGCCACATAACCGATCAACGGGGCGGTGACGCTTTCAAGTGTTCCGTTCTGTGGCCAATTCAGCTGTGCGGTGGTCTGCTGCACCGGAAGAAACGGCGTCAGGATCGCCAGTGCGGTGCCCAGTAGGCCAGCGATGACGGCCACCAGACGGGCGGTTTGGTACGTCGTTCGGCCGGATGTCACGGAGCCGGATACACGGGCGCTGGATACCATCACGGGCGGTTTCGGATGGCCAACACGAACGGGCCGATGGACGTGACATGGAAGTGCGGCTCCGCGAAGAGCTTAGCGTCCAGATCGACGGTGTATCGGCGCACATTCGGCTGGTTCGGATAGACGTCCTCGGCCAGCCGCAGTGTGTAGGTATTCGATGAACCGGCCGCACCGCCGCGACGCATCAGGAATACCGTCGGCGGTTCCCACGGCATCGAATCGAGAGCGCGCGCGAACTCGTCGGCACTGTGCAACGTGCCCCATGACTCGATTACGGCCGCCCGTTTGTCGAACTGTGCGAGCGGATTGGCATAGTGCGATGTCAGACCCTGGAACCCGTAGTACGGGAAGTAGGACAGGAAGCTGTAGTCCGCGGTCATCACGACCGTCTCGTCACGTGGCTTTCCTGTTGCCTCGCGGATCGCCGCATCGATCTGCGAGTAGTACTTCTCGGCGCCGGGGGGCCTGCGGTCACCGCGCTGGCCGTCGCCATCGGTATCGGTGTAGGCGACGTTGAGATCAGGTCGCAGCACGTGGGGGATGTCCTGGCTGAAGCCGACGGCGCCGATCACGCCGATCGCCACCGCCACCGGGATGACCCGCCGGCTCATGCGGGTCGCGGCCGCCAGCGCGATCTCAATAAAGCCGAAAACACCTGCCGCCGAGAGCAACACGGTCAAGGTGGGCTGCAACCGGAACGACAGCAGGGTGGTACCGGCCAGCGTGGTCAACATCGACAGAAGCGACCACGCGTAGATCGCCAGCACGCCGATCCCGATCGCGGCGGCACGGATGGATCCGACTCCCGGGTCGCTTCGCTCTCCCCCGCAAGCGGGAGGTGCCCCCAGCCCGGCGGAACTCCACCCGCGCCAGGCCAGCCAGAGGGTACCCAGCATGCACAGTGCTCCGAGAAGGGAGAACTGCAGCATCGGAAAGGTCAGCACCGCGGCGTCGCCCGGCAGGTAGTGCTGTGCGGTCCCGGTGTCGCCAAGCGGTCCACGGGCGGCACGTAACAGGAAGGGCAGCCAGGTGATCGCCGCGATCGACGCCGCGATCACCGCAATCGTGACCAATCGCAACAGCGGACCAACACTTCGCTGGGCGATCGCCGCCAGCACCGCCATGACCGTGAGCGCGAATGCGGTGTAGCCCAGCAGCAGGGTGTAGAAGGTGGCAGTGAAGCCGAGAAACACCCCGACGCCGATGACGGCTGCCCAGCCGCCATGCCGCTGGCCTCCCCGCAGGCCAGACCATGCCAGCACAAGCACGGGTGGGATGAGCACGGTGATGATCGCGCTGTAGGGCTCCGTCGAGTTGTAGGCCAGAGTGACTGCAGCCGTTGCCGTGGTCACCGCCACTGCGTACTCGAACCTGATCAGCGTCGACCACAGCACGAACGCCACCGCCACAGCGATCGCAATCGAGGTGATGGCCCACGGCTTGTACATTTCCCAGGCCGGGGTGGACGTCAGGGATGCAACCCGGCCGCCGATCCAAAACCAGCCGGGCGGGTAGAAGGGTGGCAGTCCGGCATAGGTCATGTCGTGTAGCGCGCTGTTGTCAGCGAGTCGGGTCAGGTACTCGGTGCGAAACTGCTGATCGACGGAGATGCCGAACAGGTACAGCTTGGTTGCCCCCAGCGGCATCCCCAGGGTCACCACTGCGAACGCCGACAGCAGCGCCGCCGCGCCGATCCGGGCAATCCACCGTCGGCCACGCCGCCACAGCAGCCCGACACCGAGAAGACCGATGAGGCAGCCGACCTGACCGACCGTGGTCAACGCGTGCAATTGGTTTGACGATGGGAACGCCGGCCACTCCACCCGTGCGATTGCCGCCAGTGCCACACCCGAGACGAGCACTGCCACGATGGCGGCGACAGCCATCTGGGCGGCGGTGGTCAGGGCTTGGCGCATACCAATCAGATCGGCAGCTTGCGGAAGATCGGCCGCGGGATATGCCGCAACACCATCATCACGTAACGGAAAGCGCCCGGCGCCCACACCAGTTCCTTGCCTCGAGCCGAGGCAGTGACAGCGAGTTCGGCCACGTACTCCTTGTCGACGGTCAGCGGCGCTTCCTTGACGTGAGCGCTCATCCGGGTGCGCACCTGACCGGGCCGGATCACCAGGACGCCCACCCCGTACTCCTTGAGCGCCTCGCCGAGGCCGAGGTAGAAGCCGTCGAGTCCGGCCTTGGTGGAGCCGTAGACGAAGTTCGACCGCCGCACCCGTTCGCCGGCTGCGGAGCTCATTGCGATGATGCGTCCGAAGCCTTGGTGGCGCATCTTCCCTCCGAGCAACACGCCCACTGAAACAGCTGCAGTGTAATTGATCTCAGCGATCTGAACCGCTTTGCGTTGGTTCTGCCACAGGTCTTCGGCGTCGCCGAGCAACCCGAACGCGACGATTGCCACATCGACGTCAGCGGCGGAAAAGCACTCGTCGATCACCGCCGGGTGGCTCGTGGTGTCGAGTGCGTCGAAGTCGACCACCGTCACCGACTTGGCTCCGGCCCGTGTCATCTGCTCGACCGCATCCCCGCGGCCGGGATCATCGGGAAGCGCCGCCAGGATAATCCGCGCCGGTGCGTCACGCAGGTAGCGCTCGCAGATCGCCAGACCGATTTCGGACGTGCCGCCCAGCAGTAGAATGCTCTGTGGATTACCCACGGCATCAAGAACCATCTACAACAACTCCAAGCGTCGGGCCATGTCCGAGGCGAACACCGCGTTGGGATCCACCTTGCGCCGCACCGCGATCCATTCGTCGATACGCGGGTACATGGCGTGGAAGGTTTCGGCAGTGGTCCGGGAGTCCTTCGCGGTGTAGAGCCGGCCGCCGAACTTCAGCACACGCCGGTCGAGTTCGGTGATGAACTCACCCAATCCGGCTTTGATCGGGAAGTCGACGCAGACGTTCCAGCCGGGGATGGGGAAGCTCAGAGGGGCGGAGTTACCCGGACCGAACAGTTTGAACACGTTGAGGAACGTGTAGTGACCGGAGCGCTGGATGTCGACGATGATCGCCTTGAACTCCTCGACCGCCTCGATCGGGACGACGAACTGATACTGCAGGAATCCACTCGGCCCGTATGCCCGGTTCCACTCCCCGAACATGTCCAGCGGGTGGTAGAACTGCGTGAGATTCTGGACCTTACCGCGGTAGGTGCCCGACTTGCGGTACCACAGTTCGCCGATGGGGCCGAAGGTGTACTTGTTGGCAAGTCCGTTCGGGAAGATGTCCGGAAACGTAAAAAGCTGCGGCGCATCGAACTTGAGCGGGTTGCGTTGCAGCTTCTCAGGCAACTGATCGATGCGGGCCAGCGATCCGCGGGAGACCGCTGCGCGGCCCAGTTTCGGCGGCGCGCTGATGGCGTCGAACCAGGCACTGGAGTAGGTGTAGTTCGCTTCGCTACCGTCGCTATGTAGGGCGATCGTCTCGTCAAGGCTTGCGGTGACATCGCCGTCGGCGATGAAGTACGCCGTTTCTGTCGGCGTCATCTCGATAGTCGCCCGCAGGATGATTCCGGTCAGGCCGTTACCGCCCACGGTCGCCCAGAACAACTCCGAAGTCGGTCCGTCGGGCGTAAGGGTCTGTACCTGACCGTCGGCCGTCAGCAGGTCCATTGAGCGGACGTGGTTTCCGAAGCTGCCGGCGCTGTGGTGATTCTTGCCGTGGATATCGCAGCCGATTGCGCCGCCGATCGTCACCTGCCGGGTGCCCGGCAGCACGGGGATCCACAGTCCGGCGGGCAGGGCCGCCCTCATCAGCTGATTGAGACTGACGCCGCCGTCGATGTCGGCCAGTCGCGTCGACGCGTCGATCGAGTGAATCCGGTCCAGTCCGGTCATGTCGATGACCAGTCCACCGCCGTTCTGGGCGTTATCTCCGTATGAGCGGCCGAGTCCGCGGGCGATCACCCCGCGATGGCGACCTTCAGCCGCCGCGGTGGCCGCCCGGGCGACAGCCTTGATGATCTCCTCGGGATCCGGGGTGAGGAGAACCTCGGCCACGCTGGGTGAGGTGCGGCCCCAGCCGGTCAGCCTCTGAAGATTAGTCGTTCCGGACATCGTGACGAGGGTACCGCGCGTAGGAGTCAGCTCAGTGGAGTCGGAAGATCCACGCTCTCTGCACGATGAAGTTGATGATGGTGGCGGTGCCCTGGGCGATGACGAATGCGACCGGCATTCGCCACGGCTGATCGGCGAATACCCGCAGAAAAACGTGGTTGATCCCGACCTGGACCGAGAACGTCAGGGCGTAGAGCGCCATCACGGCGAGGAATCTCGTTCGACTCGGTGACGCTTGGAAGGTCCATCGGCGGTTGATCAGGTAGGCAGTCGCGGTGCCGGCGATGAAGCCGATGGCCTTGGCCGGATCCAGTGGCATGCCGAAAGCGTGCAACGCCGCGTACAGCCCGTAATCGACGACCGCAGAAAATCCGCCGGTGATCACGAACCGCACCACCTGGGTCTTCAGGCTCAGCGGTGTCGGCGCAGGAGTTTCGGCCATCGCGGGAAGCTTACGTGCGCCTGTGCGCGACGATGGTGATGTGCGTGACTTGTTGAAGTCGTGGGCGGCATTGCTCACTCGCTATTCCGCCGATCCCGATGCGATCGAGGTCGGCAGGGGATTGCTGGCCGCCTGGTCTGAACCGCACCGGCGCTACCACGATATGACGCACCTGAGTGACATCCTGGACCGCGTCGAGGAACTCGCGCCATACGCCGATGATGCGGACTCGGTGCGTCTGGCGGCGTGGTTCCACGACGCGGTGTACGCGGGCCTGCCCGACGACGAGGAGCGCAGGCCCGGCGGGCCGAGGAACGAATTGTCAGGATTGAATGTCGCGCCTGAGTTGGTCGCCGAGGTAGCGCGGTTGGTGCGGATGACAGTCACGCACGATCCAGCAACCGGGGACCGTAACGGCGAGGTGCTCTCCGATGCCGATCTGGCCGCACTGGCGTTGCCCAGCGATCATTACCAAGCTAATACGGTGGCCATTCGGGCCGAGTATGCCCACGTTCCCGCCGAAGCATTCCGCAAGGGGCGTTCTCAGGTATTGGTCACACTCCTAGCCGGGCCGGGGGTCTTCCGTACCGCGTACGCCCGACGTGAGTGGGAGGCCACGGCCCGGGACAATATGCGGGCCGAACTGGCCGGTCTCATCGACTGAACGGGCCGGCAAGGGTCGTTCGGCCCTTGTATTCCGGTGGTGATCCGGACAAACATCTGGCGCATGCCAATCGAACAAGACCCGGTGCGCGTGCTCGATGACGGCGAGGCGTGGGATCTGCTGTCCAGCGTCTCGCTGGGCCGGCTGGTCACCAGTGTGGGCGACCGAATAGAGATTTTCCCGGTCAACTTCGCGACCCAGGACAACGGGGTTCTCTTCCGTACCGCCGAGGGCACCAAGCTGTTTGGCACGGTGATGAACGAACAGGTGCTGTTTGAGGCCGACGATCACACGGTGGCCGAAGGCTGGAGCGTTGTCATCCGTGGCACTGCGCGGGTGCTCACCACCGCCGGGGAGATACATGAGGCTGACCGCGCCCAGGTCATGCCGTGGGTTCCCACCGAGAAACTGCGCTACGTGCGAATCACGCCGGATGAGATGAGCGGCCGGCACTTCCGGTTCGGGCCGGAGCCCGCCCATGGCGGCCTGCCGGGTTGAGTCACTAGATCCAATACGGCACCCGCGCCCGGTACTGACGCAATGCTAAAGCGGCGGCACACCAGCCCAGCACCGTCAGGACTATCACGACCACCCAGTGCCGCGGCTCCTGATGCGCGCCTAACAACGGTGCACGCAGGATGTCGAGGTAGTGCAGCAACGGGTTGAGTTCGATGATCTTCGACCAGCGTCCGGCGCCCTGCTGTTGCAATGTGTTGGCGTTCCAGATGATCGGTGTCATGAAGAACAGCAGCTGCACCAGCGAGGCCAGCAGCGGTCCGATATCGCGGTAGCGGGTGGACAGGATCCCGAAGCAGAACGACACCCAGACGCAGTTGAGCATGATGAGCAGCAGTGCCGGGATCATCGTCAGGTCGGCCCACGACCACGGTTTCGGATAGATGATCGCGATCACCACGAAGATCACGATGTTATGGGCGAACAGGATCATCTGTCGCCACACCAAGCGATACACGTGCACGCTTAACGGGGTCGGCAGCTGCTTGATCAGACCTTCGTTCGCGATGAAAACGTCAGCGCCCTCCAGGATCGAGGCGTTGATCATGTTCCAGATGATCAGTCCAAGCGTCACGTACGGAAGATGCTCGGAGAGCTCCAGCTTGAACAGTTTCGAGTACAGCGCTCCCATCGCGATCGCGGTGGTGCCGGTGGCGATGGTGATCCAGAACGGGCCCAGTACCGAGCGCCGATATTTCTGCTTGATGTCCTGCCAGCCGAGGTGTAGCCACAGTTCGCGCTTGCGGAACCCGTCTCTCAGATCGCCCCAGGCGCGTCTGAATGTCTTGGACTGGCCGGCCGCGTCGATAAAGGTCATTGCGGGCTCCCCGGAATAGGCTCCGGCGGACCGAAATGTTCACGGCGTCCCATGCGGCGCAGTCGAATCCACTCTCGCAGGCCGGCCGGATCGCGACGGGTCACCAGGAAAAACCATCCGAAACGTAACCACTCCTGCGGTAGCAGGTTGCGCAGGCCGGGCTGAGCCAGTACGTACCCGCGATTGCGGTAGGTGAAGAAACGCTTCACCGGATCATCGGGATACTGGGTGTGCATGCGGCCACCCAGAATTGGTTTGAATTCATCGCTGCCGTATGGGTGCAGGTAGACGGTGTCGAGGCAGGTCCCAAATGGCAGGCCGCTACGGACCAGTCTGCGGTGCAACTCCACCTCATCCCCGCGAACGAACAGTCTGATGTCCGGAACACCAACGGCAGCAATGGTTTCCGAACGGAATAGCGCACCATTGAACAGTGAAGCGATACCGTGCAGCAGATCCTCACCCGGTCCCTCGGTCCGCAATTCATCGACCCGCCGTCGCCACGCAAGACCGCGTCGCAGCGGAAATGCCAACTGGTCGGGATCATCGAGCGCGCATACCATCGGCGACACCTCAGCCAGTCCATGTTTCTGTGCGCAGGCCAGCAGAGTGGCGAGTACTTCCCCATCACGGGGGCGACCGTCGTCATCGGCCAGCCACACCCAGTCCGCGCCGAGTGCCAGCGCATGCAGCATCCCGAGCGCGAATCCGCCTGCGCCGCCCAGATTTCGGCGTGAGCCGAGGTAGGTCGTCGGGACCGGTTGACCGGACACCAGATCACTCACCATCTGATCGTGATCGTTATCGACCACGATCAGATGGTCGATCATCCGGGTCTGGGTGGTCAGCACGTCCAAGGACTTGGCGAGCTCACTGGGTCTGCGGTGGGTGACCACGACCGCGCACACCATCTCGGTCATGTCGGCGACCAGTCGTTCTTGTGCTCATCAAGAACCTCGCGCACGTGACGCGCGGCATCCTCGCCCTCATAGCCCCGCACCACTTCTTCGATGCTGCCGTGCATCTTCACGGTGCCGTGGTCGATCCACATCGCGGTCTTGCACAGGCGCGCCAGGAATTCATTGGAGTGACTGGCGAAGACCAGGATTCCGGAACGCTCGACCAGGGCCTGAAGTCGCGCTTGCGCTTTCTTGAGGAATTCGGCGTCCACCGCACCGATACCTTCGTCCAGAAGCAGGATTTCCGGGTCGATGCTGGTGACAACACCCATCGCCAGTCGGACCCGCATGCCCGTGGAATAGGTGCGAAGCGGCATCGACAGGTATTCACCGAGTTCGGTGAAGTCGGCGATCTCGTCGACCTTGGCAGCCATCTGCTTGCGGGTCTGTCCCAGGAACAACCCCCGGATGATGATGTTCTCGTAGCCGGTGATCTCCGGATCCATGCCAACGCCGAGGTCGAAGACCGGCGCCACCCGGCCGCGGACAACCGTGCGGCCGCGGGTGGGTTCGTAGATTCCGGACAGCAAGCGCAGCAGTGTCGACTTGCCGGCGCCGTTGTGGCCAACCAGTCCTACCCGATCGCCCATCCGCAATGTCATGGTGATGTCCCGTAGCGCCTCGATCACCACGACGTTGTCGCTGTTGCGCCCGATCGTTCCGCCGGCCTTGCCCAGGAACGCCTTCTTCAGCGACCGGGCCTTGGCGTCGAAGATGGGGAATTCAACCCAGGCGTCGTGGGTCTCGATATAGGGCTCGGTTGTCAATATGACCGTCTGCTCCTACAGGTACTGCCCGGTGCCGTGACCCGGCGATCCAGTGGGCGGTGCCATACCGGGTGGCAGTGCCCCCTGGCGCATATGTTCCAACTGCGCCCGGGCCGCCATCTGCTGGGCGAACAACGCGGTCTGGATGCCGTGGAAAAGGCCCTCGAGCCAGCCGACAAGTTGAGCCTGGGCGATGCGCAGTTCGGCATCGGTGGGCACCGTGTCCTCGGAGAACGGCAGCGCCAGTCGCTGGAGTTCGTCCCGCAACTCCGGCGCCAAGCCGTCCTCGAGTTCACGGATGCTGGTCGAATGGATCTCGCGCAGCCGGCTGCGGCTGGCCTCATCCAGCGGCGCGGCGCGGACCTCCTCAAGCAGTTGCTTGATCATCGTGCCGATGCGCATCACCTTGGCCGGCTGTTGTACGAGGTCGGTCACTGACCCCTGCTCATCGCCGGCCATCGCCGTCGCGGCCTCGAGGCCGGTGATGACCTCGATGTTGTTGTCGTCGTCGGTGTTCGCCGTCATCCGCTGAGCATTCCCTCGTATCCCGGTCGTCATCGGGCCCGTCATCGGGGGCCTGGTTGCGGTGCACCGCGCCATTCGTAGATGCGGGCACCGCCGTTGTCGTAAATCTTGGCCCACGACTTGGACTTGTCTAGTGACACTAGACCGTCGGGCATCACGAATCCGCGGACGACGGGGCTACTGGTGATGACGTATCTGATGTTCAGCGCCCGTACCGCCTCGGCGACCCGTGGGTCGTGGTCGGCGTCATCGGCATACGCCCAGAATATGAAGCGGTTGTGGCCGGGCCCCTGCTGAACGGGGTAGTCGTAATGGGTCCACAGTGGGCGCAGGTCGGCGACGGCGTACATCCAGGCGGTGCCGTCGACGTTGGCGTCGCCGATCAGGGTGTCGCGGGCGCCGGGCAGCATAGCCAGGTAGGCGAAGGCCTGCAGATCCTTGTCGTTGACGACCACTCGGTCGTACTTCTCGCCCATCAGGTAGCGGTGCCGCGGGAAATAGTGCCATGCCAGTCCAAAGCACACGATCACGAGCAATCCCACGGTGGCACCGATCCAGAACCTACGGCCGGGCTCATGCTCGGGGGCCCGTTGGCGGGTGAGCTTTCGAGCCCAGGCCACCATCAACAGTGCCGCGGAGAACAGGGCGAGTCCGGCCATCGGCCCGAGCAGTAGGGTGACGACGCCCGAAAGCCGACGCGGATCGCTGTAGAACAGGTCGCTGTATTTGCCGGTGAGCGCGCCGATTGGGCCGCCGAAGGGCGCCGAGGAATGCACGATCGACACGATCAACAGCAGCCATACGGCTGCGGGCCACCAGATCTTTTTAAACAGCAGCAGCAGAAAACCGGCGCCCGCCAGTGCGATGAGGATGTTCTGGATCGGGAAATCGTTGAGGTGCCGAGTGTGCTGAACGACCGCGTCGAACAGCGCACGCTTCTTGCCCTGGTGGGTGACGAATGCGTGGCCGCTGATGATTTCGGCCTGCTGGAGCACGCCGAGAAACTGCGGTAGCAGCACCGCCAGTGTCGGCACTGCGACGGCCAGCAGGGTCATGAAGTCGCGGGCCCGGCCCAGTACCGGGTTGCGCAGCGCGTCCAGTAGCCACCAGGCCGCCAGGAAGGTGACGACCACAACCCCGCCGGTGAGGTGTACGCAGAACACCCCGATCAACGCCAGCACCGCGAGCGGTATGCGCTCACGGTGAGCGAGCGTTGAGGTGATCAACACGAACGCCGGGACCGCGATACCGAATGCCGCCATATTGGGCATCGACGCGGTGTCGAACTCCACGTAGGGAACCGCCGTGAACGACGCCGACAGCGCGGCGGCGGTGGCGGCCGCGCCCGCGGTACGCCACCGCGTCGTCCGGTTGATCAGCAATTGCCAGGTCAGCAACCCGGCACTGAGCGGGAACAACCAGACCGCCGCAGCCAGTGAGCTCAGCGTATAGGCGGTTGTCGGGGCGGCGCCGGTGAGCTGGGCCAGCACTGCGCCCAACGCGTGGAATGTCGTCGGATAGTAAAGCGCGGCCTGGGTCTCGACGTTGCGCAATTCGCCCATGTGGGTGGGGGAGGCCTGGCCGGTGTCGAGGATCCACCGGATCGTGTTGGCGTGCCACACGGCGTCCCAGTTACTGGGAATCGACTGCCAGTGCGGCATCCCCCGCCAGGCGGCGAACCCGATTGCGATCGCACCGAAGAGCACACCGGCGGCCGCGGCGCACTGCGGCAGATCGGGACGTGATCGCCGGAGCGCGGAAACCGGTTCGGGTGCACCGCGGCGGCGGGCGGGCAGTACCCGGTAGGCGAGCACCAGTGCAACCACCGAAGCGAACGTCGCCAGCGCACTGACGGCGTTCCACTTGATGCCGAGTGCGCCGAATGGGACGATCGCCAGACCGACGACACCGTACGTCAGAGCCGGCCCGACCGCGATGGCCAACAGCCAGCGCAGACCTCCGGCGCGCGCGACCACGGCACCTGGCAGCGCCAGTAAAAGGACCGCGATTAGCACTCCGGAGCCGAAGTTCACTGACCTATTATGGTGAGGCGGTTCGGATCGCCGACGGCCGGGTGAAGCGACGTCGTCGGGGCTGCCGCGGCTCGCAGACTGGTCGAAGGTTGGTGGCATGGCATACGACGTCGCCCGGGTACGGGGCCTGCACTCCGCCCTCGGCGATGGCTGGATCCGATTCGACGCTCAGGCCGGCATGGTCACTCCGGAGGCGGTTTCCACGGCCGTCTCGACGGCCTTCCGCGGCACCTCGGCGAACATCGCCAGCCCGCACCCGGCCGCGCAGCGCAGCATCGCGTTGCTCAGTGCGGCTCGCACGGCGATCGCAGACCTCGTCAACGCTGACCCGGCCGGGGTCGTCCTCGGGGCCGATCGCGCCGTCCTGCTCACGTCATTGGCCGACGCATCATGGGGGCGCGCGGGTCTGGGTAACGAAGTGGTCGTCAGCCGCCTCGATGACGAGGTCAACATCGCGCCGTGGCTGCGCGCCGCAAATCGCTACGGCGCCAAAGTGAAGTGGTCCGAGGTCGATATCGAGACCGGCGATCTGCCGCTCTGGCAGTGGGAGGACCTGCTCACCGGCGACACCCGGCTGGTGGCCGTTCCGTCAGCGTCAGCGACTTTGGGAACCGTCACCGACATCGGCGCGATCACCACAATGGTGCACAACGTCGGCGGGTTGGTGGTGGTGGATCACTCGGCCGGATCGCCTTACGGCATGCTCGATATTCGTGAGGTGCAGGCCGATGTGGTGGCGCTCAATGCAGCGGCCTGGGGCGGCCCCCCGATCGGTGCACTGGTGTTCCGTAACCCCGCGCTGATCGATACCTTCGGATCGGTGTCGACCAATCCCTATGCCAGCGGGCCGGCGCGACTGGAAGTCGGCGCGCACCAGTACGGCCTGCTGGCCGGCGTGGTCGCCAGCGTGGAGTATCTGGCCGGTCTGGATGAAGAGGCTGCAGGCAGCAGACATGAAAGACTCACGCAGTCAATGCAATCCGCGCGCACCTACCTGAAAGGATTGTTTGAATACTTGATGGCGTCGCTGCACTCGCTGCCGCTGGTGACTGTGGTCGGTGACCCGGAGATACGGATCCCGGTGGTCAGCTTCGTGGTCGCCGGTGTGCCGGCCGAACATGTGGTCCAGCGGTTGGCTGACAACGGGGTGCTCGCCATCGCGAACGCAACGTCTCGGGTATTGGACTTGCTCGGCGTCAATGAGATTGGCGGCGCCGTCACCCTCGGGTTGGCCCACTACTCCACGATGGCCGAGGTGGATCATCTGGTCCGAACCTTGGCGTCGTTGGGCTGATTTCCGGGGCCCCCGGCATCAGGGCGACTACTGCGGAACGGTCAGCAGTACCTTCCCGAAGGTCTCGCCGGAGGCCAGCACGCGATGCGCCTCGGCGGCCTGTTCGATCGGGAACCGGGTGCCGATGACCGGCCGAACCGTTCCCGCCGCGATCATCGGCCACACCGACTCCACCACGGCGTCGACGATTGCGCTCTTGCCGTGCGGCCCGTCGATGGGCCGAGCCCGCAATGCGGTGCCGATGACCCGCAATCGCTTGGAGATGAGGGTTCCGATATTCAACTCCGCCTTGACCCCGCCCTGCATACCGATGATCACCAAGCGGCCGTCGACCGCCAGGGCTTGGAGATTTCGGTCCAGATAGGACGCCCCCATGATGTCAAGGATCACGTCGGCGCCGCTGCCGCCGGTAGCCGCGCGCACCCGCTCGACGAAATCCTCATCCCGATGGGAGATGACGATCTCAGCCCCCAATTCACCGCACAGATCCAGCTTGGTCGCCGACCCCGCCGTGACCGCCACCGTGGCTCCCAACTCTCGAGCCACCTGGATCGCGTGGGTGCCAATCCCGCTGGCCCCGCCATGTACGAGGATCAATTCACCGCTCGCCAGATTGGCGTTCATCACCAGGTTGGACCACACCGTGCACGCCACCTCGGGCAGTGCGGCGGCATTGACGATACTCACACCGGCCGGAATCGGCATCACCTGACCGGCTGGCACAGCCACGTATTGCGCGTAGCCGCCACCGGCCAGCAGGGCGCAAACCTGCTGTCCAACTTGGAGATCGGAAACGTTCGGCGCAACCTCCGCAATCACACCCGACACCTCAAGACCGAGGATCGGACTTGCCCCCGTCGGTGGTGGGTACAACCCGGCGGCCTGCAACAAGTCGGCACGATTGACTCCCGCAGCCTTGACTTCGATCACAACCTCGCCGTTACCGGCTGCGATGTCCGGCACCTGTTGCCACGACAGTTGGCTGGTGCCGTCGGGTGCGATTGCGTGCACGCGCTCACGCTACCCTCGGCCCGGAACCGCAGGATTCCTGGCTGAACCTCGCCGACGATTTAGACTCGGGTCATGGGCGGGAGTGTCGCGGGGCGTAGTGCCAGTGAAATGTGGGGATTAGCCGGCGTTGAACAGCAGGCCTGGGAGAACTTTCTCGACGCGGCACTGCGGTTGTACGGGACGCTGAATCGGGGGCTGTCCGAACGCCACAACCTCAGCCTGGCCGATGTGCGGTTACTGGGAATCCTGGACAACTGCGCGATGGGTTCGGCGCGAATGGGCGACCTCGCCGAGCAACTGGTGTCGCTGCCCAGCCGAGTGACCCGACAGATCCGCCGATTGGAGGCGGCGGGTCTGGTGCAGCGGGAGGCCAGTCCCGAGGACGGACGCGGTGTGCTGGCGACCATCACCGATGACGGTCGAGTCGTTGTCGCCGAGGCATGGGTGACCTATGCCGAGGGTGTCCGGATGAGTTTCCTGCGTCCACTGACCCGACCGCAGGTCACGGCGGTGGGAGAGAATTCCCGGCGGATCAGCGCCGCCATGAAGTCGGGCGGCTCCACCCCGAAGTTTGGCCGCGCCTGATCTTCGGACCGCCCGCTACGCTATGCGATGGTGGCGTGGCAGAGCGGCCTAATGCACTCGCCTTGAAAGCGAGAGTCGGCTAAAACCGACCGGGGGTTCAAATCCCTCCGCCACCGCCCTGGGTCCTTGGAGTAGCGGCCGCGAAGTTGATGACGGTGGCGCTATGACGTCACGAGATTTCACTTGAGTCCAGTTTCTCGGACTCTCACGGACCGAACCCCATTCCGAAGGCCGACGTCGCCGATGACGTTAAAAGCAAAGCCAGATGGGCTGAAGATCGCGATTAGCTCACGATTCAGCATCCCCACTCCAGTCACACTGGTCCCACCCGTAGTATCTTGACGCTGGCTTTCGGAGCCGGCTCGGCAGCGACTCCGATTGCTGAGTGACGCTGGAAAATGCTGATGGCAAACGACAGACAGGTGGCCTCCCGTTGCGGATTGTGACTCGCAGCATCACGGCACTGCTGCCCCTGATCGCGTCCGTGTCGCTATCGGGGCCGGCATGCCACGCCTGCCCCACTTATCGGGTAGCGGTTGGCCTGATGGCGTCGGAAGCCCTCATCATGACCGGAACAGGGATGCCGGAAGTCCCCGCGGCGTGGATCGCGCAGGTGACCGAAAACTTCATCAGGCCCACCATCGGAGGGTCTTTCGCCGGTGTTCCGCTGAAAACGCCAGCACAATTCGCGCCGTTCACCGGGTCGGAGTCGCTTACGCTGGATGCTTCCAGCAGAATCGGCTGGGAGATTCTGGATTCCAGCCTTAAGGCACTGATCGCGCAGAACGCGCAGAGTGGCGTACCACTGGATCCCCTTGCGGTATTGGGGTATTCACAGAGCTCCCTTATCGCTTCGGTGGAAAAGCGGGTCCTCACGCTCTCGACGGATAGCGGCGCGCAGTTGCCGCCGGTCTCCTTCGTTCTTCTGGGCAATCCCATCCGACCGAACGGTGGCCTGTTTTCGCGGCTGGCCAACCTCGGCCTCATCAGTTGGACTCCGATCGATTCCACCCCCACCGACACCCCATTTCCTACGGTGGACATCGCACGGCAGTACGACTTTTTCGCTGATTTTCCGACTGATCCCACCAATCTCATAGCGGTCGCCAATGCGGTGTTGGGTGGCGCAGCAAATCATGATTACGGGTCGGTGAGCCTTGACCGCTCCAGTGCCAACTATGACCCAAACACGGTTATCCAGCACTACGGCGACACCACCTACTACCTGATTCCCGCTAAGCAGTTGCCATTGTTGGCGCCGCTACGTGCGGCGGGTATGGACGTATTCGCCGATGCCCTCGAACCGGCTCTGCGGATTATGGTGGAACTCGGCTATGACCGCACCGCTCCGTATGGCGAATTCGTTCCCGCCCGATCGCTGCCGGTCACCGACACCGCCACCCTGAGCCGTGATCTGGCAGTCGCGTTCCTGCAGGGCCGGGCGGCAGTCGAAGCCTCATTCTCCCGCGGTCCGGCCGCCGCGCCGGTCGATGTGGCTGCGTCGGGAAGAACGAAGTTCGTCGCGCGTGAAGCCTTGCGCAGGGGGCAACGCAGTGACTCACCGAAAGAACTTTCGAGGTGGGCACGTGTAACCGGGTTGCAGCGAGCGGCAGCCACTCAAGTCCTGAACCCAAAGCCTGTGCGGCGCCTCTCACAAGAAGGCTGACGGTCACTCGCCAGTGAAGTTGGGCGTGCGCTTGGAGAACATCGCCGAGGTTGCCTCTTTGAGGTCCCGAGACGGCAGGAACGCCGAGTTCCACGCCGCGACGTACCGCAGACTGGCGGCCACGTCGTCGGTGCGCTGCTCGTCGAGCACGTCCTTGATGCCGCGGGTCACCAGCGGAGAGTTCGCTGCGATCTCCGCCGCGGTGGCATGTGCTGCGGACAGTGCGGCCTCGGCATCGGGGAGGACGCCATTGACCAGTCCGATCTTCTCGGCCCGGGCCGCGTTGATGTCCTTGCCGGTCAGTGCCAGTTCGCGTAGGTGGCCGTCGGACAGGATGTATGGCAGCCGGGCCAGGCTGCCCACGTCGGCGACGATGGCGAGTTTCACCTCGCGCACCGAGAACTTCGCGTCCGCGCTGGCGTAGCGGATGTCCACCGCGCTGATCAGATCGACCCCGCCGCCGATGCACCAACCGTGGATCGACGCGATGGTGGGTGTCCGGCAATCGGCTACAGCGCTGATGGACTGCTGCAGATCTTTGAGGTGGGTGTGGAAGTTCGAACGCGACCGGGCCGATACCTCGGCGGACATGGTGTCGGAGAGGGTGTTGCCCATGGTGAGCAGATTGAGGCCGAAGCAGAAGTTGTTCCCCGAGCCGGTCAGCACGATGGCGCGGACCTCCGGGTCGGCGTCGAGTTCGGCGAAAACCACCGGCATCTCGGCCCAGAATTCCGGGCCCATAGCGTTGCCCTTGCCGGGTCCCATCAGCGTGACCTGGGCGACGTTGTCCTTGACCTCGACGGTGAGCGATTCAAGCGGGGTATGCATGCAAATAAGGCTACGACGCGAGACCTATTCGACTGCGATCAGGGCTCAGATATACATCGCGGGATCGATGTAGGTCGTGGGGTCGACCAACGGCTCGCGCTGTTTTTCCGTACGAGGCCGCACCACCGCCGGTATTCCGGTGGCGATGGAATCCGAAGGAACATCCTGAGTGACAACGGCATTGGCTCCGACCGCACTGTCGTCTCCAATGTGCAGCGGTCCGAGAACCTTGGCACCGGCTCCGACGGTCACCCGATCGCCGAGCGTGGGATGCCGCTTTCCCTGTTTAAGCGATCGACCTCCGAGGGTCACCCCGTGATAGAGCATCACGTCGTCGCCAATCTCGGCGGTCTCGCCGATCACCACACCCATACCGTGGTCGATGAAGAACCGGCGACCGATCGTCGCGCCGGGATGAATCTCGATACCGGTGAGGAATCGGGCGAATTGGCTCAGTATTCGCGCCGGCCCGCGTAATGCCGGCGTGGACCACATGCGGTGGGCGAGCCGGTATGCCCAGATCGCGTGCAGTCCGGAGTAAACGAGGGCGTTCTCCAGATCTCCGCGGGCGGCCGGGTCATGTGAGCGTGCGCTCTGCAAGTCCTCGCGCAATGTGGACAGCAGTGTCACGGCGCAATCAATCCCTGATGTCCTCGAAAAGCACGGTGGAGATGTAGCGCTCGCCGTAGTCGCAGACGATCGCGACGATCAGCTTGCCTGCATTCTCGGGACGTTTGGCAAGCTCCAACGCCGCCCAGATGATTGCGCCGGAGGAGATTCCGCCGAGGATGCCCTCCTTGGTTCCGAGATCGCGGGCCACCCTGATGGAATCGTCGAGACCGACGTCGATGATCTCGTCGTAGCTATCCCGATCGAGTATCTCGGGGACGAAGTTGGCGCCGATGCCCTGGATCTTGTGCGGGCCGGCTTGGCCCTCGGTCAGCAGGGGGGAGTCGATGGGCTCGACACCGACGATTTGCACGCCCGGCTTGCGGGCCCTCAGGACATGCCCGACCCCGGTGACGGTGCCTCCGGTGCCGATTCCGGCGACGAAGATATCGACCTTGCCGTCGGTGTCGGCCCAGACCTCCTCGGCGGTGGTCTTCTCGTGGATCGCCGGGTTGGCGGGGTTGGCGAACTGGTCGGCCGCGACCGCGTTCTCGGTTTCGGCGATGATCTGTTTCGCTCGCGCCACCGCGCCCGCCATACCCTCAGAACCGGGGGTCAGAACAATCTCGGCGCCATAGGCGCGCAACATCACCCGGCGCTCGGTGGACATCGTCTCCGGCATTGTGAGGATCACGTGATAGCCGCGGGCGGCGCCGACCATCGCCAACGCGATGCCGGTGTTGCCGCTGGTGGCCTCGACGATGGTCCCGCCCGGCTGCAGCTCTCCAGAGCGTTCCGCGGCGTCGATGATCGCGACGCCGATCCGGTCCTTGACGCTGTTGGCGGGGTTGTAGAACTCAAGCTTGGCTAACACCTGTGCGCCGAGTCCCTCGGTCAACCGGTTCAGACGAACCAGCGGGGTATGACCGATCAGTTCGGTGACATCGCTGTAGATCCTGCCCATTGCTGATCCTTCCTCGCGTGATCGTGTGGTTGATCTCCGACGCTACCGGTGCTGGCTCGGCGGTTGGGCGGTGGATGCCGGATTGGTGGTCAGTGGCCGATCCAGCCCCGGGCGAACGCCAGGAACGCGTCGTTCTCAGCCGGTGCGCCGATCGTCACCCGCACACCCTCGCTACCGTAGGGCCGAACCAGCACCCGCGCTTCTGCGGCTCGTTGAGTGAACTCGACGGTCCGCTCGGCCAGCGGCAGCCAGACGAAGTTGGCCTGCGACGGCGGGAATACGTACCCGAGCTTTTCGAGTTCAGTGCTGACCCGTTGGCGCTCGGCAACTACTACGTCGGTGCGTAGCAACAACTCGTCGGCGGCCAGCAGGGAGGCGATCGCGCCGACCTGGGAGATGGTGCTGGCGGTGAACGGCACATAGACCTTGCCCAAGGCGGTAATCACCTCGGGATCACCAACGGCGTAGCCCACCCGCAGGCCGGCCAAACCGTAGGCCTTTGAAAAGGTCCGCAGTACAACGACATTGGGGTGAGCGCGGGCCAGCCCCAAACTGTCGGGCACCAGGCCATCGCGGATGTACTCGACGTAGGCCTCGTCGATGACGACAAGGATGTCCTTGGGAACCGCGGCCACGAAGCGGGCGAGTTCGTCCGGGTCCACCACGGTGGAGGTCGGGTTGTTGGGGTTGCAGACGAAGATCAGCCGCGTGCGTTCGGTGATGGCGGCCAGCATCGCGTCGAGATCGAAGGTCTCCGCTCGCAGCGCCACCTGGACGGGAGTCGCCCCAGCCACCCGAACCTGCAGGGGGTACACCTCGAAGCTGCGCCAGCCGAACATCACTTCGTCGCCGACCGATGAGGTGATTTGAATCAGCTGCTGGCACAGGCTGACCGAGCCGCAACCCACAGCGATGTGCTCCGGCGGAAAGCCCAGGTGCTTGGCCAGATGCTCTTTAAGTTCGACATGCCCGTTGTCGGGGTAGCGGTTGATGGTCTCGACGGCCGCTGCGATGGCGTCCCTCACGCTGGGCAACGGGCCCTGCACGGTTTCGTTACTGGCCAGCTTGATGGCACCCAGCACCGTCTTGCCGGGCGTGTAGGCCGGCAGATCGGCCAGTTCAGGGCGCAGGCGGGCAGTCATTCGGCCAAGTCTAGGGGTGGCCCCGGTTGGCTTTGCTATCCACTCTTTGTGCTGTGTACTCTCTCAATCCGGCGGTTCCGGAGTTGCATCGTGGCTCCGGTACGCTCATGTGGTCCGGGAGGCGTGCCAGAGCGGCCGAATGGGACTCACTGCTAATGAGTTGTCCCCCTTAAAGGGGACCGGAGGTTCAAATCCTCTCGCCTCCGCCGCGGCTGATCCGTCAGCCACGAACAACTGAATAAGGCGCCCGTAGCTCAACGGATAGAGCATCTGACTACGGATCAGAAGGTTGGGGGTTCGAATCCCTTCGGGCGCACTCGCTGTGACTTAGTTCCGACGGCAATTTTTCGTGGTTGGGCACGCCTGATTCGAACCGTTCGGCTCATCAGTTCGCGGTCGTGAAGGTGGCGCTCATGGATTCGATGACGTGCAGGACCTGGTTGCCGCTCATGGCGATCCCGTCGACCTCGATACTTGCGACGCGGGGGATCATGGCCTCGAGCAGGCAGCGCATCTCCAGCCGGGCGAGGTTCATCCCCACGCAGCTGTGAATCCCGAAGCCGAATCCAAGTTGGTCGGATGGTTTGCGGGTGATGTCGAATCGTTCGGGGTCGGTCCATTTGCGCTCATCGCGGTTGGCCGACCCGAACAACATCAGCACTCGGGCCCCCCGGGGCAGGGCGACCGTGTCGATCTGATGGTCCGCGGTGACGACCCGGCTGAAACCGCGCACGGGTGATTCGACCCGCAGGGCTTCGTTGATGGCATGCGGGATCAATGTGGGATCGGCCCTGAGTAGGTCCCACTGGTCAGGGTTGTCGGCCAGGAGACGCAGCAGGTGGCTGATCGCGCCGATAGTGGTGTCCAGGCTCGGGTTGATGTAGTCGAGTAGCAAACTCGGGCCTTGCATCTCGGTGATGTCACCGCGGGCCGCGGCGTCGAACACACCCGCGGCCCAACCGTGCGGGTCGCATCGTTCGGCGAGATCGGGGGCAAACACGAATTCGAGTGCCTGGCCCATATCGTCGATAGCTCCCCGGGTCCGGGGGCTGTCGGGTCCGAACGATTCGAAGGATGCCGTGCCCCAACGGAGCATGTTCTCCTGCCCGACCGCAGGCAGACCGACCAACGACCGCACCACGGCCAGCGGCAGAACATGTGCGAACTCGGCCACGCCGTCGAAGGATTCGCGACCGAGCACGCTCTCGACGAGGGCTACGGCCTGGTCGGTCATCAGTGATGCCAGCGCCCGCATCGCCCCCGGCCGCAGCGGCGGGGAGATGACCTTGCGGAACGTCTCGTGTTGCGGTGGGTCGGAGATCAGGCAGCTCGCCAAGAGCCCGGCAGCCTGGTTGGCGGTCTCGTTAACAGCAGGTCCGGAAGCGGAGGAAAACAGCTCGTGATCCCTCAAAGCAGCGCGAACGTCGGCGTAGCGCCCCATCGCCCACACCCCGGTCGCCGGCAACCACACCACCGGGCCGGCATCGCGGATCGCGCGATAGGCGTCATAGGGGTCCGCGTTGATCGCGGCGTCATAGAGGTCGACATCGCACACCGGCACATCGCCCCCCGGCACCGCTGAGAGCATCGGAAGTCCTTCCGGCATGGGGTTTCTGGAATAAAACCTGGAATAAATCAGAGCCATCACTGAATTTATAGTTATGCTACTACTATTCATGATCGGTCTCGTTCTTGGATCTGGAGCGGACGATCTAGGCGTCTAGTTTCTGGATTTGAGCCCGGTAAACCTCGCCCAGGCGGGACGCGAGCCCACTGTCGAATGCACCGCCCTGTGGACCCGGCGTGTACTCGGCCGTCACCAGGACGCCACGGTGGTACCCGACGATCAACGCGATATCCCAGACAAGGGTCTGGTCAGCTTTGTCCGTCCGGCAGTGCATCAGGGTGCTGATCGCCCCATCGGGTAGATCAGCGACGGGCATCGGCGCCAGGTCGACGCGAGAGTTCGCACCGGCACCGGCGAAGGTGAAGACCTTGCACTCCTCAACCAGTGCCGGAAGATCCGGCCGCACGACGCCCACGGACAGCGTGACACCGATCGAGGCGTTCTTGGACGAGCGCATCGCCAGCCCCTTCTCCGCCGCCGGCCCCTGTGACAGGAACAGCACACAGGCCGCCGGGGAGACAGGTGGCTCCGCGCCCCGTGGTACCGCGACCATGCTGCCCCAGGTCGTGCCCTCCAGTGGCGGTACGGCGCTTTCGTCGATGAGCATCGCTTCGTCGAGATCGCGGAGTTCGCTCGGCGCCGCGACAA
>JBMOKE010000184.1:0-4325 GCA_049315425.1 Mycobacterium sp. | reverse complement strand
AACAACAAACAAAAACCACCAAACACACTATTGAGTTCTCAAACAACAAGACCCGCTAGAAACCCGCGAGCAGGGCAACCCTACCAGCGTACTTCAGTTGAAGATCGAGGTCAACTGGCCGTCAGCCATCCGAAGATCGGCGCGACTTTCGCCTCGGTGTCCCTACTCTACGCGCTCGATCTCGGCACCCAATCCCTGAAGGATCTCGACGAACAACGGGTAACCACGATCGACGTGGAACACGTCGTGGACCTCGGTCTCCCCGTCGGCCACAAGGCCGGCCAGCACCAGTCCGGCGCCAGCCCGGATGTCTGAGCACCACACCGGCGCACTGGACAGTTGCGAAATCCCCCGCACCACAGCGTGATGGCCGTCGGTACGGGCGTCGGCCCCGAGTCGGATCATCTCCTCGACGAACCGGAACCGCGCCTCGAACACATTCTCGGTGATCATCGAAGTGCCGTCGGCGATCGATGCGATCGCGATGGCCATCGGCTGGAGGTCGGTCGGGAACCCGGGAAATGGCAGGGTCGAAATGTTGCACGCCTTGGGCCGCTCGTACTGCACCACCCGGAAACCGTCGTCGTGCTGGGTCACCGTCGCGCCGGCGTCGTGCAGTTTGTGCAATACCAACTGCAGGTGCGCCGGGTCGACACCGGTGACCGAGATATCACCTCGCGTCATCGCCGCGGCGATCCCCCACGTGGCCGCGACAATCCGATCCCCGATCACGCGATGCTCGGTCGGGTGCAGCTTCGGCACACCGGTGATCGTCAACGTCGGCGTGCCGGAGCCCTCGATCTGCGCACCCATCTGCTTGAGCATCTCGCAGAGATCCATGACATCTGGCTCGCGCGCGGCGTTGTGAATTGTGGTGACACCCTCGGCGAGGACAGCAGCCATCAGGATGTTCTCGGTCGCCCCGACCGATGGGAACTCAAGCTGGATCTCGGCTCCGCGCAACCTCTCGGCGGAGGCGACGACGCAGCCGTGTTCGATCGCGCACTCGGCACCGAGTTGACGCAGACCGGACTGGTGCATGTCCAGCGGACGCGAGCCGATCGCATCACCACCGGGCAGTGCGACCCTTGCCCGCTTGCAGCGGCCGACGAGCGGACCGAGCACGCACACCGATGCCCGGAACTGGCGGACGGCGGCGAAGTCCGCCTCATACTTCAGCTCATCGGGGGAGGTGATTCGAACCACGGATCCGTCTAGTTCGACGTTCGCGCCCAGACCCCGCAGCACTTCCGCCATCAGCGGGACGTCGAGGATGTCGGGGCAGTTGGTGATCGTCGTGGTCCCCTCGGCCAACAGGCTGGCCGCCATCAGCTTCAGAACGCTGTTCTTTGCACCCCCGACGGCAACCTCACCAGCCAACCGGCGCCCGCCGGTAACCAGGAAACGCTCGCCCACGGCCGATAGCTTAGTTGAGGCGGCGTGAGGTTCCGCCCGTCTCAGCCGGTACGGTTTGCACTCATGGCAGTACACCTAACGCGCATCTACACCCGGACCGGCGACGACGGGACATCCGGGCTCAGCGATTTCTCGCGAGTGGCCAAGGACGATCCGCGGCTGATCGCCTACGCGGACTGCGACGAGGCCAACGCCGCGATCGGAGTGGCGGTGGCACTGGGCCAGCCCGAGGACTCACTGCGCGCAGTCCTCACCCGGATTCAGAACGACCTTTTCGATGCCGGCGCCGATCTGGCCACGCCCATTGTCGCCAACCCCCAGCGAGCACCGTTGCGCATCACCGAGGGATACATCGAGCGACTCGAGGGCTGGTGCGACGAGTACAACGAGACTCTGCCTGCGCTGAACTCCTTCATACTGCCGGGCGGTACCGCGCTGTCGGCGCTGCTGCACGTCGCTCGAACTGTGTCGCGCCGTGCGGAGCGGTCGGCGTGGATCGCGGTGAAGGCGCATCCCGACACCGTCAGTCCGCTGCCGGCCCGCTACCTCAACCGCCTGTCGGATCTGTTGTTCATCCTGTCGCGGGTGGCCAACGCCGGCGATGACGTGCTCTGGAAGCCGGGCGGGTAAAGCTAGGCCGCGCTGCGACGCGTCCTCGGTGATGGCCGCGACTCGACCCAGGACAGAAAAGCGGTCAGCGCACCGCGGTCCAGTGCTACCTCGTAGCCGCGGTTCAGACTTCCGGTGCTGTCTCGAAGTTCAAGGACGACGGTCTCGTCGGTCATGATGTCGAACTCGTCACCGCGCGGCGGGCGCCGGGCGATCACCTCCAGCCCGCGTCGGCCCAATCTGCGATCGGGCCACAGCCGCAGACTCGACAGCCGATAGAACTGGGCTTCGTCGCCGCGGTACCGGAGCACGCCGTGCCGCCAGCCATGACCACCGGCTGCGGGGATATCGCGAAGAATGGCCGCCGTTCCGCCCTGACCCAGATTCCAGAGCCGGATGATCAGTGCGGGAACAATCAGCAGCAGAGCGCCGATGAGCGCGATCATGATCATCATCGGCGCGCTCATCGGTCTAGTCGAGCTGACCGAGGGCTCGCAGCCGGGCCCTTCCGCGGGCCGCCGTCTGCGGATCATCCGAGGCGGCGTCGGACTTGGCAGCGTCCGCGTCGATTTCCGAGGCGAACTCGGCTGACTCTGCCAGGATCCGTACCCCGGCCTCAGTCACCGACATGTACCCGCCGTCGACGGCGATGCGCAGATCATCCTCACCCTCGCGCTCCACGCGCACCACCGCGTCCTCGACCAACTGGGCCACCAGCGGGATGTGGTTGGGCAGAATGCCGATCTCACCGGAGGTGGTCCTGGTGAACACAAAAGTCCCTTTACCCGACCATATCTTGCGTTCCACAGCGACGATCTCGACGTTCAAATCGGCCATCTCACATCACCTTTCGAGGTCTGATCCGCGTCGTCACAACTTGGCGCCGAGGCTCTCTGCCTTCTTCGCCAGATCGTCTAGTCCGCCGATCAGGAAGAACGCCTGCTCGGGAAGATGGTCGAAGTCACCCTTGGCCAGCTTGTCGAAGGCCTCGACGGTCTCCTTCAGCGGAACCGTCGAACCGGGCTGCCCGGTGAACTGCTCGGCCGCCATCATGTTCTGGCTCAGGAAGCGCTCGATCCGGCGCGCCCGGTAGACCAACTGCTTGTCCTCCTCGGAAAGTTCGTCGATACCGAGGATGGCGATGATGTCCTGAAGATCCTTGTAGCGCTGCAGAATCCGGATGACCTCCTGGGCGACGCGGTAGTGCTCCTCGCCGACAACGCTCGGATGCAGGATCGTCGAGCTGGATGCCAGCGGATCCACCGCCGGGAAGATGCCCTTGGAGAACACCGCTCGGGAGAGCTCCGTGGTGGCATCGAGGTGCGCGAAGGTGGTCGCCGGCGCCGGGTCGGTGTAGTCGTCGGCGGGCACGTACACGGCCTGCATCGAGGTGATCGAGCGGCCGCGCGTCGAGGTGATGCGCTCCTGCAACTCGCCCATCTCGTCGGCCAGGGTGGGCTGGTAGCCCACCGCTGAGGGCATGCGGCCCAGCAGGGTCGATACCTCGGAGCCGGCCTGGGTGAACCGGAAGATGTTGTCGATGAACAGCAGCACGTCCTGGCTCATCTCGTCGCGGAAGTACTCCGCCATGGTGAGCGCGGACAGTGCCACCCGCATGCGGGTGCCCGGCGGCTCGTCCATCTGACCGAACACCAGCGCGGTGTCCTTGAGCACGTTGGCCTCGCGCAGCTCGACCCAGAGGTCGTTGCCCTCGCGCGTGCGCTCCCCCACGCCGGCGAACACCGAGGTGCCGCCGAAGTTACGGGCGATGCGGTTGATCATCTCCTGGATGAGCACCGTCTTGCCCACGCCAGCACCGCCGAACAGGGCGATCTTTCCGCCGCGCACGTACGGCGTGAGTAGATCGACGACCTTCAGGCCGGTCTCAAGCATCTCGGTGCGCGGTTCGAGTTCGTCGAAGGCCGGTGGACGCCGGTGGATCGACCACTTCTCGAAGTCCTTGCCATAGCCGGGGTCATCGAGGCAGTCGCCGAGGGCGTTGAACACGTGCCCCTTGACCCCTTCGCCGACCGGCACCGAGATCGAGGCGCCCGTGTCGGTCACCTCGGCTCCGCGCACCAGGCCGTCGGTGGGCTGCATGGAGATACAGCGCACCAGATTGTCACCGAGGTGCTGGGCAACCTCGAGTGTCAAGGTCTTGGCCATCGCCGCCAACGCAATGTCGGCGTGTAGTGCGTTGAACAACTCCGGTACCGCGCCGCGCGGGAACTCCACGTCGACGACCGGGCCGGTGACACGCACCACCCGACCGGAGGTTTCCTTACTGCCCGGGGTGCTGT
>JBMOKE010000183.1:0-4344 GCA_049315425.1 Mycobacterium sp. | reverse complement strand
CACGATCACGACCGCACCATCAAACCGATGGTCGACGAGATCACCGACTTCGAGGTCCTGGAGATCGCACTGCGCGAACTGTGTATCGAGAAGGGTCTTTTCACCGCCGCCGAACACCGGCTGTTCACCGAGTTCGCCGAGCAGATCGGTCCGACGCCGGCCGCCCGGCTGGTGGCGCGCGCCTGGCTGGATCCGGATTTCAAACGGCTCGCCCTCACCGACGCACTCGCTGCGAGCAAGCAGGTGGGTGTCGACTGGCTGGAGCCCACCGGCTTCGGCACACCCAGTGACTTCGTGGCGTTCAAGATTCTGGAGAACACGCCTGCGGTGCACAACGTGATCGTCTGTGCGCTGTGCTCGTGTTACCCGCGGCCGATTCTCGGCAACTCCCCGGAGTGGTACCGCACGCCCAACTACCGGCGCCGGATCGTGCGGTGGCCACGCCAGGTGCTTTCCGAGTTCGGTCTCGTCCTTCCCGACGACGTCGAAGTGCGGGTGGAGGATTCCAACCAAAAGCATCGCTTCATGGTGATGCCATTGCGGCCCGAGGGCACCGACGGCTGGACCGAAGATCAGCTCGCCGAGATCATCACCCGGGACTGCCTGATCGGAGTCGCCCTGCCCACGCCGGGCGTGACCACCAACATCATCACCAAGACCCGCCCGGCCATCCGGCCGATCGCGAACTGAGATGAGTACCGCAGGCGTACCGCCGGAGAGTGTCACCGTCGACACCCTCGAGCAGATCGCGCGACGCAACCAGACCTGGTCCGTCATGGCCGACAAGTACGGCGTGGAGAACCCGGTGCCGCCGTGGAAGACCAGTCTGGACGGCATGTGCGACGCCATCGACCGCTCCTGCGCAGGCGACGATATGGGCTTCACCTTCAAAGATCGCCGCGACGAAGAGGACGCACTGTCGGTGACCCGGTACGCCGACCTGCCCTACCCGGAGAATCAGCTTGTGGCACTGGCGCATTCGCTGGTAGCCCGTGGTGTGATCGACGAGGAGGAGTTGCGGCGCCGACTGGATGCCGTTCGCGCCCGACTCGAGGCCTGAGCGCTTCTCCCACCTGAGCGCTTCCCCCAAACAACTCAGTCCTGAACCGCCTTGGCGATGGCGATACATCGGGTCAGCCGGGACGGATCGGACTCCGGATCGTCAGTCCATGCCCACACGGCGTTGTGCACCATCCGCACGATCACCCAGTCCCGTGCCCGGTTCTCGTCAAATCCCGCAGCGTCGACCAGCATCCAGAAGCGGTGTCGCACCCCTTCGCGGACGTCACCGGCGACCTCATCCCACCGGTTCCACAACATCGGCGCGATCTCATAGTGCGGATCGCCATTCACCGGCTTCGGGTCGATCACCAGCCAGGGCTCACGCTCGGCAGCAAGAACATTCGCGTAGTGAAGATCGGTGTGAATCACCCGATCGGGCACCGCGCGGTCAATGGTCAGATCATGAGCCAGAGCGATGGCCTGTTCGACGAGGCGACGCGGAATCGGCGCGTTGCGCGCCAACCCCGCCAACTCGGCGGTCCACGGGTCGATGAAGTACGACAGCGGGCGCAACTGTGGCATCGCCGGGATGTGGATGCGGCGGTACAGATCGGCGACGACGCGGCAGGCCTCCGCATCGGAGACGGTACTGAGATCGGTGGAACTCAGCCGCTCCAGCAGCAGTCCGCGATGGTGCGGGTCCGCGCTGAGCAGACGCACCGCGCCCTGGCCGCCCCAGCGCTGCAGCGCCAGGTGCTCGTGTTCGGACTCCTCGTCCGGGAAGCCGATCTTGAGCATCGCGGCCGCACCCTCGGCGGTGCGGACCGGTAGCACCAGGGAGCAGTGACCGTGGGCGGGATCACCATCGGGGTGCAGCCCCCACCTTTCGATGAGGATCTGCACGACACCAGGAAGTTCATCGACCCATGCGGCCCACCGCGGTCCGCGGCCGGCCATCGCGCGGACCTCGGCCGGGATCGCCGTCACGCGGGCGGCGTGCGGATCAGTCGCTCCAGTTCGGCAGCGTCGTTTCCGGCGAGCATCGCGGTCAACAACACCAACAGGCCCTTATCGGCCAGTAGCGCATCGAAGGTGTAGGTCTCGTCGGGGTATCCGCTGGACTCCCGGTTCCACGCATTGCGGAACAGCATCACCACCCGGCGATCGGTGTCCACCTCGATCTGATCGTCGGTATAGGGAACCGTGAACGAATTCACCCGAGCACCTCAGCCGGCTGTCCGCGAACCGCCCGGGCCACCACGATCGCGGTCAGTGCCACCACCACCCCGCAGATCACACTGGTGCCCGTCATGGCCGAGGTGAACCCGCCGGGGTCGACCGCCGCGGTGAGTCGCGCCGATGACCCGGTGGCCAGGAAGTACAGCACCGCCACCAGGCTGCCGATAAGCGCGATGCCCAGGGCGTTACCGAGTTCGAAGGACGCCTCGGAGATCCCGGTGGCCGCGCCGACGCGGTCTTCGCTGGCGCTGGTGAGAATCATGTCCGAGGCGGCGGTGACCACCACCGCAAACGAAAAGCCGATCATCATCAGCGGAACCACGATGGCGATATAGGAGATGGGGATCGTCACCCCGAGTGCCACCAGTCCCACAGCGCCCACCGCCAGACCCAACAGCAACACCCGGCGGTCCCCCCACCTGCGGACCAGGCGACCGGTGTTGGTGGCGGCAACCACGCTGACCAACGAGTCCGGCAGCAGCGCCATACCCGACTGCAACGCCGTGAAGTCGCTGACCTGACGCAGATAGATGGGCACGAAGAACAGCGCACCCACATTCGCGAACACCGTCACCGTCTGTGCCACGACCGCCGCACTGAATCCGGTTTGGGAGAACAGTTCCAGATCCAGCAGCGGCGTCGTCAGCTGACGCTGCCGGCGCAGAAAAACCACGAGAAGCACTGTGCCAATGATCAGCGCCGGATAGGCGGGCCAGAAGTCGAGGCCCGAGTGCGCCAATTCAGTGATGCCGTACACGGCGCCGAGGATGCCCGCGATGGATAGCGCAACAGAAGCGGGATCGAGCGGATGCCTGACGTCACTGCGCGCCTCGGGCAGCACCCACATTCCGACCCCAAAAACCAGCGCCACCACCGGCAAATTCACCAAAAGTACTGAGCCCCAGTAGTAGTGCTCGAGCAGCACACCTGCCACGGTCGGGCCCATTGCCGCACCGGCCGCGCCCGCCGCACTCCAGATCCCGACGCCGCGCATCCGCTGCCGGTCGTCGGTGAAGACGGTGCGCAGCAGCGCGAGCGTGGCGGGCATCAAGCCGGCGCCGGCGAAACCCTGCACGGCCCTGGCCACGATGAGCAGGGCGGCCGTGGGCGCGAACGCGGCGACCGCGGATGCCACGCCGAAGGCCACGCTCGAGATCAGCAGCAGGCGCTTACGGCCAATGCGGTCGCCCACGTTGCCCATGGTGATGAGCAGGCCGGCGAGAACGAAGGAGTAGATGTCACTGATCCAGAGGATCTCGTTGTAGCTGGGATGCAACTCGTCGGCGATAGCCGGCACCGCGACGCTGATGACGGTTCCGTCGACAGCCACCATGAACACCGCCAGACACAGTGCGAATAGAGCCGCCACCTGACGCCTGGTCATCCGGGCAATCCTACGGCCCGCGAGGCAGGGTCAGATCAGGGTTGCGCCCACCCCCGGCACTGCCGGGTGAACGGGTCGCAGGCGACCGGACCGTTGGTCCAGCCGCCGTAGTAACCGGGTGTGTTCCAGGTCTCCATGAGCTGACCGTTCCACGGCGCCGGATTACATCCGCTCTGATTCATCACCCCCACACAGACGTTGTTGTCCGCTACTGCGTTCGGCGCGGCGATCACCATGGCAGAGACCGCAGCGACCAGGCAGGTGGAAATCATGCGAGCAATCACTTCTCCCCCTCTATCGAACTAAACTGAACCAACCTGACCTGACCATAAGTGCCCCCACCGACAACCTCGTGGAACATACTCACCAGACCTGGCTATCGACGTCGGAGCTGAGCAAAGGAACACTATGAGGATCGCTGCTTTCATCACCGGACTCGGCATCACGGCCCTGGTGCTTTCCGGCTGCGGGGGCACCACCAAGTCGGACACGACCACCGTCACCGAGACCGTCTCCACCTCGGCGACGCCCAGCACGTCAGCGTCGGCAAGTACGTCAGCCTCGCCCGGTGCCGCGGCGAGCCCCGGTCTGGCCCAGCCTCCCGCCGGGGCCAGCCAACTGGAGACCGAATCCGACGACGGTGTGGTGTTCGCGCGCTACTCCCTCGACGGCCAGCAGCCCCAGCAGGTGGTCGACTATTACACCGGCATCTGGCAGGG
>JBMOKE010000182.1:0-4364 GCA_049315425.1 Mycobacterium sp. | reverse complement strand
ATAGCCCGCCTGCTGCGCCGCAGTGATGAATGCCGCTGTGCTGAAACTGAATTCACGGACACGGCTGACCGGGATCGGTCCGGTGCCGCCGAAGTCCGGGAAGTCGAGATCGGTCTCGATGGCGCGGTAGTGCGATTCGACATCCGACCACGACCATCCGGGGATCGGATCGTCGAAGTCCGTGGGCAGCGCCCGGCAGAAGTAGCCGCCATTGACCGCACCCGAGCCACCCAGGCAAGTGCCCCGGACGATCTCGGTGTCCTGCACTGGGTCATCGGTCAGTTCGGTGCGATAGCTGCGGACCACCGGACTGCCCGGCCCGATGGGCAGTACCGTCGCATCGCCGATCAGCGACCGAATGGCCGGATCATCAAAACCAGGACCCGCCTCGATCACCGTCACCCGGCAGGTCGGATCGGATGAGAGTTGCGCGGCCAGAACCGATCCGGCACTTCCCGCACCGACGATCAGTACGTCGGTCACGTCAGCATCCCATCGGGGCCCGGAGTCCACCGTTGCACCCGCGCGCAGCAGTCGGCGACCATGTCGGAGAAGATGCGCTCCCCCGCAGCCGCGGTGGCCGTCGTCGGATCGCCAAGTACGCCTGACTCGCTCACGGCGGCCACGCCGCCCTCGCGCAACCGGGGCATCAGGTCGACAAGCGGTTCGGTGTTCCCCGGTGCCAATTCCGGGGTCAGCACGATCTCGGGTGAAAGATGCAGCAGCACCGAGGTTTCCATGTGGCCGGCGTGGGCATCGGCACCGGCGGCCGAGCAGCTGCACCACGCCACATCCCGATTCTCGCTCCGCAGTAGCGCCACTGCAGACCGCAGCGCATCGAGATTGCCGCCATGCCCGTTGACGAACACAAGCCGGCGCGCCCAGTCGCACGCCGAGCGGCCGTACTCGATGAGCACGCTGTTAAGGACCTCGGTGCCGATGGAGATCGTTCCGGCGAAACCCTGATGTTCGCCGGAGGCTCCGTAGCAGATGGCCGACGCCACGAGGGAGTTCCGATCGAGTTCCACAGCTACTGCAGCAGCTACCGCGACTGCGATGCGCGTGTCGGTGTCCAAAGGCAGGTGCGGACCGTGCTGCTCAGTCGAGCCAACCGGAACGATCAGGAACGGTTCGATCCCGCCCAGGTGGTTCGACGTCAAGCCCCCCAGCTGCCGCCGCTCACCCATGCTCCGATGTTAGGCCTTAGAAGAATCCCTGTGCTTTGTTGCTGTAGGAGACGAGCAGGTTCTTGGTCTGCTGGTAGTGATCGAGCATCATCTTGTGGTTCTCGCGGCCGATGCCGGATTGCTTGTAGCCGCCGAAGGCCGCGTGCGCGGGATACATGTGGTAGCAGTTGGTCCACACCCGGCCGGCTTTGATATCACGTCCTGCGCGGTAGGCGACGTTGCCGTCTCGGCTCCACACTCCGGCGCCGAGGCCGTAGAGGGTGTCGTTGGCGATGCTGATGGCATCGTCGTAGTCGGTGAACGAGGTCACCGACACCACCGGGCCGAAGATCTCCTCCTGGAAGATCCGCATCGAGTTGTCCCCGGCGAAGATCGTGGGCTGCACGTAGTAGCCGCCGGACAGTTCGCCGCCCAGATCGGCGCGCTCACCGCCGGTAATCACCCGGGCGCCTTCGCTCTTGCCGATCTCGATATAGGAGAGAATCTTTTCCAACTGGTCGTTGGAAGCCTGCGCGCCGACCATCGTCTCGGTGTCCAGGGGATGGCCCTGGCGAACCGCCTTGGTGCGAATCGCCGCCATCGCCAGGAACTCGTCGTAGATATCGGACTGAATCAGCGACCGCGACGGACAGGTGCACACCTCGCCCTGGTTGAGGGCGAACATGGTGAACCCCTCCAAGGCCTTGTCCTGGAAATCGTCATTGGCGGCCAGCACATCGGAGAAGAAGATGTTGGGGCTCTTGCCACCCAACTCCAAGGTCACCGGAATCAGATTCTGGGAGGCGTACTGCATGATCAGCCGGCCAGTGGTGGTCTCACCGGTAAACGCGATCTTGGCGATCCGATTACTGGAGGCCAGCGGCTTACCCGCCTCCACCCCGAAACCGTTGACCACGTTGATCACACCGTCGGGCAACAGATCAGCAATTAACGACATGAGATACATGATCGAGGCCGGGGTCTGCTCAGCCGGCTTGAGCACCACCGCGTTACCCGCGGCCAATGCCGGCGCCAGCTTCCACACCGCCATCAGGATCGGGAAGTTCCACGGGATGATCTGACCGACGACACCGAGGGGTTCGTGGAAGTGATAGGCCACGGTGTCGTCGTCGATCTCGCTCAACGAGCCCTCCTGGGCGCGGATCGCCCCCGCGAAATACCGGAAGTGGTCCACTGCCAACGGAATGTCAGCGTTGAGTGTCTCGCGTATCGGCTTGCCGTTATCCCACGACTCGGCGAGTGCGATGTTCTCCAGGTTCTCCTCGATACGGTCAGCGATCTTGTTGAGGATTACCGACCGGGAGGCCACCGAGGACTTACCCCAGGCTGGGGCCGCGGCGTGGGCAGCGTCCAGGGCCAACTCGATATCGGCCGCCGTGGACCGGGCCACCTCGCAGAACGACAGCCCCGTCACCGGCGAGGGAACCTCGAAATACTGACCCTCGACAGGTGGGACCCACTGACCACCGATGAAATTGTCGTACCGGCTCTGGAAGGACATCAACGAACCGGGGGATCCCGGGGATGCGTACACGGCCATGGTGTTCTCCTTGGAGTGGGACCCAGCTTTTGAGCTGACGATAACCCAGATTCCGCAGGCCCGACGCGTTACCGCGGATTACCGGGAGCCACCCAGACCGCGGGAAAAACCCGGTTGCATCAGCACGTCGTCACGGCTCAGGTCGCGTACCGATGACTTGCCCAGACCGCGCAACGCTGAGTCGATTCCGCCCTGCAGGATGTCAAGGACGTTCTCCACGCCCGCCTGTCCGTTGGCGGCCAGGCCCCACAGATACGCCCGCCCGATCATCACGGCGCGCGCTCCCAGGGCCAGCGCCTTGACGACATCACTCCCGCGCCGGATACCGCCGTCGAGCAGCACCTCTACCTGACTACCCACGGCGTCGGCGATGCCGGGCAGTGCCCGGATGGTGGCCGGGGTGCCGTCGAGGTTGTTGCCACCGTGGTTGGAGACTGAGATGGCCGTGACGCCGGCGTCCACCGCGCGTTTGGCGTCATCGACGCGCATCACACCCTTGAGCATGAACGGCCCGCCCCAGAACTCGCGCAACCACGCGATGTCCTCCCAGGTGGGCGGCGGGGTGCCCATCCATTCGCCATAGGCGGCGAAGAACGGCGGTCCGTCCTCCCCGCGGGGACCCTGGTTGGGCGCCGTCAGGTTCGGCGGCCGGAAGGTCTTGGCCCACTCCAGGAACCACGAGGGCCGGACAATGCCCTGCGGAGACATCTTGATCGCGGTGAGCATGTCCATCTTCTCGGGGATCTTGGGGCTGCCCCAGTCCCGGCCGTGCGAAAAGCTCCAGTCGGTGGTCGCGATCAAACCCACCGCGCCGGCGGCCCGGGCCCGTTCGGCGCGCTCCGCGATGGCATCACGGCCCCCGAGCCAGTAGATCTGGAAGAAGGTCTTGGGATTGGCCGCGACCACTTCCTCGATGGGCTTGCTCGCGAACGATGACAGTCCCATCGCGGTGCCCCGCGCGGCGGCCGCGCGCGCGACCGCCACCTCGCCATCGGGGTGAACCGCCTGCACACCGGTCGGGGAAATCACCACCGGCAGTGAGATCTCCTGGCCCAGAACAGTTGTCGACAGATCACGGGACTCAGTGGCGCCGATGACATGGGGCTCGAAACCGAGTTCGGCGAACGCCTCGACGTTGTCGGAGTAGGTCAGGCCCTTCTCGCTACCGGCCAGCAGGGCCGAGTAGACGGCTTTGGGCAGACGTTTCTGCGCACGCTCCTGGGCAATGGCTACGGTTTCGAACCATCTATCACGTGCCATGACTAAACCGGGCTTTCATTGCAGGGTTTGGCCGGTGGCCGCGCCAGGGTCAACATGACCGGCTTACCGCGGGAGTGATCGTCGCGGGGTCGGGGTTTATCGCGTTCGCCCGCCAGTGCGGATGCTCCGTAGCCTTCCACGCACTCCGGGTCCGGACCATCGAGGGGCAGACCGGTGAAGAACTTCGCCGCCATACAGCCGCCTCGGCAGGCGTCATAGTGGCCGCAACTGCCACAGGCTCCGGCGGATTGCGGCTGGCGCAGTTCGGTGAACAGCGCCGAGTTCTTCCAGACGTTGTCAAAGCCCTGCGCACTACCAGATCCGGAGTCGGATAAAACATTTCCGGCCAGGAAGCGGTCATGGATGGCGAACGGGCA
>JBMOKE010000181.1:0-4366 GCA_049315425.1 Mycobacterium sp. | reverse complement strand
TGGGCGGCTGGCGCGGCGAACCCGCGGCCGACATCAACGCACTCGCCGACGTCGTAGTCGGATTCTCCCAACTGGCCACCGAACTCGGCGAAGTCCTCGACGCGGTCGAGGCCAATCCCGTCATCGCCTCGCCCACCGGCGCGATCGCCGTGGACGCACTGATGATCGCGCGGGATCAGAAAATCGAGTAGACCTTGCGAACGGTCTCGTGGATCTCCCAGGTGCCCGACCAGCCGAGCGGGAACACCGCGACATCGCCCACGCCGATTTCCTTGGACTGCCCGCCGTCTGGTGTGACCGTCATGCGGCCGGCCACCAGGTAGATGACCTCGTTGGTGTCCAACACCCAGTGCGACGGGCCGGGTGCACACTGCCAGATTCCGGCCGATGCGGTGCCCTGGGCCCAGATCTCGACGCCGTGGGTCGCCATCGGATGACCGGTGGCCTCCTCCAGTGGACCCCAGTCCTCCAGTTTGGCATTGACGGCATCGGCAAGTACGGGGGTGGTGACAGCTTCACTCATTTTGTCCATGCTTTCTATTGTTGGGCAACGCTTTCCGGGAACGGAAGTGAAATGGGGTCCGGCGCAAGTCGACTGTTGCCGTGTTCATCGAACCGGTCCAAACCGAGGTCAGTCAAATCCAGCCAGGAGCACTCCGCCTTGATGACGAGATCGGCGGCTACCTCGGCAACCGCCGGCCCCCACATCATGCCGTGGCCGGCCGCACTAGCCACCACGGTGCCACTCACCGGACCCTCGTCAGTGAGCAGTGGACCCAGTATCGGGGTGTGATCGCAGGTGTAGTCGATCGTCGCCGACCAGGTTCGCTGCAACCCCAACCCCGCCACCGCGGGTAGAAGCATCTCGATGCGATCCCGAGCCTGCGCGTAGTAAGCCGAATCGAAGTGTCCGGCCTCACCGGGCTGCTCGTCGGGATTGCTCATCCCCCACAGCAGGCCACCTGCCTCACTGGGCCGCCAGTAGATGCCAGATGTCACGTCGAACACCATCGGCAGTTCGTTGACGTCCACCGAGGGCACCCGTTCCGTGACCACCACCTGATGGCGGGCGCCACCCGCCGGGATCCGCCCGCCGGCCACCACACCCACTTCTCCCAGGGTCGGGCCGCCGGTCAGCACCACGTGTTCGGTGGCGATCGGTCCCGCTGAGGTATCCACACCGGTCACCCGTCCGGCAGCGGTACGCAGACCGGTGAATGCGCATCGTTCCCTGACATCGACCCGGTATGCCGTCAGCGCAGCGGTGTAAGCCAGCACGTTGCGTGGCGCGTCGATGTATCCGTCGCCCGGTGCGTAGGAGGCGCCCAACGTGACCCCTGGTGCCAGCCCGGTACCTCGGCTGTCGATATCAGCGCTCGACCACCACTGGACGTCCAGACCCACTCGTTGCTGCAGCACGATCCGGTCGTGGGCCTGGGCCACCTCGGCCTCGGTGAAGCACGGCATCAGATACCCCTGGGCGACGAAGCCACAGTCCAACGGGAAGCGCTCGCCGGTGGAGCGATAGAAGTCCTGGGTTCGCATACCGAGCCGAATGGCGGTTTCGGTACCGCCCTGGGCCCGCACCATTCCGGCAGCCCGACTGCTGGCACCCTCACCGAGCGTCTTCGCCTCGAGCAGTACGACTCGGCCGACGCCACGCTCAGCGAGCTGTACCGCAGTCCACGCCCCGACAGTTCCGCCGCCGACAACCACCACATCGGCATGATCAGAAGTGGTCATAGCACCAGACGGTGGCATAGACTGAACGCTCAGTCAATAGGAGCGGAGAGCGCGGCCGATGTACGGGTTGACAGCCGAGGACATACAGATCCGGGATAAAGCCAAGGCATTCGTCGACAGCCTGATCCCCTACGAAGTCGAAGCCGAGATGGCCGGTGGCTACCTACCCAAGGAACTCGCCGATCAACACCACCATCGGGCCATCGAGTTGGGCCTCTACGCCACCAACATGCCCGCATCGGTCGGCGGACCGGGATTCACTGCACTGCAGCAGGTTCTGGTTCAGGAGCAGACCGGCCGTGCCACGAACGCACTTGCCTGGGTGATGCACACCCCGCCCCAGTGGTGGGCTGATGTCGCTACCGACTATCAACTGCAGCGTTGGTTGCTCCCGGGAGTGCGGGGTGAGAAGCACGAGGCCTATGCGATCACCGAGGAGTTCGCCGGCTCGGATGTCTCGGCGTTGGAGACCACTGCCCGCCGCGACGGCGACGACTACGTCATCAACGGGGTCAAGTGGCACGTCACCTCCTACAACCTCGCCGACTATGTGTTCGTCCAGGCCCGCCTCGTTGGTGGCGACCACGACGGCGACCATGTTCTGCTGGTGGTCGACCTGCCATGGCCCGGTGTGGAGGTGGTGCGCAGTCCGAAGTACACCCACAACATTCCCGATGAGCACCCGATCGTGTCGTTCACCGATGTACGGGTACCGACGACGCACCTGGTTGGCGCCGAGGGCGAAGGGATGACGTTCACCCAGGACTGGTTCCGCTTCGAGCGGATCATGGTGTCCTCACGCTGCGTGGGTGCGGCACAGCGACTGGTCGATGAGATGACGGCGTTCGCTCGCGAGCGGATCGTGGACGGTAAGCCACTCGGCGAGCACCAGTTGGTCGCCGGCATGCTCGCCGACAGTGCCACCGAACTGTTCGCAGCTCGCAGCCTGCTCTACGAGGTGGCCCGCGGCATCGACGCCGGACTGGACCGCAAGGCACTGCACGGCCAGGCATCGATGGCCAAGCTGTACTGCTCGGAGATGGCCGGCCGGGTCGCCGACCGCGCGGTGCAGGTCTTCGGCGGCCGCGGCTACATGCGAGAGAACGTGGCCGAGCGGATGTTCCGGGAGTTGCGGGTGGAACGGATCTGGGAGGGCGCCAGTGAGATCCAACGGATCATCATCGGGCGTCAGTTGATGCTGCGCGGGCCGGAAGCCGTCCTCGGTCCGCGCTGAGACTAACGCGGCCTGCTCAACAGCCGGGCTGCGCGACCGGTCAGCGGCGGCAGGTCGAAGAAGCCCTTCACACCCGGTTCGGCGGCACAGGTGGCCTCGATCGCGTTGACGCAGTGCGCTGCGGTGGCCACGATGCCCGGGTTACTGATCAGCCCCTCCTCGACAGTCTCCGGCTGCCAGCCCTTGACGGTGACGAAGGTGTTCGGATTGCCCCGAACCTCCATCTCGTAACGCTCGCCAGCCGGACCGAAAGACCAGGCGGGGCTGAGGTTCTCCTCCCCCATCATCCAGTTCACCGCCACCCGAACCACGACGGTGTTCGTCACGATGGCATCCCAGCAGAACCGCCGGCCGGCGACCTCGCCCGGAGCGATCACCCCGATCGGCGACTCGATCGGGGCGGTGGCCACCGCCACCTGCTGGCTGGTCAGGATCCGCGGGTCGGCGGCGAAGCCGAGCCGGTCGACGATCAGCCGCACTGACTGGAAGAAGCCGCTATTGAGCAACTTCTGCATCGGGCCATCGAGGGCATTCTCGGGTGTGCCGCCGAAACCCATGACGTGGCGCAGGACGTCGGGTGCACCGTAGGTGCGCAGATCGGAGAACTCCTCTGCACGCACATGAGTGATTCCGGTGGACATCACCGACAGCAGCAAGGGAAACAGTTCGGTGGCCGCCCCGGGACCGATACCTGCCCCGTGCAGGGTGACGCTTCCCGCAATCGCGGCTGCCTCCAGTGGCGCGGCTTCCGATTCGCTGGGATAGAACCACCCCAGTGGACTGACGACGTTCTTGCCGGACCGCAGCAGCGCCATCACCTCGTCGGCATTGGGCAGCAGCGGCGCATAGATCACGGCGTCGGCATCCATCGCGAGAATCTCATCGACACTGTCGGTGGCGATCACACCGAGTGGGTTACCGCCAATGATCTCGCCGACATCCTTACCCACCTTGGCTTTTGAGTGCACCCAACAGCCGGTCAACTCCAACTCCGGGTGATCCAGTACCGCCTTGATCGCGGCCACGCCCACCGAGCCGGTTGCCCACTGCACGACCCTGAGTGCCATCCCAACCCACCTCCGCCGAAGAACTAGAACAGGTTCTAATCTGACTTACACTAACGCCGTACCACTGCGACCGGGATCGCCACCACGGAAGGGGCCGTTATGCCGAATAAGGTGTTCGTTGTCGGAGTCGGGATGACCAAGTTCGAAAAGCCCGGCAGCCGCGAAGGTTGGGACTATCCCGATATGGCGCGCGAGTCGGGCACCAAGGCACTCAGCGATGCGGGCGTGGCATACACCGACATCGAACAGGGTTACGTCGGCTATGTGGCCGGGGACTCCACCTGCGGTCAGCGCGCGCTCTACGAACTCGGTATGACCGGGA
>JBMOKE010000180.1:0-4380 GCA_049315425.1 Mycobacterium sp. | reverse complement strand
GCAGCCTTTGATGCAGACGAGTCGCCCGCATCGCTCGACCGGCCTTCACTCGAGGAGGCGGTCGAGCGGGTGCTGGCCACCCAACTGCGGGAGCTCCGGGCCCGTCTTGGGTGGTCGCTGGCCCGCCTGGCTGATGAGGCGGGCATGAGTAAAGGAATGCTCTCCAAGATCGAAAACAGCCAGACGACACCGAGTTTGAGCACTCTGGTCCGATTGGCGACAGCCCTTGACGCTCCGATCACGGCTTTTTTCCGCGGACTTGAGGAAGAGACCGATGTTCTCCTTGTCAAGGCCGGGCGTGGCCTGGAGCTGAGCCCACGAAGCGCCGCGGGTCACCGCTATCAGCTCCTGGGCGCCTCCCGCGGTCCGCATCGACTTCTGGAGCCGATGCTGGTGACCCTGATGGAGCGGACCGAGGTGTTTCCGCTCTACCAACATGCCGGAACCGAGTTCCTGTTCATGATCAGCGGTGAGATGCAGTACGGCGTGGGCGGTTCGTCCTATCTGCTCGAGCCGGGCGATTCACTTCAGTTCGACGGCGAGGCACCGCACGGTCCACGCACTCTGATCACAATGCCCGTCCAATTTCTCTCAGTGAAGGCGTATGGCCATGGCAATCGGTAGTTCAACTCGCAAAGGCAGGGGTTCGGCTCGGTACTCGGCCTTCGACATCTTCCGCCGGGGCGTGACCCACTCGGATTGGCCACGGAGTTTCGATCAGCACGAGCTCAAGAAGTCCTATGACGCCGTCATCATCGGTGCGGGTGTCCATGGTTTGGCGACGGCCTACTACCTGGCGTCCAACCACGGCATCACCAATGTGGCGGTCATCGACAAGTCGTATATGGGTGGCGGCGGCTCCGGTCGCAATACGGCGATCGTTCGGTCGAACTACCTCACGCCCGAAGGCGTGCGGTTCTACGACCGCTCAGTCAAGTTGTACGAAGACCTCTCCGTCGATCTGAACTACAACGTGATGTTCTCTCAGCGCGGACACCTCACCCTCGCGCATAACGACGCATCAATGCGCACGATGCAGTGGCGCGCCGAAGTCAATAAGCTGCAGGGCATCGACAGTCGGGTGATCGACGCCAAAGAAGTGGGCAAGATCGTGCCCTATCTCGACGTTTCCGAACATGCGCGCTACCCGATTCTCGGTGCTCTCTATCACCCGCCCGGCGGCATCATCCGGCACGACGCAGTCAACTGGGGTTACGCGCGGGCCGCGAGCCACCTCGGCGTCGAGATCCACCAGCAGACCGAATTACTCGGAATCGATACCGCGGGCGGCAAAGTCACCGGCGTGCGCACCAGTCGCGGGGACATCTCGACGCCGATAGTCGTCAACTGCACCGCCGGGTGGGCCTCGACCATCTCTGACATGGTGGGTGTGAAGATGCCGTTGATCACCCACCCGCTTCAAGCCGCGGTGACCGAGCCGGTCAAGTTGTTCCTGCCCGCGGTGATCGTCTCCGGCTCATTGCACGTGTACGTGAGCCAGACCGATCGAGGCGAGCTTGTGTTCGGCGCGAGTGTTGATCCGTACCCGTCCTACTCAATGCGTGGATCACTGGAGTTCACCGAGGGTCTGGCAACTCATATTCTGGAGCTGATTCCCTCGATCGGTTCCCTGAAGTTGTTGCGCCAGTGGGCCGGCCTGTGCGATATGACACCGGATTACTCACCGATCATGGGCTTCACCCCGGTCGACGGGTTTCTCGTCGACGTCGGCTGGGGAACCTACGGCTTTAAGGCCGGCCCGGTCTCTGGTGAGCAGATGGCCCAACTGATCGCCACCGGCCGTACCCCTGAACTCATCGCTGCTTTCGATCTGGCTCGTTTCGCCGACGGACGTCTTGTCGGCGAAAAGGGTGCTGCATCGGTCGGTCACTGAAACGGAGTTGGACATGCTTCTTATCGATTGCCCGCACTGCGGCCCCCGCAACAGCACCGAGTTTCGCCATGCCGGCGAGTCGGGGAAGTCTCGCGATGTCGCGAATTCCACGCCCGAGCAATGGCGTCGCTACCTCTACGAGCACGACAACCCGCTGGGCTGGGTTCGGGAGTCGTGGTTCCACGCGTCGGGTTGTCGCCGCTATATCAGCGCCGAACGCAACACCGATACCAACCAAATCCGCTGGGTCGTCCCGTTCGGCGCACCGGCACCGAGTTCTGATGCAGACAAGGAGACGGGAGCATGAGCGCGGCAGGCAACTGGCGAATCGCACCCCAGCCCGGCGAGGTGATTGATCGCAGCCAGCCGGTGAACTTCACCTGGAATGGTTCGCCGGTCAGTGGCTATGCCGGTGACACCATCCTGTCGGCGCTGATGGCCTCTGGCGTTCGGGTGACGGCGCGAAGCTTCAAATACCACCGGCCCCGTGGCGTTCTCAGCGCAACCTTTTACGACCCCAACTGCTCGTTCCAGGTGGGCCAGGAACCCAATGTTCGTGGGGCGCACCGAATGGTGCGCGACGGTGATGTGGTCAAGGCGCAGAACGCGTGGCCGTCACTGAGTTTCGACGTTCGTGCCGTCAACAAGAGATTGGGTCGGTTCTTGGGCCCGGGCTTTTACTACAAGACCTTCATCAGGCCGCAGGCACTGTGGCCGCTCTACCAGAAGGTGTTGTCACAGTTCGCCCCCGGCGGCAGCCCCCCGCCGATCGGGGCCCCGCACGAGATCTTCGACAAGCGCTTCGCGCACCCGGATGTTTTGGTTGCCGGCGGCGGTCCGGCCGGCATGGCTGCCGCCATCGAGGCGGCCCGCTCCGGTGCCCACGTGATGTTGGTCGAGGAGGAATACGTCCTCGGTGGCCACCTGCGTTACGGCGGTGCCGACGAACTGGCAGCCCTGACCGCGCTTCGCGCCGAGGTCGCGAGCTTCGACAATATCGAGGTGCTGACCGACTCGGTCGTCCTGGGTCGCTACGACGACAACTGGGTCGGGGTGGTGCAGCGCAGCGGAATCTGGGCCCGGGAACGTCTGATCAAAGCGCGGGTCGGCACCCTGGTGGTCGCCGCCGGCCTGATCGAGCGTCCCTACGTCTTCGAGGGCAATGACCTGCCCGGCGTGATGCTGTCCACCGCGGCGCTGCGCCTCACTGGGTTGCACGCCGTTAAGCCTGGCACCAGGGCGGTCGTGTTCACCGCCAACTCCACCGGCGATGAGACAGTCGAAAGGCTTCGCGGCGCCGGCGTCGAGATCGCCCGCGTGCTGGATGCACGCAAGGGTGAGAACGTCATACGCGGCGTCGGACGCGGGAAGCTCAGCGGAGTCGAGGCCGGGGACGGATCCACGACCAGCGCCGACCTGCTGGTGACCGCCACCGGATGGACCGCTCCGACCAGCTTGCTGAACATGGCGGGCGATCGCCCGGTGTGGAACCCGCAGGCGGCCCGGTTCACCCCCGGTGGAGTGACGACGACCCGGGTGATGGCGACCGGCGGCATCGTCGGTGATGGCAGCACCGCGGAACTGATCGCACACGGTCGGGCGGTGGGCGCCGAAGCCGCGGCCCGGGCGCGTGGGGAGGCGGCGAAAGATGTCGCGGCGCTGGTTCCGGACGCGCACCCTGGGCTCTTCCAGAGCACGACGGTCGGTTTCATCGACTACTCCGAGGACGTTAAGAGCAAGGACATCGTTTCCGCCGCCAAGGAGGGCTACGACTCCTCAGAACTGGCCAAGCGCTTCACCACCTCAGGCATGGGCCCCGCTCAGGGCAAGTTCGAAAACGTGAATGCGATGGCTGTACTCGCCCAGGCCACTAATCGCGATGTGCAGAGCACCGGAACCACCGTGTGGCGTCCCCCATACGCTCCGATCAGCCTCGGTGCACTGGCCGGTCGCGTCTTCGAGCCGGTTCGGGTGTCACCGATTCAGTTGTGGCACAACGAACATGGTGCGACGGATATGGTCGCCGGACAGTGGATTCGACCAGACCGGTACGGCAACCCGGCGGCCGAGGTCCTCAATGCTCGTTCCAATGTCGGCATCATCGATCTGACTCCGTTGGGCAAGCTCGACCTGCACGGGCCCGATGTCGTCAAATTGCTCAATCTCGTCTACACCAATAACTGGGACAATCTTGCGGTCGGTTCGGTGCGGTACGGCGTGATGTGCGCTGAAGACGGCGTAGTCATGGACGACGGTGTCACCGGGCGACTCGGCGATGACCACTACCTGATGACGACGACGTCATCGGGTGCGGGTGCGGTGTGGGACTGGCTCGAGATGTGGCTGCAGACGGTGCACCGCGACTGGCAGGTCACGATCACCCCGCTGACTACGGCACTGTGCAGTATGAACATCGCGGGACCGAAGTCGCGCGAGCTGCTGAGCCGGGTGACCGATATCGATCTCGACCCGGCGGCGTTCGGCTA
>JBMOKE010000179.1:0-4385 GCA_049315425.1 Mycobacterium sp. | reverse complement strand
CACTGGATCATCAACGGCCAGAAGGTGTGGACATCGCTGGCGCACTGGGCGCAGTGGTGCTTCGTCCTGGCTCGCTCGGAAAAAGGCTCCAAGCGGCACGCCGGATTGGCCTATCTCCTTGTCCCGCTTGACCAACCGGGTATCGAGATCCGGCCGATCGTCCAGCTGACCGGTGACTCAGAGTTCAACGAGGTGTTCTTCACCGACGCTCGCACTGATGCCGATCTGGTGGTCGGTGAACCGGGGGACGGCTGGCGGGTGGCGATGGGCACGCTGATGTATGAGCGCGGGGTTTCGACGCTGGGTCAGCAGATCCGTTATGCCCGTGAGCTTTCCGGTCTGGTGGACCTGGCCAGGAAGACCGGGGCCATCGACGATCCGGCGATCCGGGTACGGCTCACCCGTGCCTGGGCCGGGCTGCAGACGATGCGGTCGTTCGCGCTGGCGACCATGGACGTCGAACAGCCGGGACAAGACAACGTCTCCAAGCTGCTGTGGTCCAACTGGCATCGTGACCTTGGCGAACTTGCTTTTGCCATCAAAGGTAAAGCCGGACTTATGCTGGTGGATAACGAGTTCGACGAATGGCAGCGGCTTTTCCTCTTCTCTCGGGCTGACACCATCTACGGCGGATCCAACGAGATCCAGCGCAACGTCATCGCCGAGCGGGTGCTTGGTCTTCCCAGAGAGGCGCGCGGCTAGTGCCATCGCTGGCAGACGTACCCCAGGAAATCGAAGGCCACGGTCTCCTCGCTGGCAAGGTGGTGGTGGTGACTGCGGCGGCAGGCACCGGGATCGGATCTGCCACGGCGCGAAGGGCATTGGCCGAGGGCGCCGACGTGATGATCTCCGATCACCACGAACGTCGACTGGCGGAGACCCGGGATGAGTTGGCGGCGTTGGGACTCGGTCGGGTGGAGAGCGTTGTGTGCGACGTAATCTCCACCGCACAGGTGGATGCGCTGATCTCCTCGACCACAGCGCGATTCGGCCGACTCGACGTCCTGGTCAATAACGCCGGCCTCGGTGGGCAGACCCCGGTAATCGACATGACTGATGAGGAATGGGACCGGGTCCTCAACGTCACGCTCACCTCCGTGATGCGAGCGACCCGGGCGGCGCTGGGCTATTTCCGCGACGCGGGACATGGCGGCGCGATCGTGAACAACGCCAGCGTTCTGGGCTGGCGGGCTCAGCATTCGCAGTCGCATTACGCCGCGGCGAAGGCCGGCGTGATGGCACTGACCCGATGCAGCGCAATCGAAGCTGTCGAGTACGGCGTGCGGATCAATGCGGTCTCCCCGAGCATCGCCCGACACCGCTTTCTGGAAAAGACCAGTTCCACCGAACTGCTCGACAGGCTGTCCGAAGGTGAGGCCTTCGGCCGCGCCGCCGAGCCCTGGGAGGTCGCTGCCACGATCGCATTTCTGGCCAGCGACTACTCCAGTTACCTCACCGGTGAAGTGATCTCGGTGTCGAGCCAGCACCCATGACCACCGGTACCCCGAGTCCGCCTCCGGCGACGCGTCGCGACGAATTGCTTGAACTGGCCGCGGCCATGTTCGCAGACCGGGGCCTGCGTGCCACCACCGTCCGCGATATCGCCGATGCGGCCGGGATCCTGTCCGGCAGCCTCTATCACCACTTCTCATCCAAGGAAGAGATGGTGGACGAGGTGCTGCGCAGCTTCCTCGACTGGCTGTTCGAGCGTTACCAGCACATCATCGATTCCGAGCCGAACCCTCTCGCGCGGCTCAAGGGGCTTTTCATGGCCTCCTTCGACGCCATCGAGCATCATCACGCCGAGGTCGTCATCTATCAGGACGAAGCCAATCGGCTTTCCTCCCAGCCCAGGTTCTGCTACATCGATGAACTCAATGTGCGCCAGCGCAAGATGTGGGTCGACGTCATCACCGAGGGCATCGAACAGGGCTACTTTCAGGCCGATATCGACGTCGACCTGGTGTACCGGTTCATCCGCGACACCACCTGGGTGTCGGTGCGCTGGTATCAGCCCGGCGGGCCGCTGACCGCAGAGCAGGTCGGCCAGCAGTATCTCGCCATCGTCCTCGGTGGCATCGTCGTCGGCAATGTCGCCGGCAACATCGCTGCCAATTGACTAAGGAGATTTCAATGGCCCCCGCTTCCACGGCGTACATCATCGATGCGGTGCGCACCCCGGTCGGTAAGCGCAACGGCTCACTCGCCGGGGTCCACCCGATTGATTTGGGAGTGCACGCATTTCGCGGAATTTTCGAGCGCAATGACGTCGACCCGGCTGCTGTTGATGACGCCATCGTCGGCTGTGTCGACACCATCGGAGGCCAGGCCGGCAACATCGGTCGGCTCACCTGGCTTGCTGCCGGATACCCCGAGGAGGTGCCCGGAGTTACCGTCGACCGCCAGTGCGGCTCCAGTCAGCAGGCGATTTCCTTTGGCGCACAAGCCATCATGGCCGGCACCGCTGATCTGATCCTGGCCGGTGGCATGCAGAACATGAGCCAGATCCCGATCTCCTCGGCGATGATCGCTGGCAAGGAATTCGGATTCTCCACACCGACCAATGAGTCGAAGTTCTGGCTGGAGCGCTATGGCGACCAGGAAGTCTCTCAGTTCCTGGGCGCGGAGATGATCGCGCAGCGATGGAACATCTCCCGAGACGACATGGAGCGTTTCGCGCTGGCCAGCCACGAACGGGCCTTTGCCGCGATCCGCGGAGGTCACTTTGACAAAGAAATCGTCGTAGTCGACGGATTCGCGGTCGACGAAACCCCACGTGAGACCACCTTGGAGAAGATGGCCGGCCTACCCACTCTCACCGAGGGCGGCCGGATGACCGCCGCGGTGGCCAGCCAGATCTGCGACGGCTCGAGTGCGGTCCTGCTCGCTTCCGAACAGGCCGTGAAAGACCACAAACTCACACCGCGGGCCCGCATCCACCACATCAGCTGTCGTGGTGCCGACCCGGTGATCATGCTGACCGGGCCGATACCGGCGACCCGTTATGCCCTGGAGAAGACCGGCCTGTCCATCGACGATATTGATGTCGTGGAGATCAACGAGGCCTTTGCGCCGGTGGTGCTGGCCTGGATCAAGGAGATCAAGGCCGATCCGGCGAAGGTCAACCCCAACGGGGGCGCGATCGCACTTGGCCATCCGCTCGGCGCGACGGGCGCCAAACTCTTTGCGACCATGCTCAACGAACTCGAGCGCACCGGCGGTCGCTACGGGCTGCAGACCATGTGCGAAGGTGGCGGCACCGCGAATGTGACGATCATTGAGCGGCTCTAGCGCCGTCGGTTCCCATCCCGGCTCCCGCATGTCAGGATTCGTCTCGTGAGAATTCTCGCCAGATCGCTGGCCCACACCATGGTGATTGCGCTTGCGGCCGCGCTATGTGCGGTCCTCACCGCCGTCGGCGGGACCCTCACCGCCGCAGTCACGCTGACCGCAACGGCACTGATCGTGCCCGGGACGGCAGTGCCGAACCCCGCGACGGTGCCGGGCTATATGGAGAACGCCGTCGATTACTACGTTAGCCCGACCACGGCATCGTGTGCGAGCGTGTGCATTCCCGAGCCGGTGCCCTACCTTGCTCAATTCTGGCCGTTCCCGTGGGAGGGCTGGGGCGGATTGTCCGGCGCCAAGCTTGACGAGTCGGTGGCCAGTGGCGTCGCCCAACTCACCAGTGACCTGGTCGGGACGAACAATCCCAGCCCGCAGAGCCCAGTGGTGATCTTCGGCTATTCGCAGGGTGCGACGGTTGCCAGCATTGAGAAATCTCAGTTGAGCATGCTGTCACCGGAAGATCAGGCCGATATCAACTTCGTCCTGATCGGTAACCCGAACCGGCCCAACGGCGGATTGTTCGAGCGGCTGGCCATGTTCGGCACTGTACCGATCCTGGACGCTACATTCGGCATGCCGACCCCGACCAACACTGATATGTCGACGGTGGACGTCGCCTTCCAATACGACGGTGTCGCCGACTTTCCGCTGTACCCGATCAACCTGCTCGCCGACCTCAACGCGACCCTCGGCTTCTGGTACATCCACGGCAGCTACCTGGCACCAGATGGCCGCAATCCTGACGAACTGCCCAATGGGCTGACGCCCACCGAACTTGCGGCGGCGATAGCCGATCCGGCTAACCAACAGCATCTCGCGGGCAGTGACACCACCTATGTGCTGATCCCGACGCCGAATCTGCCACTGCTGCAACCGCTTCGCGAGTTCGGAGCCTTCACCCACACCGAATTTCTGACCACCCCGCTCATCGACTTGATCCAGCCAGCGCTGGGGGTGCTGATTGAGACCGGATACGACCGCTCACTGCCCTACGGGCAGCCCGCGCCATTCCGGCTCATTCCGCTGGTCAATCCGAT
>JBMOKE010000178.1:0-4392 GCA_049315425.1 Mycobacterium sp. | reverse complement strand
CTGGGTGATCAACGGCTCCAAGCAGTTCATCACCAACTCCGGAACCGATATCACCGCTCTGGTCACCGTCACCGCCGTCACCGGTGGCGACGCCAGCCGCCGGGAGATCTCGGCGATTGTGATCGAAGTTCCGGCAACGGGTTTCACCGTCGAACCGGCCTACAACAAGGTCGGCTGGAACGCCTCGGACACCCACCCGCTGTCGTTCACCGACGTCCGGGTACCCGAGGAGAATCTGCTCGGCGAACGCGGCCGTGGTTATGCGAACTTCCTACAAATTCTTGATGAGGGTCGGATCGCGATCGCAGCCCTCGCCGTCGGCGCCGCCCAGGGCTGTGTGGACGAGAGCGTGAAGTACGCCGCGCAGCGATCCGCCTTCGGTCAGGCGATCGGGCACTATCAGGCGATCGAGTTCAAGATCGCCCGGATGGAAGCCCGCGCTCATGTGGCGCGTACCGCCTATTACGACGCGGCCGCGCTGATGCTGGCCGGCAAGCCCTTCAAGAAGCAGGCGGCGATCGCCAAACTCGTCGCCAGCGAGGCTGCGATGGACAATGCCCGTGATGCCACTCAGATACACGGCGGCTACGGCTTCATCAACGAGTTCCCGGTCGCGCGCCATTACCGGGACAGCAAAATCCTCGAAATCGGTGAGGGCACAACCGAAGTCCAGCTGATGCTTATCGCGCGGGAACTCGGTCTGCGGTAGCCCTCAGGGCTGTGGGTAGGGCGCATATCGCTTGTTGTATCCGAGTAGGCGGGCGGCGAGTTGTGCCGCGCGCTCGCCCGGAGTGACGTAGACCGTCGTGCCCGGCAGGACCGTTCCGAGTTGATCGATCGAGACCACCTCAGAGCCTACGGTCGGAGGGTTCTGTTCGGGCTCCGTGACGTTCTGGAACCGCATCGAGATGGTGCCCTGGTTCAGCCCGCCGGTGGACACCCAGTTGGCCACGCCGGGATCGGTCGGCGATACCACCAGGGTGTAGGTGCCGTCCGGGTTGACCACGGCCTGGTCGTTATTCAGGCTCGTCTGCTCGTTCCAGTAGTCGTTGGTGATTGTCCAGTCGTTGTAGATCGGAAGGTTGAAGAACCCGGCACTCGCCTGGTCGATGGTCAGAACCAATGCCTCGTCGTCAGCGAGTTGGAAGTAGCCGTTGCTCTGCAGTTGGTTGGCCAGGAATTCGGCGTTGCTGGCCGGTTCGGTCATCACGTTGGGCGGCCTGAGCTGTCCGGTGACGGGGTCAGTCGTGGCCAGCGCCATGTACTTGGCCTCCTGATCGGCCCCTCGCACGATCATCAGCAACGCGGTCAGCGTGCCCCGCACCAGTGGCGCCTCGGCGATTGCCAACGGCGGAATCAGCGACGCCAGCGAGGTCAGCAGCGGGTTGTCGTTGACCAGCGAGCCGAGCAGCACGAACCCGCCGAGTTGGGCGAACAAACTGTTGGGCGGGCCGCTGACCCGGTGGACCTCAAGTTCCATCGGTTCCTCGACGACCCAGTCGCCCAGGGTGTTCCGGGCGGCGATCAGCGTTGAGCTTGAGGTCAGCTGCAGATGGTTGGTCTGCCCGGGCGCCGCTGCGTCGCCACTGACGGTGATCACGAACGAGCCATCCGGGCTGATATCGAGGTCGGCCAGGCTCAAGATCGACGACGTCTTCCCCGAGGTTCCCTCGAGCACGCTGAACGTGGTGTCTGCCGGGATGCCCTCGTAAAGCCGACCGGTGAGCACGTACTCCGAGGTCTTGTTTACGGGAATGAAGCGGTAGATGGTGTCGGGGTTGTCGTAGAGCAGTCGCGAGCCGCCGACGTCCAGTCCGTACCAGCTGTGCGGGGCAGCGACCTGGGTGACCACCGCTGGATCCATCGGGTTGAGGATCTGTTCGGAAAACGCCGACGCGAGGGCGTACTCGTCCACCGCGTTGTCGAGCGCTTGCAGGTTCGCCGCGTCGGGTCCGCCGACGAGCGCGAACTGCTGATTGGCGGCAGCCAGGAAGCCCTGTCGCAGAACGAATTTCATCAGGGTTACCGGCAACGTAGCGGCGGTGTTCATAGCGATGCGCTCGCGGCTGATCTGTGCCGGCGTGCCCAGCGGACTGACCTGATTGGCCGGCGCGATTGACGCCGCGGCCGCTTGCCGTCGCGCGACAGTACCGGCCGCCCGGTTGGTGGCCGGCTGGGCGGAACGGGACGACGTTCGGGCACCGTCGGCCGCACTGCGTGCGGACACCCGCAATCCCCGTGCGGACGGCCCACTCGCCGAGGCCGACGACGAACTCACGGACGCACTCGCAGACGCGCGGGAGGGCGACGCGGCGTCGCTGTCGGCAGTAGCGGTCGCCATGCCGAGCGAGGTCCCGACTCCGAGGAAGATCGCCAGTGCGCCGACCCGGCCGATGTACTTCGAGTACCCGGTTGGGGCCTTCTCGGTCGATGGACGCATCGCGCCTCCTCCGGATCATGAACGACAGGGTGGCCACCTGAGCTGTGGCGCGTTTCACAGACGGTACAGCCCGCACGATCGGTCATAACGTGACCGCAGCAGAAAAACTTGTCGGAGCCGACCCCTAGTATCGAATGTATGTTCGAAGTCCTGCTCTCATTCGACCCCGACGCGGATGAATCGGCTCTCATCGAGGGCATCGCATCGCTGGAGCGTCTCAAGGCTGCCGCCGCCGCGCGGCAGGCACGATTGACCGCGGCACTGGATGCCGCGCGACGGTCTACCGAGGCGGCATCCGGAGTTCCGGCTGCCCGGCGTGGTCGTGGCATCGCCACCGAGGTGGCCCTGGCGCGGCGGGATTCGCCGGTACGGGGCGGCCGTCACCTTGGTCTTGCGAAGGCGCTGGTGCACGAGATGCCGCACACGCTGGCGGCACTGGAGATCGGTGCGCTGTCGGAATGGCGGGCCACCATCGCGGTCCGGGAGTCGGCCTGTCTCGATATCGAGGATCGGCGCCGCCTCGATGCCGAGCTGTGCTCGGACGTCGGCCGGTTGGACGGACTGGGTGACTGCGCGCTCGCCGCCGCCGCCAAGGCGATTGCCTACCGACTGGATCCCCACGCGGTGGTCGACCGCGCCTCGCGGGCACCCCAAGACCGCACGGTCAGCATCCGGCCGGCGCCGGACACCATGACCTATGTGACCGCGCTGTTGCCGGTGGCTCAGGGAGTGTCGATTTACGCCGCGCTGAAACGCGAGGCGGATATCTGCTGTGACGGCCGTTCGCGGGGTCAGGTGATGGCCGACACCCTCGTTGAACGTGTTACCGGGCACCCGGCGGACCAATCCGTTCCAATTGCCGTCAACGTGGTCATCTCGGATCAGGCGTTGCTCGGTGCGGGGAACGGGGCGGCGGTCATCGCCGGTTACGGTCCGGTTCCCTCGGCTATCGCTGTGAACCTCATCAATGATGCGGTGGCCGATCAGCGGTCGTGGGCCACACTTCGCCGCCTCTATGCCACTCCTGCCACCGGCGCTCTGGTGGCACTGGAGTCGCGAGCTCGGATCTTCCCCAAGGGTCTGGCCGACTTCATCGGTTTACGCGATCAACGGTGCCGAACGCCCTACTGCGATGCCCCGATCCGCCACCGCGACCACGCCAGGCCGCATCGGAAGGGCGGAAGAACGAGTTCGGTAAACGGCCTGGGTCTATGCGAGGGCTGCAATTACACCAAAGAGGCTGACGGCTGGACGGTCGATGCAACCACCGCCGAAAATGGCACGCACACAGCTGAATTCACCACTCCCACCGGCGCGTGTTATCACTCCACCGCGCCACCGATGCCGGGTACGCCGCAGACACCGTTCGCTGCCTAGCGCCGCTGTTGGGCGGCGGCCAGGCGGGCTTTGAACTCCGGTGACTCGATCGAGCTGGCCTGCGGTCCTAATTCGATGTTCTTGGCGGCTTCGTGATGGTCGCTGTCGATAAAACCCGGGATCGCCGTGGCCCGCATTGACGACTTCGTGGCGACCACCACGTCACGCGGGGCCGCGGCGGGTCCAGCCGCCAACTCCAGGGCGGCCGCGAGGGGGTCATCGGCCATGTGCAGTGCCATCCCGTAGCGCAGGGCCGCTTCGGCGTCGAACCGCATGCCGAACAACAGCGCGGCGCGAGCCACCTGGGGGCCGACGGCGCGCTGAAGCATCCAGGTGGCGCCCCCGCCGGGATGAATGCCGAGTTTCTGGAAACGCGGGTCGAACATCGCGTGCGGTCCGACGATGCGGACATCCGCGGCCAGTGCCAGGTTCATGCCGGCACCGACGGCCGCGCCGTTAACCGCGGCGATGGTCGGGAGCGAGCAGCGGCCGACGGCCATGAAGCCGGCATAGATGACTTCGAGGCCTTCCCTTGCCGCGGCACCCAGCGCGGACAAGTCGGCGCCGGCGCAGAA
>JBMOKE010000035.1:0-19456 GCA_049315425.1 Mycobacterium sp. | reverse complement strand
CTCAGGCCGCCGGGGGCGGCGAGGCCGCTCAGGCCGCCGGGGGCGGCGAGGCCGCCATCGGGCAGTGCCCGGCCACGGGTCCAGAACACCGCGTTGAACGCCACCAGGCTCAGTGACGCCAGCGCGGGCAGGGCCAGCAGGGCGGCCAGGGCCCGGGCCCACGGCGGGGCGACGCCGACGAGCAGATCCTCCAGCGACAGGCCGGGCAGGCCGCGGTCGGCCCCGAATGCTGGCCCGGTCACGCTCAACCACCCGCCGACAGGCCGAGCATCCTGCGCACCCGGCCGTCGGCGTCGCCGGAGAACAGCGGCAGCCACATTGAGTTGGGGCCCGCGGCCCGGTGGACCCGCATCCGAACCAGGGGGCGCAGCAGATCAGGGTCGACCCGGTCCGGCACCAGGTTCTCGCCCATGCCGTACCCCTCGTCGTCGCCGCACCGGCCGCGGAGCAGGTAGCGCTGGTAGAACGGTCCGTTGTCGAGCACGGAACCGACTTCGACCCGCACCGGGAGGCCGTCAGGGTCGCTGAAGGTGGCGCTACTCGGCCAGCGCAGACCCCAGACATTGCGCCGCAACCCGCCCATCTCGAACCCGGTGTCCTCCCGGACGCGGCAGGCACCGTCTTCGGCGATCTCAACAACGAGATCACGCGACACCTCCCCGGGTGTCGACGGGATCAGTCGATAAAAGATCAGGTCGCGGCCCGGCAGCGCGAGGCGGCCCCACCACCAACTCTGAATGCCAAGGCAGTGCAGGGGCAGGGTGGCACTGTTGCGGTCGTGGTAACCCCGGCCCTCGATGCGTAGCGCACCGGTTGGGGTGGTCAACTCAAGCCCACCACGGCTGGCGGCGATCATCGGTGTCCACCGGTGCGTGCTCATCGGATCATCGGAGGGCGTGTCGGGCGGTGTTGACCTGCGCGACGCATCGGCTGCGTCGCGTCTCAGTGGGCCGTCGAGCCACACCCGCCCGGTGGCCCGGCCGCCGGTAGGCAGCGCGAGATCGAGGGTGGCCTCAAGTGCGCGGGTCGGGGCGGCACCGTCAACGCCCGGAGCGTCAGTCCAGGTGAATGTAGACCCACCCATGCGCCAGGATCGGCCGTCATCGCCCCAGGAGCACTGATCGCGCGACAACTCCGAGAGTAGGTAGAACCGCGCCCGGCCACCACCGTAGACAACGAGGTTGACGCTGGGCCGATCGATGGGGAGTTGCGCGCGGCCGGCCCGGGCCGCCTGAGCGTAGCCCGGCAGGAACGGCAGTCCCCAGGACCAGATGAGCGTCGCGGCACGGCCCTGATCGTCGACGAGGTCGACGTAAAACCAGGTGAAGCCGCCCGGGTTGTGCAGTAAGGCCGAGTCGGGCGCGCGGTCGGCCGAACATAACTCGATCAGGAGGCCTCCGGAATCCGGCTCGGGACGGCCCCGAGCATGCTGAAATCTACCGGAGACCTCTCATTGTTCTTCGCCACCCGCGCGGGCCATCAAACGCTGATGTTCGTCGGATCCGATGTCGACGGCCTGATCAACCAGCAGTACTGGAATCCCGTCGTCGATGCGGTAGGCCTTGTGCAACCGGGGGTTGTAGAGCACATCGTCGACGAGCAGCAGTGGTCCCCGATCGGCCGGGCACACCAGAATGCTTAGGAGCTTGGCGTCAAGCCCTTTCTGATCAGGCGCCGCCACGCTATTGAGCCGGCGCCACTGGCACCACGGCGCCGGCCTGGGTGCCGCCGGCAGTCATTCCGCCGGGATTGCCGTCGCTGGGCATCTGTCCGGCGCCCATCACGGCGCTGTTGGCGTTCTGCTGTGACTGGGCCTTCTGGAGCATCTCCGTCTGGGCCTTGACCTTGGCCTGATAGGCGATAGTGTCCTTGAGCGCGTTGATCAGCGGATTCTGGTTCGGGCGGTAGCTCATGGCTGCGGTGATCTCGTCGTAGTAGGCCTTCGACGGCTTGTAGCCCATGGCGCGCAATTTCAGCGAGACTTTGAGCAGGTTGGACAGCTGTCCCCCGCCGGACCCGATCGCGTACTGGTCGGCTAGCTCGTCGAGAACGTCGGCCTGCGAGATTGCGGTCGACCCGAACACCATTCCTACGGCCACGGCAACGCCGGCAATGCCGTTGCGCGCACCCCGCAGCCACGATCGCCTGGCGCCTGTTCCGGTCATGTGTCCCCTCCAGCTGGGCTCCTGCTGTTGACGAGCCTAACAGCGTTCGCGGGTTGGAGCTGCCGTCAGCTACTACCCGTTAGCCAGCGCGGTCCGGGCCGCGGCCGTCAGCCTCCTGTACCCACCCGTATCGGTGTCCAGATACCAGCTGTTACGGCTCGCCTTGGGCAGACCGGCCGCGCGCAGCGCCGACGACACCGGTCGATACGACGCGCTCACCGCCAATTCAGGCACCACGTGCACCACATCGGGCGGCAGGCCGGCCGGCATCGAGGCGACCGCTTCGCTCAGATCAGCGACGGTCACGCTCATTCCCGGCCGCACCGTGATCGCGGTGACGACCCGTGTCCCGGCCGGGGTTTCCACCCCGTAGGTCACCGCCAGATCCACGCCCGAGATGGCGCCGATCGCATCGGTGATCGGAGCGGGGAACACCACGCCGCGCGGGCTGTGCAGGAACCCGGAGCGATTGCCGAGCAGCCAGAAGTCGCCGTCGGCGTCACGCCAGAACACATACTCGGTGGAAATCCAGATGTCGCCGGGGGCGAACACGCCGCGCTTGATCGACGCGGTCGGGTCGATCGGACCCCACGGACGGGCCAGCAGGACACCGATCTCCTCGCGGCCGGCGACCTTCACGAACCCGCGGCGGTCCTCGAGAATGAGATCCGCGTCGACGTCATAGGCACCCAGTTCCACCTCGCCGCCACCGGGCAGTGGGCGGCCTTCGCTGCCCACCTTGACCCCGGCGACGTTGGCCAGCACGGCCTGGCCGTCGGAGGTGGCGAAGAACTCCACCACCTTGGCCGGTTCGAACACGTCGAGGATCCGCTGCCACAACCCCGTCGGCAGGCCCGAACCCATGAACAGCCGGATCGGGTTGTTGCCGGACGACGTGAAGTCCGGGTCGTCGATGATCTCGCGCAGCATCGACCAGGTGTAGGTGACCACCGTGACGCCGTACTGGCGGATCTCCTCAAAGAACCGGTCCGGGCGTAGCCCGCGGGACAGCGCGATGCGCGCGCCCGCGACCACCGACCCACCCAGACTGACCAGTAGGCCGGACTGGTGATGCAGCGGCGTCAGGCAGTAGACGGTGTCGTTTCGGGTGAGTGCAGCAGCCGAGGCCGTGCCGAAGGCCGATAGCGCCCAGCGGTAGTTGGTGATCTGCTTCGGCTCCAGTCCCCCGCCGCCAGTCGAGTTGAACACCACGTACGCCACATCGCGGGCGTACCCGGGGTTGGGCCGGTACCACCCGGGTAACTCCACGGCGTCCGGGTCGATCCGTTCCATGTCGATCACACCGCTGCGGGCGGGCAGATCGAGTTCCCGGGTATCACCACCGCCGAGTACCAGGGTCTGCACCGGCAACTTGGCCGCCGCGGCCAGATTGGCCGGGTCGGTGATGATCTCGGTGATGCCGCCGAGCCTGGTGGCCTGCGCGAGGTCGCCGTCCGGTGGCATCAGCACGGCCACACCGCCCAGACGGGACAGCGCGGCGATCGCCACCAGCGCGCTGGGGCGGGTGTCCATCAGGATCCCCACCCGGGTGCCCTGGCGTACCCCGACCTTGATCAGACCGCGCACCACGTTGTCGATGCGCCGGTTGACCGCCTCGTAGGTGTGGACGCGACCGTCGAACAACAGGAACTCGCCGTTGGGTACCGACTCGGCCTGCTCGGAGATGATGCGGCCCAACGAGATTCGGGTGTGATCGTTGATCTGGCCGAGCCGGACCAGCCGCGGCAGGGTGCGGGCGGTTTCGATGGCGAGCGTGCGGATCGACTTGTTGACTCCGACGACGGCGTCGGATGCGCCACGGGCGATCGACACGGCCAACTCGGAGGCCTCCGCGACGCTGTGCATCACCCGTGAACTCATCGCGACACCGGTGTCATTGGAGTTGGCCGTGCTGTCCGGCATGGGTGCGATGTTGTCCGGGCGGTCCTGGCCGCCGGACAGCCACTGCACCCAGGTCGCCACGGTGGGCCAGGTGATGTTCGACGCTTTAGATCCGACCACCAGACCGAAGTGGCCAGCCCGGATCATCACCTCGTACACGTCGGCCTTGGGCGCTGCGCGTTTGATGCCACGCACCGATGCGGGTTGGCCGATGTCATCGACCTCACCGACGAACGCGAGCACCGGACAGGTGATATCGGTGAGCGTCACCAGTTGGCCGTTGATGGCGAAACCACCGGTCATCATCCGGTTGTGCGATACGAACTGGGTGAGCAGTTCCGAGACCGCCGGACCTGACCAGGCGATCCAACCCTCGCTGTCCAGGAAGCGCCGCTGTTGTTCGCGCGGCAGCAGGGCTTCGCGGTCATGCAGTTGCAACAGGAACTCGACGCGGGACTTGGCGGTCTTGAGCGGATCGAGCATCTGAAACCCGGTGCGGGCCAGCCAGCTCGGGATGTCGATGCGATTGAACACATGGTCGGCGAGGAACTCCGCGACGACGACGCCCATGTTGGCCGGGATTCCCATCGGCAGCGCGGCAAGGGTGTCCACCGGGGAGCCGAAGGCAACCACGCTGGCGACGTCCTTGGACCGGCGGTAGGCGGCGGTCTGGTAGCTGAACATGCCGCCCTGCGAGTAGCCGACCAGGTGCACGGGTTGACCGGTAGCGGTCGCGACGATGTCGATGGCCTCACTGAGCGCGACGATGTGGTCGGTCAGGGTGCGCTTCATGCCGCCCTCGATCTCGTCGGGCGAGCCGTAGTCGATCACCCACGGATCAAGGCCGGCGGCGTGCAGGATGCCGACCGCGCCGTCCTCGCGGGTGACGTCCCACATGTTCGCCGACATCATCATCGGGTGGACCATCAGCGCCGGCGGTCCGGCGGGCGCTCGTCCGGGCCGGTTGTCCGGCGGGAAGTACCGCCGGAGCTTGTACATGTTGTTGCTCTCGACGATCTGAAACGGCGAGGGCACCGCTCCGGTTTCCAGGCCGCCCCAGCGCGCCACCTCGTACCCGTTCTGGGCGGTTGCGACGAGCCGTTCCAGCGGTCGGGTGATCGCCGACAAATTCAGATCTACCACCGTTGCTCCCTGCCGAACGCTGCCTGTTGAGTCAGGCGAGTCCCCCGACAGCCTAAGCTCTGCGCGGTGGCACACCTGCTGGGCGGGGAAACACTGCACCTGGCCTATCCGACGCAAGTCGTCTTCGATGCCGTGACCGTCGGGGTCAACGACGGGGACCGGATCGGAATCGTCGGACGCAATGGCGACGGCAAGTCGAGCCTGCTGGGGCTGCTGACCGGCCGGCTCACCCCGAATTCCGGACGGGTGACCTACCGCAGCGGGCTGCGGGTGGCCGCACTCGAGCAGGCCGACACCCTCGATGATGCCCACACCGTCGCCCAGGCGCTGGTGGGTGACCGCCCTGAGCACGAGTGGGCGGGAGACGCGAAGGTCCGCGATGTGGTCGCCGGTCTGGTGGCCGATATCGACTGGCAGGCGCCGATCAGTGCGCTCTCCGGCGGGCAGCGCCGTCGCGTGCAGTTGGCCGAGCTGCTCATCGGCGACTGGGACGTCATTGCCCTCGATGAACCCACCAACCACCTCGATATCGAAGGCATCACCTGGCTGGCCGCCCATCTGAAACAGCGCTGGGCGCGCACCACCGGTGGCCTGCTGGTCGTCACGCACGACCGTTGGTTTCTCGACGAAGTGGCCACCACGACATGGGAGGTGCACGGGGTCGGCCCGGAGGGGAGCGGCAGGGGCAGCGTGGTCGAACCGTTCGACGGCGGTTACGCGGCCTATGTTCTGCAACGGGTGGAGCGCGATCGGGTAGCCGCAGCCACGGAGGTCAAGCGACAGAACCTGATGCGCAAGGAGTTGGCCTGGCTGCGCCGCGGTGCCCCGGCGCGCACCTCCAAACCTAAGTTCCGGATCGACGCGGCCAATCAACTGATCGCCGATGTGCCGCCACTACGCGACACCGTCGAACTGGCCAAGCTCGCGACCAACCGGCTCGGCAAAGACGTCATCGATTTGCTGGACGTGTCGGTGTCCTACCCCGGAATCAATGGGGCCGACAAGCCCGTGCTGCGGGATGTGGAATGGCGCATCGCCCCCGGGGAGCGCACCGGCATCGTCGGCGCCAACGGCGCGGGCAAGTCCACCCTGCTGGGGCTGATCGCCGGAACCATCACGCCGGATCACGGCCGGGTCAAGCGCGGCAAGACGGTGCGGCTGGCGATGCTGGATCAGCAGGCCGGTGAGCTTACGGAGATTGCCGACGATCTGGTGCGCGACGTTCTCGGTCAACTCAAGGCCGGTTATCAGGTCGATGGTAAGGAGCTGACTCCCGCACAACTGTTGGAGCGCTTGGGCTTTGGCCGCGATCAGCTCTCGACGCGGGTCCGCGAGCTGTCCGGCGGACAACGCAGGCGGCTGCAACTGATGCTGACCCTGCTGGCCGAGCCCAATGTCCTGGTTCTCGACGAGCCCACCAACGACGTGGACATCGACATGCTCTCGGCTACCGAGGACCTGCTCGACTCATGGCCCGGCACGCTGATCGTGGTCTCCCATGACCGCTACCTACTCGAGCGGATCACTGATCAGCAGTACGCGATCCTCGACGGGCATCTGCGCCATCTGCCCGGCGGGGTGGATGAGTACCTGAGGATCACCGCCGCCCGGCAGACGGGGAAGTCATCCACACCAGTGCCGGTCGAGGCGGAGGCGCATGCGCTATCGGGAGCCGATCTGCGCAATGTCCAGAAGGAAATCGCGGCACTGGAGCGGGCGTTGACGAAGCTCGCTGCCAAGATCAACACCAAACATATCGAGCTCGCCGAGCACGATCAGTCCGACCACATTGGTATCGGCAAGCTGACTGCGCAGCTTCGTGAACTTGATGAGGAGCTGGCCGTCACCGAGGGTCGGTGGCTGGAACTGTCCGAGTTGGTCGAATCAGGCGGCTGAGGTAACGGCGCTGTCGTCAGGAATCGGATAGCGAAAGACCGCGAGCAGACCACAGCACGCCACCAGGCCTGCGATCAGGATGCTGACACTGACCAGTGAACGTTCAGCGATCACCCCGAATACGAAACTGCCGACCGCCATTGAGCCCTGCAGAACCAGTGAATACAGCGATGTCATCAGACCGCGCTTATCCGGCGGCGCGGCAACCTGTACCGCGTACTGGTGGCTGATGCTCAGCACGCCCCAGGAAAACCCGAAGAAGAGCAGGAATCCCCCGTCCAAAACCATGCTGTTCCACCGGCTGATACCCAATACCGCGAGTGAAAAGACGACGACCGCAATGGCTGAGAGGGTATTGATCCGGATATGCCGGCGCAGTACGGGCGTCAGCGATACCCCCGCCGCGGTGCCGATTCCCAGAATGGTGAGCAAACCGCCGTATCCGAGGACGTCGGTCTGGATGTTCTCTTTGGCTTCCAGAGGAAGCAGAGCCAGTATGGCGGCGCACGGCACCATCAAGAAAGCACAGCGAATCATGGGCCCATAGAGTTGCGGTGATTTGCGCATGATGTCCCAGCCCTCGCGCAGCGAGGCGACGGCATCGGTCTCGCCGACGCTCGTGACCGCGGGTCGGGGAACTCGCAGCATGGCCACGATCATCAGAAGATGCGACACGGCGCGCGTGGCGAAGACGGTGCCGATACCGGCCAGGCCAAGCAGGTAACTGCTCATGACCGGTCCTGCAGTCTGGGCGACCCTGTTCCCCAATGAATTCAACGAGATCGCCGCGACCAGTTTGCCTTCCGGCGCCATATCGTGCAGGAAAGGTTTCCATGCCGCCTGCTGCACGACCAAGCCGGTCCCGATCAGGAACAGCACTGACAGGATCGACCACGGTGTGAGATCCCAGAACCACGCGATCGCGGCCAGTAACCCGGTCAACAGCAACATCCACACCTGAGAGGACAGCAGCAGCGGCCGGGAACCCCACCTGTCGTTGGCGAGTCCGGCTGGGATGCTGAAAAAGAAGAACGGCAGACTCACCATGGTCTGCACCATGGAGACCAGGACTGCATTGTCCGTCAGCGAGGTCATGGTCCAGCCGCAGCCCAAGAGCAGCATGACCATGCCGAGGCTCAGGATGAAGTTGGCGCCCCACAGTTCACGGAACTTCGTATCGGCGAGCAACTCGAAGCCGAAACCGGACTTCCTCACCGACGCAGCGTATTCCGCATCGACGCAGCGGCCTCGCGAACCTTTGCCAACTGTGCGGCGACCTGTTCGGGAGCGGTGCCGCCGCGGGCGTTGCGGGAGGCGACGGAGCCGGCCACGCTCAACACGTCACGGACACCGGGTGTCAGTTCTTCGCTGATACCGCTTAGCTCATCGTCGGTGAGGTCCTGCAGGCCCACACCCCGCGCCTCGGCCGTACGGACCGCAACACCGGCGGCCTCATGCGCGACCCGGAACGGCACGCCGCGGCGCACCAGCCATTCGGCGATATCGGTGGCCAGGGTGTAGCCGGCCGGGGCCAGCGCGGCCATCCGATCAACGTCGAAATCCAGGGTGGCGACCAGCCCGGCCATCGCCGGCAGCACCAACTCGAGTTGAGCCACCGAGTCGAATAACGGCTCCTTGTCTTCCTGGAGATCGCGGTTATAGGCCAACGGCTGCGCCTTGAGCGTGGCAAGTAGGCCCGCGAGATTGCCGATCAAACGCCCGGTCTTACCGCGGGCCAGTTCGGCGATATCCGGATTCTTTTTCTGCGGCATGATCGAACTTCCGGTCGACCAGGCGTCGTGCAGGGTGACATAGCCGAATTCGGTTGTGCTCCACAAAATGATGTCCTCGGCCAGCCGGGAGATATCGACGGCGATCATGGCCAACACAAAGGCCGCCTCGGCAGCGAAGTCGCGGGACGCTGTGGCGTCGATCGAGTTGTCCGCGGCCGCGGCGAAACCCAGGTCCGCGGCGATAGCGTCGGGATCCAGGCCCAGCGAGGACCCGGCCAACGCACCGGATCCGTACGGCGATACCGAAGCGCGGTCATCGAAGTCAGCGATCCGATCCACATCGCGCAGCAGCGGATGAGCATGCGCCAGCAGGTGATGCGCCAGCAGCACCGGCTGCGCGGCCTGCAGATGCGTTTTGCCCGGCATGACGGCGTTCGGGTGCGCGGCCGCCTGCGCGGTGAGCGCCTCGACGACACCGAAGACACCGTCGGCAACCCGGCGCATGGCGTCACGCAGCCACATCCGGAACAGCGTGGTGACCTGATCATTGCGCGACCGGCCGGCCCGCAGTCGGCCGCCGACGTCGGCTCCGACCCGGTCGATGAGTCCGCGTTCCAATGCACCGTGGACGTCCTCGTCGGTAACGATGGGTGTGAAACTACCGTCGGCGATATCCGACCCCAGACTGTCCAGCCCGGCCAGGAGAGCGTCTCGCTGCTCGTCGGTCACCAGGCCCGCTTTGTGCAGCACCATGGCGTGGGCTTTCGAGGCGATGACGTCGTAGGGCGCCAGCACCCAGTCGAAGTGCGTGGAGCGACTCAGGGCCGCAAGTTCCGGTGCGGGTCCGTCGGCGAAGCGACCTCCCCATAGCGATCCCTCGTTGGTGGTCACGTCGCCTCCCCTGCGCGAAACCGACACCAGGGCTGCGATCTGTCAGCGATCGCGACCCTCATGCAGGTCTCGCGGCATAAGTGCCTCACTGCCTTAGATCCCGGGCGGCGGCAATCTTCGACGACAGCCCGTGCAGGTGCACGAACCCCTTGGCCGCGGACTGATCGAAGGTGTCACCGGCGTCATAGGTGGCGAGGTTGAAGTCGTACAGCGACTCCGGGCTGCGGCGGCCGTTGACCGAGATGTGCCCGCCGTGCAGCACCATCCGGATCTCGCCGGTCACCCGCTCCTGGGTCTTGGCCACGAAGGACTCCAGTGCGGTCTTCAGCGGCGAGAACCACAGGCCGTCGTACACCAGCTCACCCCAGCGCCGGTCGGTGGTCCGCTTGAACCTGCCGAGTTCGCGCTCCAGGGTCACATGCTCGAGTTCGGTGTGCGCGGTAATGAGCACCATCGCACCGGGGGCCTCGTAGATCTCCCGGCTCTTGATGCCGACGAGGCGGTCCTCGACGACGTCGAGGCGGCCCACACCCTGGGCGCCGGCCCGGCGGTTGAGTTCGACGATGGCCTCCAGCACCGTGACCGGTCGGGCGTCGATGGAGACCGGCCGACCGGCCTCGAAGCCGACGATCACCTCATCGGGCGTGTTCCAGTTCAGGGTCGGGTCTTCGGTGTAGTCGTAGACATCCTTGGTGGGGGCATTCCACAGCTGCTCCAGAAAGCCGGTCTCCACCGCACGGCCCCAGACGTTTTGGTCGACGGAGAACGGCGAACGCTTGGTGACGTTGATCGGGATCGCGTTCTCCTCGGCGAATGCAATGGCCTTCTCCCGGGTCCAGGCGTAATCGCGGACCGGGGCCAGCACCTCCAGATCCGGTGCGAGCGTGGCGAATCCGACCTCGAAACGCACCTGGTCGTTGCCCTTGCCGGTGCAGCCGTGCGCGACCACGCCGCCGCCGTACTGACGGGCTGCGGCCACCAAATGCTTCGCGATCAGCGGTCGACTCAGCGCCGAGACCAGCGGGTAGCGGTCCATGTAGAGGGCATTGGACTCAATGGCACGCAGGCAGTACTCGTTGGCGAACTCGTCGCGGGCGTCGATCACGACCGCCTCAGCGGCTCCACAGTCCATGGCCCGCTGGCGCACGACCTCCATGTCCTCGCCGCCCTGTCCGAGGTCGATGGCGACGGCCACCACCTCGCGGCCGGTCTCCCTGCCGATCCAGCTGATGGCCACCGAGGTGTCCAGGCCGCCGGAGTAGGCCAGGATGACGCGCTCGGACATGAAGTTTCTCCTCTTGTCGGTGACTAGCGAATGGTCTCGAACATGGTGGCCAGTTGCGCGCCGGTCATCGGCTCGCGAGCGATCACCAGAATGGTGTCATCCCCGGCGACGGTGCCGACCACCTCGGGCAGTGCAGCCCGATCAATGGCACTGGCCAGGTAGTGGGCCGCACCCGGCGGGGTGCGCAGCACGGCCAGGTTGCCACTGGCGTCAGTGGACACCAGCAGTTCGCCGAGCAGTCGCGATACCCGTTCGGTGCCGCCGGAGACCCCGCGCACCGGGCTGCCGTCCTCGGGCACCACGTACACCCCGCCACCGCCGTCGGCGCCGCGCAGTTTCACCGCACCGAGTTCTTCCAGGTCCCGCGACAGGGTGGCCTGGGTGACGTCGATACCGTCATCGGCCAGCAGCGCGGCAAGCTCACTTTGGCTGTGTACCGACCGTGACGACAGGATCGCGACGATGCGCGCCTGACGCCCGGCCCGGGTGGTGGCGACTTCCGGTGATCCCGTCATTGGGATCCTCGCTCTTCGCGCAAGCGGCTCATCGGGCTGCTCGTTCCAACAGCCACACCAGCAGCGCCTTCTGCGCGTGCAACCGGTTCTCGGCCTCATCCCACACCGCGCTGTGCGGGCCGTCGATCACCTCATCGGTGATTTCTTCACCCCGATGTGCAGGAAGGCAATGCAGCACAATGGCTTCCGAATCGGCCCGGTCCAATAGCCCGGCGTTGAGCTGATAGGGACGGAACGGTCCCACCCGGTCCAATCCGTCGTTCTCCTGACCCATGGACGTCCAAGTGTCGGTGACGAGCACATCGGCGCCTTCGGCAGCACTATGCGGATCGCTGGTGAGGGTGACCGTCGCGCCTGTATCGGCGGCGCGCGACCGCACGGCGGCGACCACGGATGCGTCCGGTTCAAAACCGGGCGGTGCGGCGACGGTGACATGTACACCCGCCGTGACCCCGCCGAGCATGAGCGAGTTAGCCATATTGTTGGCGCCGTCACCCAGATAGGTCATCCGCAGGCCCGACAGTGATCCCTTCCGTTCGGCCAAGGTCTGCAGGTCGGCGAGCACCTGGCAGGGATGGAATTCATCCGACAGTGCATTGACCACCGGAACCGTTGCAGTCGAAGCGATCTCGTCAAGCCGGTGCTGGCCGAAGGTTCGCCACACGATCGCGTCGACATAGCGGGACAGCACCCGGCCGGTATCGGCCAGGGTCTCGTCTCGGCCGAGTTGGGTGTCGCGGCCGTCGACCACGACGGCGTGCCCGCCGAGTTGTGCGATGCCCATCTCGAAGGAGAACCGGGTGCGGGTGGAGTTCTTGTCGAAGATCACCGCCACGCCCCGGGGTCCCTCCAGTGGCCGCCGGTCAAACGGCGTCTTCTTGAGTTCGGCGGCCAGTGCCAGCACCTCGGCCTGTTCGGCCGGGCTCAGATCGTCATCGCGCAGGAAGTGTCTCGTCATATTCTCGCTCCCGCGGTATCCAGGATGGCGGGCAGCGCGGCCAGGAAGTCCTGGATCTGCGCTTCGGTGATGATCAGCGGCGGGGCCAACCGGACGACGTCGGGCGCCGCCGCGTTGAGCAGGAAGCCGGCCTCCCGGGCGGCACCCTCGACGACCTTCGCGTGCGGCGCGGTGAGCACCACCCCACGTAGCAGCCCACGTCCCCGGACGTAGTCCACCAGGGGGTGGCCGAGTGACTCGATACCGTGCGCCAGGATTTTGCCCATCGCGTCGGCATGGTTGCACAGATCGTCGTCGTCGACGACCTTGAGCACGGCGAGTGCGGCCGCGGCGCACACCGGGTTACCGCCGAACGTGCTGCCGTGCATACCGGGCGTCATCAACTCCGCGGTCGGTCCGATGGCAAGGCAGGCACCGATCGGCAGTCCGCCGCCCAATCCTTTGGCGAGCGTGACGATATCGGGCGTGATGCCGTCATGGGTGTGGGCGAAGAACGACCCGGTGCGTCCGACGCCGGTCTGCACCTCGTCAATGGCCAGCAGCGCGCCGTGGCGGCTGGTGATCTCGCGTGCCGCGGCCAGGTAGCCGGGCGGCGGCACCACCACACCACCCTCCCCCATGATCGGTTCGAGGAACACCGCCGCGGTGTCATCGCCGACGGCGGCCGCGAGTGCGTCGGCATTGCCGAAGGGCACATGGGTGACATCGCCGGGCAGCGGCTCGAACGGCGCCCGCGCAGCCGGTTTTCCGGTGAGCGCGAGTGAACCCATGGTGCGGCCATGGAAAGCATTCTGTGCGGCAACAATTTTGGTGCGTCCGGTCAGCCGGGTGATCTTGAAGGCTACCTCGTTGGCCTCGGCGCCGGAGTTGCAGAAGAAGACCCTTGCGTGGCTGCCGAGGTGGCCCACGAGAGCTTCGGCCAGTGCGATGCCGGGCTCGGTGGCGTACAGGTTCGAGACGTGCCCGAGGGTGTTCAACTGTGCGGTGACGGCCTCGGTGATCGCCGGGTGGCGGTGGCCCAGGATGTTGACCGCGATCCCGCCGAGCAGATCCAGGTAGGTCTTACCGGCAACGTCGGTCACCACAGCACCGGTGCCGGCGGCCAGTGCCAACGACGGGGTGCCGTAGTTGTCCATCATGACCGTGCGCCACCGGTCCAGCAGCGTGTCCGGGCTCGTCATGTGCGCACCACCTTCGTACCGGCGCCGTGATCGGTGAACAACTCGGCCAGCACGCAGTGCTCGACCCGGCCGTCGATCACATGGGCGCTGGGGACTCCGGCCACCACCGCGCGAAGGCAGGCTTCGATCTTGGGAACCATGCCCTCCTCCAGGGTGGGCAGCAGGTGCGCCAGGGTGTCGGTGTCGATCTCTCTGACCAGCGAGTCGCGATCCGGCCAGCGCGTGTAGAGCCCCTCGACATCGGTGAGCATCAGCAGTTTTTCCGCACCCAATGCCTCAGCCACCGCGGCAGCGGCGGTATCGGCGTTGATGTTGTGCACCACGCCGTCGACGTCGGGTGCGATGGTGGAGATCACCGGAATCCGCCCGGCCGCAATGAGATCGTGGATAACGCCGGTATTGACGTGTTCCACATCGCCGACCAGACCGATATCGGTCTCGACCCCGTCGACCATCACACTGCGCCGCACTGCGGTGAGCAGCCGGGCGTCCTCGCCGGTGAGGCCGACGGCGTACGGCCCGTGGGCATTGATCAGGTTCACCAGGTCCCGGCCAACCTGACCGAAGAGCACCATGCGGGCGATGTCGAGCACCTCGGGCGTGGTGACCCGGAAGCCGCCCTTGAACTCGCCTGTGATCCCGAGTCGTTTGAGCATCGCACTGATCTGCGGACCGCCGCCATGGACCACCACCGGATGGATGCCGGCTTTGCGCAGGGCCACGATGTCATCGGCGAATGCGGTCTTGAGCGCATCGTCAGTCATGGCGTTGCCGCCGTACTTGACCACGACGATCTTGCCCTGAAGCGTGTGCGTGCTCATGAGCTGTACGCCGAATTCTCTTCGACATAGGCGTGTGACAGGTCGGTAGTGCGGACCGTCGCCGCGGCGCTACCCAGTTTGAGGTCGATGGTGACGTCGATCTGCGGACCGGAAAGATCGACGTTGCGGGCACCCGGTGCTCCGGCACCGTTGACGCACACCGGAAACCCGTTGAACGCGACGGTGATCTGATCCGGTTCGATCGCAAACGGTGACATGCCCACCGCGGCCAGTACCCGGCCCCAGTTCGGGTCGGACCCGAACATCGCGGTCTTGACCAGAGAATCGCGGCCAACGATTCGGGCGGCGGTGACGGCGTCGTCCTCGGTACGTGCCCCGGTCACGGTGATGGTCACTCGCTTGGTGACACCCTCGGCGTCGGCCTGCATCTGCGCACACAGGTCATCGCAGACCCGCAGTACCGCGTCGTCGAGGTGGTCCTGGGTGGGCCGGATCTCACTGGCTCCGGAGGCGAGCAGGAGCACGGTGTCATTGGTCGAGCAGCTGCCGTCGACATCGAGACGATCGAAGGTGCGGGCAGTCGCGCGACGCAGCGCGGTGTCCAGTGCGGCGGCATCAGCGACCGCATCGGTGGTCAGCACCACCAGCATGGTGGCCAGCGATGGTGCCAGCATGCCCGCACCCTTGGCCATCCCGCCCAGCGTCCAGTTCTCCCCGGAGTCCAACGAGTGATGCAGCGCAACCTGTTTGGGCACGGTGTCGGTGGTCATGATGGCGTGCGCGGCGTCGTCACCGCCGACCAGACCGCCGGCGAGTTCGTGCACGATCTCAGTGACGCCGGCCAGCACCCGATCCATCGGCAGCCGGTCACCGATCAGACCGGTGGAACACACGGCGACCTCGATCGGTCCGGTTTCGGTTCCCCAGTCCGACAGCGCCGCGGCCACCGCCTCCGCGCATGTGTGGGTGTCGGCGAATCCGTCCGGCCCGGTGCAGGCATTGGCGCCGCCGGAGTTCAGCAGCACCGCGCGCAACCTGCCGGTGCGCAAGACCTGCGCACTCCACAACACGGGGGCGGCCTTGACCTGGTTCCGGGTGAATACCCCGGCGGCGGCGTAGTCCGGGCCCTCGTTGAACACCAGTGCAAGATCGGGTTTCCCGGATTTCTTGATACCCGCGGCGATCCCGGCGGCACGAAACCCGGCGGGTGCGGTGACACCCTGGGTGCGCAGCAACCGTGTGGTGGGTTCAGCGTCCATCCCCGAGTCGCTGCGCTCCTGCCCGCCGGGAATCACGGCGCCACCCCGACCACCGAGAGCCCGTCGGTCTCCGGCCAGCCCAACGCCAGGTTCATCGACTGCACCGCCGCACCGGCGGTTCCCTTGACCAGATTGTCGATCACACAGATCGCGACCATCACGCCCGCGTCGGCATCCAGGGCGACGGCGAGTTGTGCGGCGTTGCTTCCGATCACCGAACCCGTGGTGGGCAGCTGACCCTCAGGTAGCAGATAGACGAATGGCTCTGCGTCATAGGCGTTTTCGTAGGCGGCGCGGATCTCAGACAGCGAGGCCGAGGTGCGCGCCGTACAGGTCGCGAGAATCCCACGGGCGGTTGGGATGAGCACCGGGGTGAACGACACAGTGACATCGCGATCGGTGACGGCGCGCAGTCCCTGGGCGATTTCCGGGGTGTGCCGGTGCACACCGGCGATGTTGTAGGCCCGCGCTGATCCGATCACCTCCGAGGCGAGCAGATCCACCTTGGCGGCCCGGCCCGCTCCCGAAGTACCGCTGACCGCGACCACCGTGACGTCTGGTTCGACGAGCCCGGCCGCCACCGCCGGTAGCAGTGCCAGCAGCGCGGCGGTCGGATAGCAGCCCGGCACCGCAATCCGGGTGGCGCCACGAAGGCGATCCCGGCAACCGGGGAGTTCAGGCAGACCATACGGCCAGTGACCGGCGTACGGCGTGCCGTAGAAGCGCTCCCAGTCACCGGCATCGGTGAGCCGGAAGTCGGCACCGCAATCGATGACGACGGTGTCAGGGCCGAGTTGTTCGGCGAGCGCGGCGGAGTGGCCGTGCGGCAGGGCCAGGAAGACCACATCGTGGCCGGCAAGTACCTCGACCTCGGTGGGTTCCAGTTCCCGCTGCGCCAACGGCAGCAGATGCGGGTGGTGCTCGATCAGGTGAGTGCCTGCGCTGGCGGCAGCGGTCAGCGCGCCGATGCTCATCCGGCCATCGCCGAAGGCCGGATGGCCCAGCAGCAGGCGCAGGATCTCTCCCCCGGCATACCCGCTGGCGCCGGCAATTGCCACCGAAGTCATGGGCATTATTGTGCATTCTTATACACGATAATGCAATTTAATGCCCAATACTCCCCGCGAGCAGACGCAAACTCGCACTCAGGGGCCTCAATTTATGCGAGTTTATGTCTGCTCGCGGGAAGGGGGGTCAGGCGCGCAGGACAGCGCCGAACCGCTCACCGGCCGCGGCCACACCGGCGTCCCGTGCCGCGCTGGCCTCGTCCTCGGTGAGAGTGCGGTCGGTCGCCCGGAACCGCAGGGCCAGGGTCAAGGACTTGCGGCCCTCACCGATCTGCGGTCCGGTGTAGACGTCGAACAGGGCGATGTGCTCGAGCAGATCTCCGGCCCCGTCCCGCACGGCGTCGATGACTCCCTGGGCGGCGACCTCGGCGGCGACCACCAGGCTGACGTCCTGGAAAACGGCCGGGAACGGCGACACCCGGGGTGACGGCAGGCCCGTGCCTACCGGAAACGCGTCGATATCGAGTTCCACCGCGCAGGTGCCCCTGGGCAGTCCGGACCGTTCGAGGGCCGCCGGGTGCAGCTGGCCGGCGTGGCCGACCACCTGATCGTCGACGACGACCTCGGCGCACCGGCCCGGATGCCACGGCAGGTGGTGCGTCGGCCGCAGTTCAACCTCCACACCGGCGGCACGGGCGATCACCCGCACAGCCTCGAATGCATCGGCCGCCTCGACGGGACGGCCGGGACCCCACGGTCCGCGGGGCTCGCGCAATCCGGCCAGCACCACCCCGATGTGCACCGGCTGGTTCGGGAGGGCTTCGTCAAGCAATGCGATCTCGGCATCGGTGGGCCGGCGATCGGTGGGGATCAGCCCAATGGCGCGGGTCTGCGTGGTCGGCTGCACCACCTGGGCGATCGAGAACAGCGCTACATCGCCGAATCCCCGGGAAACATTGCGGGACAATGCTTCCAACAGTGCCGGCAGCAGTGTGGTGGCCAGATGCGGACGGTCGGCCTCCAACGGATTGAGTACCGACGTCGTCCGGCGGCGTAGGTCGTCGTCAGCCAAACCCCACTGGTCGAACACACCGGCGGGGAGGAATGGAGTGGGTAGCACTTCAACGAAACCGGACAGCGCCAGCGATTTGCCGATTGCGCGGCGGCGCTGCTGGCCCGGCGTCAATCCGCATCCCGCAGGAGCGGTGGGCAGCACCGAGGGAATCACGTCGAGGCCCTCCAGTCGCAGCACCTCCTCGACGAGGTCGGCCGGTGCGGCGATATCGGGCCGCCAACTCGGCGGGGTGACGGTCAGTACGTCCGAACCCGGGTCCGAAGTGACCCGCGCACCGATTTGGGTGAGGCGACGCACCGTGGCGCCATCCGGATAGACAACACCGGCCATCCGATCGGGAAGGTCGATGGGCAACCGCACCGGCGGCGGGGAGAAGTCTTCGCGGGGCGGATCGCCGCGCCAGTCGGTGAGCGCGGACCCCACTGTGCCACCGGCGATTTCGGCCAGCAGGGTCGAGGCGCGGTTGATGGCCGATACCGAGACGGCCGGGTCCACCGACCGCTCGTAGCGTCGGCCGGCCTCGCTGACCAGATGCAACCGGCGCACCGTGCGCGATACCGCGGCGGGATCCCACACCGCGGCTTCCAGCAGGACATCGGTGGTGTTGGCATCGATCTCGGTGCTACCTGCGCCCATCACACCGCCGATCGCGGACACGGCCACATCGTCGACGATCAGCACGTCGCCGGGTTCGAGTGTGCGCTCGATGCCGTCCAGGGTCACGACGGTCTCCCCGGGCTCGGCGAACCGCACCGCGAACTCGCCGTGGATGCGACTGCGATCGTGGGCGTGCATGGGGTGACCGAGTTCGAGCATGACGTAGTTGGTGACGTCGACGGCCGGGGAGATCGGCCGAATACCGCTCAACATGAGCCGGCGACGCAACCACCACGGCGACACCGCGGCCGGGTCGATTCCGGTCACCGCGCGCAGGGCGAAGCGGCTGACGCCGGTTCCTGGCTGGATCGTCACCGGCAGTGCGGTGCCCTCAGCGGGCAGGGCCGGCACCACGTTCGGATCACAAGCGGGGTCGACAAATGGCAGGTCGTACGCGCACGCGATCTCGCGGGCGATACCGCGCACCGACAGGCAATAGCCGCGATCGGGTGTGACTGCCAGGTCGAACACCACATCGTCAAGACCGAGCACGGCGATCGCATCAGCGCCCGGTTCGGCGGTGCCGGGTGGCAGCACCAGGATGCCGGAATGATCCGTACCCATGCCGAGTTCGGCGGCCGAGCAGATCATGCCATCGGACACCGAGCCATAGACTTTGCGTGAGACGATGTGGAAGTCACCGGGCAGCATTGCACCGGGTAGCGCTGTCACCACCAGATCGCCCACAGCGAAATTCGTTGCACCGCAGACGATATCGCGGTCAGTTCCCTCGCCCACATCCACCGTGCAGGCCCGGATGGGTTTCTTGGCCGCAACAAGTTCGAACCCGGTTACCCGGCCGACGACAACCGGTCCGCTCACCGGACCCAGCGTGATGACGTCCTCGACCTCGTGCCCGACCCGGATCAACGCCTGCTCGAGTTCTGTCGGCGAAACGTCCCATCCTGGTGCACCGGCCCGCACGACATCACGCAGCCAGCTGTAGGGAAGTCGCATCAGACGCCTGCCCCGAACGGCAGCGAGAACCGCACGTCGCCTTCGACGAT
>JBMOKE010000177.1:0-4397 GCA_049315425.1 Mycobacterium sp. | reverse complement strand
ATGTGCACCACCAGGATGATGACCGGCGTCGGTCGGCCCCAGTTCTCCGCTGTACTCGAATGTGCGGCTGTCGCGAGGGAACTCGGTGCCCACGTCTGGGCTGATGGTGGGGTGCGTCATCCCCGCGATGTCGCACTTGCGCTGGCGGCCGGTGCTTCGAACGTCATGATCGGATCCTGGTTCGCCGGCACCTACGAATCCCCGGGTGACCTCATGTTCGATCGGGATGGCCGAGCGTACAAAGAGAGCTACGGGATGGCCTCCAAGCGTGCGGTAGCCGCCCGCACCGCCGGGGACAGTCCATTCGACCGGGCCCGCAAGGCGTTGTTCGAAGAAGGCATCTCCACCTCCCGGATGGCGCTGGACCCCGATCGTGGCGGAGTCGAGGATCTGCTCGACCACATCACCTCCGGGGTCCGCAGCACCTGCACCTATGTCGGGGCTGCCACGATCGGTGAACTGCACGAACGGGCTGTCCTCGGCGTGCAGTCCGCCGCCGGCTTCGTCGAGGGGCACCCACTCCCGGCGGGCTGGTGACCCTGCCCGGGGCCGCCCACCAGCTAGCATCAAGTGTGTTCGCCGACCAGAAAGGAACCTCAGTGCCGCAGGACCCACTCGTGGCTTCCGGCCCTGGGTGTTCCGAGAGTCCGGCGCGCGCCGAGGCCTCCGACGCCGAGCCCTCCACTAGTCAGCCGGGCTCGGGGCCCGGCGATCATCTGAGGCGGCTGCGGTGAGCGTCGTCTCGGTAGGTCTGAGCTTGCTCGCCTTTGCACTGCTGACCCTGGGCACCGCGGTGTTCGTGGCGGCTGAGTTCTCCCTGACCGCGTTGGAGCGCAGCACCGTCGATGCCAACGCCCGCACCGGCGGCAGGCGCGACAAAATGATTCAGCGAGCGCACCGCACATTGTCGTTCCAACTGTCCGGTGCCCAGATCGGCATATCGATTACCACGCTGGCTACCGGCTATCTGGCTGAGCCGGTGATCGCGCGACTGCTGACACCGGTACTGGCCGCCGCCAAGGTACCGGAGCACTGGGTGGGGGGTGCGTCGTTAATCCTGTCGCTGTTCATCGCGACGTCGGTGTCGATGATCTTCGGCGAGCTGGTCGCGCAGTATCTGGCCGTGGCGGTGCCGTTGCCGACCGCACGGCTGGTCGCCGGCCCGCAGGTGCTGTTCTCAGCCGCCTTCACACCGTTGATCCGGTTAACCAACAGCACCGCGAATCGGATACTCAGACGCCTCAGTATCGAGCCGGCTGACGAATTGAGTTCTGCGCGCTCACCGCAGGAACTGGTGTCGCTGGTGCGGACCTCGGCCAAGCAGGGTTCGCTGGATCAGCCGACCGCAAACCTGGTTGACCGCTCCTTGCAGTTCGGCGGGCGTATCGCCGAGGAGTTCATGACACCCCGATCCAAGATCGAAGCGCTGGAGGCCGACGACACCGTGGCGGACCTGTTGGCCATGGTTCGCCAGACCGGCCACTCCCGATTCCCGGTCACCAAGGGCGATCTCGACGAAACCATCGGGGTCGTTCACCTCAAGCAGGTCTTCGAGATACCCCACGCGCAGCGGATCAGCACCAGACTCGACAAGCTGGCTCAGCCTGTGCCGGTGGTTCCCTCGACGCTCGACGGGGACTCACTCATGGAACAGATCCGGACCAGCGGACTGCAGACAGCTCTGGTGGCCGACGAATACGGCGGCATCGCCGGGATGGTGACGATGGAGGACCTGATCGAGGAAATCGTCGGAGATATCCGCGACGAGCACGATCAGTCGACCCCCGATGTCGTGAAAATCTCTGGTGGACACCGGGTGTCGGGCCTGTTGCGCATTGACGAAATCGCAGAGCAGACCGAGTTCCGCGCACCCGAAGGTGATTACGAGACGATAGGTGGGCTGGTCATGGCCGTTCTCGGACATATCCCCACCGAAGGTGAATCGGTGGAACTCACCGCATTCGATCCCGACGCGGCGCCGGATAATCCGCCCCGGTGGCGAGCATCGGTAGCCCGAATGGACGGTCGGCGCATCGATCTGATCGATCTGGTCAAGATCGTCAGCCACGGCGGTGCGGGGCTCGATGAAACCCTGGGGCTGACCTGATGGGTGATCTCTTCGCGATCCTGCTCACCGTGCTATTGATCGCAGCCAACGCGTTCTTCGTTGCCGCCGAATTCGCTCTGATCTCCGCCCGCCGGGACCGACTGGAGGCGTTGGCGGAGCAAGGCAAACACAGCGCCATGACGGTCATCCGCGCGGGAGAGAACCTCTCGGTCATGCTGGCCGGCGCGCAGCTGGGAATCACCGTCGGCTCGATCGTTCTTGGCCGGGTCGGCGAGCCCGCGGTGGCGCATCTACTCGCGCCGGTGTTCGAACTGTTCGGCGTCTCCGAGGCACTCCTGCACACGGTCTCGTTCATCGTGGCGATCACGATCGTGGTCATTCTGCATGTGCTGCTCGGCGAGATGGTGCCCAAGAACATCGCACTGGCCGGACCCGAGAAAGCCGCGATGTTGCTGGTGCCGCCATACCTGTTGTGGGTCAAGGCAACCCGGCCGATCATCGCCGTCTACGACTGGTCCGCAAAGCTGATCGTGCGTGCGCTGGGCGTGGAACCCAAGACTGAGCTGGAGAACACCGTGTCGATGGTGGAGTTGGCCGAGATGATCGCCGAATCGCGGTCGGAGGGACTGCTGGATCCCGAGGAACATATGCGGCTGTCTCGCGCGCTACAGATCCGCAATCGAATCGCCGGTGATGTCGGGGTTCCACTGGCCGAAATCCACACGGTTCCGGTTGCGGCGGCCGGAACCGGGCCCAGCGTGGCGGCGATCGAGCAGGCACTGTCGAAAACCGGGTATTCGCGCTTTCCGGTGGTCGACGGGGCGGGTGAGTTCATCGGCTTTGTCCATATCAAGGACATCCTCGACCTCATCGACCGTCCGGGTGCGGTGGTCAGCGCCTCGGTAGTGCGCTACCTGCCGCGGTTGCCCGCGTCCATGCCGCTGCCCGATGCGCTCTCGCGGCTGCGTCAGAACAACAGCCACCTGGCGTTGCTGACCGGTACCGACGGCACGGTGTCAGGACTGCTGGCGCTCGAAGACCTCGTCGAAGATGTGGTGGGAACGGTGCGCGATGGGATTCACGGATAGGATCAGTCGACTTTCCCTCAGGGAGGAACCATGACTGATCGGGTTGCAGTAGGCAATTTGCGTGTGGCACGGACGCTGTACGACTTCATCACCAACGAAGCCTTGCCCGGAACCGGTATCGACCCGGATAGCTTTTGGTCAGGCGTCGACAAGGTGGTCGCCGATCTCACACCCCGCAACGAACAGTTGCTGGCTCGCCGCGAGGAGCTACAGGCGGAGATCGACAAGTGGCACCGTCAGCGCGTCATCGGCGGTATCGACGAGGTCGAGTACCGACAGTTTCTGACCGATATCGGATACCTACTCCCCGAGCCGCCCGACTTCACCATCTCGACCTCGGGAGTGGACGCTGAGATCACCTCGACCGCGGGCCCCCAGCTGGTGGTGCCCATTCTCAATGCGCGCTTCGCACTCAACGCCGCCAACGCACGCTGGGGATCGCTGTACGACGCCCTCTACGGCACAGACGTCATCAGCACCGACGGCGGAGCTGAGCAGGGTTCCAGCTACAACGCCGTCCGCGGAGATAAAGTCATCGCCTACGCCAAGCGGTTTCTCGATGACGTCGTCCCACTGAGTTCGGGCAGCTACTGCGACGTCACCCGGTTCCTGATCTCAGATGGTGAAGTCGAGGTGGCGCTGATCGACGGAGACGTCACCGGGCTGGCAGACCCCGCGCAATTCGCCGGATACCTCGGCGACCCGGCCGCACCCACCTCGGTGCTACTGGTCAATCACGGTCTGCACATTGAGATACAGATCGACCGCGACCTGGTGATCGGGTCGACAGATCCGGCCGGTGTCAAGGATGTGGTGCTGGAGTCCGCAATTACCACAATCATGGACTTCGAGGACTCGGTTACCGCTGTCGACGCCGATGACAAGGTGCTGGGGTACCGAAACTGGTTGGGGCTCAACAGGGGCGACCTTGCCGAGTCAGTCAGCAAGGGCGGTAAGACCTTTACCCGGGTGCTCACCGACGACCGCGTATACGTCGGAGGGGATGGAACCGAATTCACCCTCCCCGGCCGCAGCCTGCTGTTCGTCCGCAACGTCGGGCATCTGATGACCAATGACGCCATCGTGGACGCCGAGGGCAGGGAAGTTCCCGAGGGCATTCAGGACGCATTGTTCACCAGCCTGATCGCCACGCACGGCCTTCACAGCGGTGGCGACAGGGGGCCGCATCAGAACAGCCGCACCGGCTCGATCTACATCGTCAAGCCGAAGATGCACGGGCC